>CAYWNB010000015.1:0-20171 GCA_964459195.1 uncultured Desulfobacula sp.
GTGGAACTAACCGATTGATATTATTGAATCCAACTGTTATTTGTGATCATAGGAAAATATGGTTCGGCTTATCACCTATGAACGGGAGAGACTCAGTAATATGGAAGCGTTTAAAGCTGATGATTACTGGAAAGATTATCTGATTGGCAAAGGGGGCAATGACGGTTATGATTTTTATAAGAATATTAAGGAATTCATAGAACTGGTTAGTGTCCAAAGCGAGCTTATTGGACTGGAAAACGGCGAGGTGTTTGCGGATATGGGGTGTGGTACAGGCCTTTTTACTGAAAATATGCTGTTGAACCTTGCAGGCCAGGGGGAAAACATTAATGATGCTCATCTGGTTTTGGTTGATCTTGTTCCAGAAGCACTGGGTAAAGCAAGGGCTAAATGTGAAAAAATTTTTCATTCGACCAAATCGCTTCTTCCCCGAAAAATTGATTTTATCCAGATGAATCTTGATCCGAATCGGCTGATTCCAGTTGAAAAATTTGTAAAAGATTCAACACTTGATTTCAATTTTTTAAGAAATAGAATTGATGGATTGATAAATGTAACAATTGATCATTTGTTGCAAAAGGCTTCAGCAAGGCTTTACAATTTAATGAGAGGAGCGGTCCTGACCCATGATGACCGGTCCTATTTGAAAGACAATTTTAATACGGCAGATTATGAAACCCTAGTCGATTTTAATCGTGCTTCAAGATTTATCAATAAAGCGTTAATTGCCCAAGATATGGTAGATGGGAAATATGTTCATCAAGGATCAATCCCTCCTGAAGATTACGTGAATATACGAACGGGTGATATGCTTTTTAAGCAACTTAATTTTAGTAATAACGGGCTGGGATTGAATTTGAATTTCAGCTCCAATTATTTTGATAAAATTGTGGCGAGTCTTTTTATTTCATATCTTTATAATCCCGATGACATCATTTATGAATTTTACAGGGTGCTAAAACCGGGGGGGCGGTTGCTTGTTTCATCAATGAAGCCGGATAGTGACATCTCCCTGATTTTTACAGACTATATTCACAAGGTTCAGAAAATTGACATGGAGGATACAGGAATTAAAGACCAGGAGGGGAACTTAATCGCTGCCAGAGCCATGTTAAACGAAGCGGCAGCTCTCTTTGAACTGGAAGAGGATGGATATTTCAAATTTTATTCGGACAATGAACTTGTATCTATGTTTAAAAATGCCGGTTTTGTAAATATCAAGGTGACATCATCAATGGGCAAGCCGGAACAGGTTGTCATCATTACTGGAAAAAAAAATAACCCATGAAGATTACTGACAAAGTATTTCAAGCACTTGATACATGGGGGGATCATCCTGCCTATATTGAAATATTGCCCGATGATTCCCCTGTTTATACTTCCGCAAAACGATTAAGAGAAAAGATAAATGAAGGCAGGGAATTTCTAAAAGAATCAGGAATACGGCGCAATTACTTGGTCGCGTCTTTTTTGGGAAATTCTGTGGATTTTGTTTCTGTTTTTTTGGCATTAATGGATATGGGGGCAAAGCCGATCCCTGTCAATCTGGCTTTCAGGAAGATTGAGCTTGATGAGATATTTTCAAAGTCAGAACCTCATGCGGTTATAGCCGAGGAACAATTTTTACCGCTGATAGGGCCATATTTGAAAGGAAAGATCGTTATTCTTCGATCAAAGGGCAAATTTAGCCTGCACCAGTCCGCAACGAACAAACAGGAGCCTGCTGATATAGAGGATAGTATTGCCTCAATAAATTATACATATAGAGGCCATGGATACCCACTTGGTGCCATGGTACCACATGGACAATATCTTATGGGGGCTGAGGTTTTATTAAAGGGGTTGAAACCGAAACCAGGAGAAAACATGCTGGTCATCCTTCCCTTTTATTATATTTTCCCATTGATCGGCTGCCTTTTTGTTCCCTTATTGAATAAGATGACTTCTACTCTTTCACCAACTGTTAATCCGTTAAAATTATTTCAATATATCCCCCAGTACAATATTAATATCATCACAGCTGTACCGGAAATATACGAACTGCTTTTAAATTGTAGGGAAGAATCAACGGATCTATCTTCCTTAAAGGCATTTATTTCCGGGGGAAGTGCCCTTACAAAAAAGAAATATCAAACGATTAAAGAAGCCTTTGATGTTGAACTGCTCCACGGATATGGGCTTACTGAATTCACACCGATCAGCAGAAACATTAGAAGACAGTCAAGGGCGGGAACAATCGGCCCTTTTTGTGATGGAATAGAGTATAAAATATCTTTCGCAGATATGAAAGGCCATGGAGAAATCCTCATAAAAAACCCCCATATGACAAAATCATATTACCGGCAAGAGAAGGAAACACAAGAGGCATTTGTAGATGGCTGGTTTAAAACCGGGGATATCGGCAGGATTGAGGGAGATCATCTGGTTTTTATAAAAGAGAAGAAAAATACCAGAAAATTAAAAGGGAATATGATTGATTTAGAAGAGGTGAAAAAAGCAGTCCTTTCCTATCCGAAGATAATGGATGCCAGTATTGATTTTAACGATAACACACTTTCCGCAAGGATTAAAATGGATACAGATGAAGATATTAAAGATGAAGTTATAAAGATTAAACAATATTTACGCAATATTATTGCCGCATATAAGATCCCAAAGGTAATGAATCGGATATAGATGATTTTCAAAAATGTAAGCATCTTGAATTTAGGATATATTTAGCATCATTTTTTTTATTGAAATTATAGTTGGAAAGATTGCGAGGGGAAGCATTTAGGTTTTATTTTAAAAAAAACAAAAAAGGGTGACAAAAATGTTAATGACACGTAAGGTTCAACCGGTAAAGGAAACGATTTTAGATAAAGACTTAATTGATATTTTATCAAAAATCACACGGATTGATTCATCAGGAATAACTTATGATACATTGATATTTGAAGAATTGGGTCTTGATTCGTTAATGGCAATTGAAATATTGGCAAGGGTTGAAAAACAATTTGATATAATAATTGAAGAATCTTTTTTGTCCGATATCGATACAGTTGGTGATTTTATACACATAATTAAAAATGTAAATAGGAAAAATATGGCTATTTGTAATTCTGTTGGGAAGCGTTATTAGTTTAGAGAACAACACAAATTCTTATTGTAACCTGAATTGTTGCAAATTATTGGGATTTAATTCTTATTTTCCATGGGTGTTATAAAGTAGCAGATATATAGGAAGCTGATATGGCAAGAACCATCGGAATAATTGCCCCGATATTTTCTGAAGAACTGGCAAATCTTGATTTTATCTTGAGATTAAAAAAAGACAAACGAGAACTAACACTACAAAACTTGTCAGAATTAATAAGAAAAAAATATGACTATAATAATTTACGTCAAATTGTAGATTATTCAGAAGCAACGATTCCCGCTGCTGGCTATTATCTTACGGGCCTTTTAAGAGCAAATGGGTATGATACGGTAATGGCTAATATCATCAATAAAAAAACGATAAAAGAATTAGCCAAACAAGATCCATTCGCCATATGCATTTCAACAACTATGATATTAAGGAACAGCACCTTAAAATGGCTAATTGAAGCAATCAGAAAAGAACTTCCTGATTGCTATATTATTGTCGGCGGCGTTTTTGTTCTAAAAAGCAGTTGCTGGAATGATTTGTTGGGGAAAAAAAAGGAGTTTGATAATTCTTTAATGGTGAATGACAGTTTGACTGTCTTTCCCTGCAATAAATCTGATATGAGAGCGGATGTATTTATCATTTCAAATCATGGTAAAACCGAATTATTAAATATTTTAAAAGAACTGGATAAAGGAAGTAAAGCAAATTTACATGCCATACCCAATTTAGCAATCCCGGATACAAACGGGAATTTTCAATTTACAAAAATTTATGAGGAACCGGTAGATTTTAATACTGATTTTACAAGGTGGGATCTTATTGATGAGTTACCGACCCGTATACCTTTTCGGACTTCAATCGGTTGTTCGTACAGATGCGGGTATTGTGATTTCTGCTATTTATATCCTAAATTGGTATTGCGAACCCCTGATAGTATTTTAAATGAATTAAATATCATAAAAAAGATTAGCCTGGAAAGAGGAAGTCATCATATCCTGCATATTACGGATGATAATGTGTTTTTTAATGAAAGAAGATTAAAACAAATTTGTGAAACATTTATTAAGGCCGATGTTAAGGCCTGGGCCGGCTTCATGCGCGCCTCTGCAATTAAACCTTCTAATATCTCACTCATTAAAGAATCTGGATTGGTGTATTCATACTTGGGCATTGAATCCGGTGATCAGGGCCAGTTGGATAGAATGTTTAAAAAACAGTCGATTAATGACATTAAACAAGGGATAGAATTAATAGATACTGTCGGGATTTCTTTATTGATGACCTTTCTAGTCGGATATCCTGGTGAGACGGAAAAAACAATAGCAAATACTGCAGATTTTTTAAACAATCTTCAAATTGGTTTCGGCTTTCCTAATTATCAATTATATCCTTTGTATTTAAGTCCACTTAGTAGAGTTTCCATGCCGGAATTGAGAAAAAAATGGGAAATCAAGGGACAATTGGATAACTGGTCTCATAGTACAATGACATCACAGGAAGCAACGATTCAATGTTTTGAACTATTTAAGAAGATAAATTATGTATCCTACCACTATAATTCAGAAAATAACTTATTTAATAAAAAATATGATAATGATACTCGTAAAGCACTTTTCAATCTTAGGAAGTTACTTACAGTAAAACTAATAGAGAAAAATAAAAAAGAGGATATAAAAAATATTTTAATTGATATCTCAAGATTATTGGGACATGGAACTATAATACCTCCCGATAGTATAATGGATGATATTTTTATCTTGAATATAACAACTGAAAAAAAATAATAGGGTTTACATTAGGATTAAACAGAAGACAAGGACATCTTAATGGGAGATCTTGTTAATATGGGGAGTATCAGGGCTGCCGAAATATTGAGTACCTAAGGATGCTGGGTATATAAAGAGTGAAACCGACATAAATATAGCCGAAAAATTTTAAGAGCCGCCTTACAATTTTGTGGGTCAATATTTTTGTCCAAGGGGTTATTTGGTATTGACAGTTGGCCGATTATACGGCAATACATCAAAAAACAAGATGAGACCAATTGAAAGATTGATCAATCGGTGTTGTTTTAAGCGTCATTACTTTAGGTGGGTTTATGGTTTTATGACCGCTTTGAGCGGTTCACAATTCAAGCCTCCGGCTTTGCCAGAGGCATTGATTCTGTTTGGTGCAAAAAATGACTAATTTAGACCTATTAAAAGAATATAGAATTGAAACTATAGCAAGGTGTAACCAAATGGTTCGCTTTACTATGATTTTTATTCTTTTTGGGAATCCAGTTTTTTTAATACTTGATTATTTAACTGACAGCTCACAAATTAAAAATTTTATATTTGTAAGATCTTTTATGAGTCTCGGTGCGATAATAATATATCTTCTTTCACGGACTAAATTCGGCTTTAAATATTCTATGTGGCTTGGCGCTGCTGCCAGCATTGTTTGTTCAATCGTCATTCTCCGCTGTGTTCATATGACTGGTGGTTCGTCGAGTCCTTATTATGCAGGCATATTGATTATTCTTTTTGCGTTATGTATCTGGATTCCAATTACTTTCAGGTTAGGTCTCTTATGTGTAACCACTATTTATCTGATGTATTGTTTACCGTTCCTGATACTAAATAATGTTAGTGATTGGGCAATTTTTATGAATAATAATTATTTCATGCTTTTTGTCTCAGTTTTATCCGTAAGTTCCTTAAAATTCTACAATGACATCCGTTTTAAAGAATTCAAATCCCGGTATGAAATTCAAAAATCCAACGAAGAGCTTAGCAAAGTCACCCATGAACTTGAGGAGACGAATAAAAAATTACGCGAACTTGATGATATGAAGATGCGGTTTTTTGCCAATGTGAGTCATGAGCTTCGAACGCCATTGACCCTTATCATCGGTCCCCTTGAGCAACTCCTGCAAGTCGGGAATGATATGGACCCTGTTCCGATGCTCCGGGCCATGGAAGCAAATGCCCATAGACTCCTGCGCCAGGTGAACACCATACTGGATTTTGCCAAGGCAGATGCAGGCAAGTTGACCTGCCACTATAAAAATGGAAACCTGGGTGACATTCTTTCAGAACTTGTCCAGGCAAGCATTCCCTATTCAAGACAGAAAAACATTGAACTGACCATTTCAGGAACGGATAAGATGCCTGATACTGACATGGATATTGAAAAAATTGAAACTATTGCAGCCAATCTCATTTCAAATGCCCTGAAATTCACACCGGACAACGGCAAAATAAGCGTTTGTGTCGGAAAGGACAAACAGTGTATCTGGTTCGAAGTTCAGGATACCGGTATCGGTATTCCTGAAGAGAAGATGGAGGATATTTTTGAACGGTTTCTGCAGGTAGATGATCAACATTCCCGAAACAATGAAGGCACAGGACTCGGCCTGGCAATGGTTCGAGAGTTAGTCCTGCTCCATGGGGGCAACATCGATGTGCGCTCCGAAATCGGTAAAGGCTCTACTTTTCGGGTTGAGTTTCCAATGAAACCCCTTTCCCCCAAGATTGATCGTAGAGAAAAGGCAGGACGAAGAAAATTCGACAAGATTGCGGAGGAAAGACTTGATGCACTGATCGACAAGGAATACCAGGAGAGGAAAAAAATCAACAAAAAAACCCTGTTTGCTGATGTGACCAGGGGGACCGGTCTGGGTGACAGCCTTACCGGGGAATATACCGATAAAAAAAATCTGGCCTCACCGGACGCCCCTAAAATTTTAGTGGTGGAGGACAACCCGGATCTCAGGGCATTTATTGCCGGTAATCTTGTTGAAACCTACCTGGTGGAGCAGGCGGAAAATGGCCGCAAGGGACTGGATCTGGCCAGGCGCATGAATCCGGACTTGATCATATCCGATGTGATGATGCCGGAGATGGACGGATATGAATTCTGCCGGCAAATTCGTAAGGACCCCTATTTATCAAAAGTTCCCATTATACTGGCCACCTCAAAATCAGGGGGAGAAGCGGTTGAAACGGGACTTGAAACCGGTGCCACCGATTATGTTTCCAAACCCTTTGAAATGCGGGAATTGAAAGCCCGGATTGCCACCCATTTAAGAAATCGTTCCCTTGAAAAAAATATTAACGAACGGGAAACCCGGTTGACCGCCATTGGACAGATGACCAGTGCCGTGGTCCATGACCTTAAGAATCCATTGAATACGATCATGGGGTTTGCCCAGATTGCCCAACAGGACGCCGAGTCCCTGGAAGAAAAGGGGATTTCCAAAACCCTGGGCCTGGTAATGGAATCCAGCACTCGACTCAACCGGATGATTAGTGAAATATTGGATTTTGCAAGGGGGTATGCTCCCAAATTGAACTCTGATCCAATCGTATTGGTCCCCTTCCTAGAGACCACCTTGGGCAATCACAGGGAAAAGCTTGAAATCATGGAGATCTCCCTTGTTTCCCGATATGAAGACTGTGATGATATCCTGGTGGAATTTGATTCTGATCAGATGCACAGGGTAATTGACAATTTGATCATGAATGCCAAAGAGGGGTTCTTTACCGGGCACCAAGGGGCCGGAGATAAGATGATCTGGGTTACGGCCAGGTGTGAAGAGAACCATGTCCTGATCCGGTTTTCAGACAACGGACCGGGAATACCCGAAGAGATAAGAACCTCATTGTTTGAGCCATTTACGACCACTGGGAAAAAATCTGGAACCGGACTGGGGCTTGCCACCGTTCGCAATATTGTTTCAGCCCATTCCGGGGAGATTTCTGTTGAGTCAAAGGGGAAAGAGGGTGGTGCCGTGTTTGAATTAAAATTTCCTGCCCGCAAATCCAAAGGATAATAAATGGAACAACCTCGTCATATTCTTGTTGTTGATGATGATCCCATGACCTGCCTTTTGATGAACACCATTCTAACACGGATGGGGTACCAGGTGAGTGAAGCCTTCGACGGCATGGATGCCTGGGAAAAGGCAGTTGACCTTTTACCCGATCTTATTCTTCTGGATGTGAGCATGCCCGGGATGGATGGACTTGAGCTGACCCATAAACTTAAAAATGAGCCTGTCACAAAAAATATTCCCATCATGATCGTTTCAAGCCATGACGAGGTGACGGATCGTGTCAAGGCCGTTGAAGCAGGAGCCGAGGACTTCCTGTCCAAGCCCGTGGTGCAGATCATACTCAAGGCCAAGGTTAACTCTTTGCTCAAGATTAAGTCCTATAATGATCACATGTACAATTACCAGAGGAAACTGGAAGAGGAAGTTGAAAAAAAAACGGCCAGTTTGAAGCAATCCGTTGACAAGTTGGAAGCTGCTTCTAAAAAATTGAGGCTCTATTCCCTGGACACTATATTAAGGCTTTCCCAGGCCGCGGAATACAAGGATTCGGAAACAGGTCAGCATATCCAGCGGATTGGGTATTATATTCAGGTTATCGGTCGGGCGATCTCCCTGGGACGTCAGGAGGCAGATGATTTTTTTTATGCCTCCCCTATGCATGATGTGGGAAAGATCGGTATTCCCGATAACATTCTTCTGAAACCGGGGAAACTGACTGCCGAGGAGTGGGTCATCATGAAGCAGCACACCACCATCGGGGGTAAGATTTTAAGTGGTTCCGATTCAAGCACACTGAAAGTCGCTGAAACCATTGCCTTAACCCACCATGAAAAATGGGACGGTTCCGGCTATCCCAACAACCTCAAAGGATTGGAGATCCCTCTGGCCGGTCGGATTGCCGCTATTGCCGATGTGTTTGATGCCCTGACATCAAAACGTCCATATAAAGAGGCTTTCTCCATGGAAAAAGCCTTTGCCATTATGAAAGAGGGCCAGGGAAACCACTTTGATCCTGATCTGATGGATGCTTTTTTTGAAGTCAAAGAGGAGATCATTTCCATTCGCAATAACTCCTATGCCCTGTCGGGCACAACAAAGAATGAAACATTTGATATTTTAGAAAAAAGGTCATAACTATTATTTTTAGCATTCCCGAATATCGACTCTTGGGAACCACGGCCATTATGAAACAGTACAACACCTTGCGTAAACGCATGGACCTTCTGGTTAGGCAATCTCCAGGTTGATCTGTCCTGAAAAACAAGGTAAATTCAAAAATTTTATAAGGATGGATTTCAGTGAAAATTCTCTTTCTTGAACCCTTCTTTGGGGGATCCCATAAAGATTTTGCCTTGGGGTTTGCTGCCCATTCATCCCATGATGTGGATCTTGTGACCCTGCCGGATTGCTTTTGGAAGTGGCGGATGCAGGGGGCCTCCCTCTATTTTATCAACCAGATCAAAAATCTGGCCGAATACGATCTGATTTTTACCACGGATATGATGAACTTAACGGATTTCATTGCTTTGGCTGGCCGGGATCTGCCGCCTATTGTCATGTATTTCCATGAAAATCAGCTTTCCTATCCCCTGGGGTTTCATGGAAAAAAGGAGTCTCACCTGGGGTTTGCCAATATTATTTCCGCGGTTGCTGCAGACGGGCTCTTCTTTAATTCAGCCTATCATTTTAAGGCCTTTCTGGGTGAAGCCAGGCTTCTTATCAAACAGATGCCTGACACCAGACCTGAGTGGATTCTGGATGAACTTGAGCAGCGAGGCCAGGTCCTTTACCCTGGGTGCCGGTTTGATGCAGCGCATTTTGTCCTGGAAAAAAATTCCCTGGACAGACCTCTGATTATTTGGAACCATCGGTGGGACTATGACAAAAAACCGGAAGTGTTTTTTGCGGTTCTCTCTGAATTGAAAAAAAAAGGGGTTGGTTTTTATCTGGCCCTTCTGGGCGAACAATATGAGATTATCCCCGAGGTGTTTACGACGGCCAAAGAAATGTTTAAGGAAGAACTTCTGGTATATGGCTATCTTGAATCCCGGGAAGAATATCGATCCTGGCTGGCAAAGGGGAGCGTGGTGATCAGTACGGCCCTCCAGGAAAATTTTGGCATATCCGTTGTGGAGGCGATCCGCCACGGTTGTTTCCCCTTACTGCCCAATAGGCTCTCCTACCCTGAAATTTTGCCGCAAAATTTTCATGGGGATATTATTTATACCTCCACATCAGATCTGGGACAAAAACTGGAAAAATTTTTGGAAGACCCTGATAAGTTTTTCCCACTGCGTCAACGGTTGTCCGATTATACCAGCCGGTTTTCCTGGGAAATAGTTGTAAAACAGTATGACAGCATATTGGAAAAATTCAAAAAAAGTTGTTGACCCACTCTTTTTTCTATAATCGCATTTCTGCTCCTAAATTGAGCAAAAGGGTTGCAGTTTTGTGTTCTTCCTTCGGCTGATATCTTCTATGTTGCTCTAACCAATTGAGATAAAACTACAATACATATCTTGTCCGATCTTGTAGTCTTTGGTATGTTTTTTGCTATATTTTAAGCAATGTTATTTTTTATATGTAAAAACATACCAAAATGAACGAAAAAGGAGGGAAAATGAAGAAAATTAAAAAGAGAGTGGGGCTCCTGACCGCTATTTTAACCGGATTAATGGGGTCTGTTCTGGTTTCATTTGTTTTTGTTTCATCTGGCCAGGCAGAACCGATGGGTAAATTGAGTGTTTTCCATGCAGGCAGTCTAACCGTCCCTTTTGAAAAAATTGAACGAGACTTTGAAGCCCAATACCCTGAAATTGATGTGCAAAGAGAAGCAGGGGGCAGCACCAAAATGGCACGCCTTATTTCAGAGGTGGGCAAGCCTGCCGACATCATGGCATCGGCAGATTATAAAGTCATTGATAATAACCTTATCCCTAAGTTTGCCGATTGGAATGTAAGGTTTGCCACAAATCAGCTTGTTCTGTGCTACACAGATCAAAGCAAATATGCGGAAAAGATCAATGATAAAAACTGGTATGAAATACTGCAAAAAAAAGAGGTTGTCTGGGGCCATTCCGATCCAAACCTTGACCCCTGTGGATACCGAAGTATTATGGTGCTGCAGCTGGCTGAAAAATTTTACAGCAAGGCCGGTCTTTATCAAAACCTCATTGACAATCGCCCCAAAAAAAATATCCGGCCTAAATCCGTTGAGCTGGTTAACCTGCTTAAAACCGGGCATATGGATTATGCCTGGGAATATTTATCCGTTGCGATTCAGCACGGCTTGAAATTTGTAAAGCTTGATGATCATATTAACCTTGGCAATTACAAATATGACGACTTTTACAAACAAGTCCAGGTGAAAGTTACCGGTAAAACACCCAGCACCTGGATTGTGAAAACAGGAAAATCATGCACCTATGGTATTACCATGATCAAGGACGGGCCAAACCCGGAAGCCGCAAAAGCCTTCCTGAAATTTCTGCTATCCCCGGAATACGGTTTAAAAACCCTGGAAGAGATGGGTCAACCCCCTTTTATACCCTGCCGGGTGCCGTCCCGGGAAATGGCAGACAGGCTTCCCTCTGACATAACCGCTTTGGTGGAAGTAAAAAATTAGGTTAAATGAAGCGAATTGAACCCTTAAATTCTCTGTTTTTTTTGTTCAGTCTTCCATTGATCCTTTTGCTGACACTGCCGCTGCTTCAGATGACATTCCAGCCGTCTCTTACGATGCTGATGGAAACGATAGCAGACAAAGAGGTGATGGGTGCCATTGCAAGATCCATCGGTCTTTCCCTTGGTGCCGGCATTCTTTCTTTTTTAATGGGAACTCCCCTTGCCTATCTTCTGGCCAGAAAGCAGATTGTCGGGAAAAAAATAATAGAGGGGATCATCGATCTGCCGATCATGATCCCCCATCCTGTCGTCGGCATTGCCATCCTCAGCCTGACCGGAAGAAATCATCCCATTGGCAGATTTCTGTCCGACATCGGGATACAGATTATGGGCACCCGGACCGGTATTATCTGTGTTCTGCTTTTTGTGGGGCTCCCCTTTTATGTCAATACGGTAAAAGCCGGTTTCGAAAGTGTTCCCATCCAACTTGAAAATGCATCCCGAACGCTTGGTGCGGGAAAATTTTCCACATTTCTGCGCATTACGGTTCCCTTGACCTGGCGGCACATGATACTGGGTATCATCATGTGCACAGCCCGGGCCATCAGTGAATTCGGGGCAGTTGTTATTGTGGCATACCATCCCATGACCGCCCCTGTCATGATTTATGAGCGGTTCACCGCCTATGGATTAAAATATTCACAACCCATTGCGGTATGGCTGATCATCATTTCTTTTTGCTTGTTTATTTTACTGCGCATGCTATCAAATTCAACCCATCCCCAGTGCAGATAAGATTATGATTCATCTGGAAAATATTAATTTAAGGGTACCCGGGTTTGTTCTAAAGGATATCAATCTCCATGTTCAAGCGAACGATTTTTTTTCTTTAATCGGTCCCACAGGTTCGGGAAAGTCTTTGTTGCTGGAAGGCATAACAGGCCTTCTTCCCTTTTCAAGCGGGACGCTTCTGGTTGGGAATCAGGAAATTACCAATCTTGCCGTTGAAAAACGAAATATAGCCATTGTCTACCAGAATTTTGCACTCTTTCCCCACTTAACGGTTACCCAGAATATATTTTACGGTGTCGCTTACCATTCGATTTCCCGGCAGACCGCTTTGAAACGGTTTGATTCGCTGGTTTCCACACTTGGACTGGAAAAGATCATCAAGCGCCATCCCCAAGCCTTGAGTGGGGGCGAAAAGCAGCGGGTCGCCCTTGCGCGCGCCCTGATTTTAAATCCCAGGGTGCTGCTTTTGGACGAGCCCTTATCTGCATTGGACCCCATTTTTCATGAAGAGGCCAAACAATTATTAAAAAAAATTCATGACGACCTGGACATCACTATCATCATGGTATCCCACAATTTTTCCGATGTATTATATCTTGCCAATAGAGGGGCCATTATAAATGCGGGTGAAATTGTGCAGCAGGGTGAAATTGCCACTATTTTTGAACGACCCAATTCGAAATTCACCGCTTTTTTTGTGGGAATGAAAAATATTCATCCCATCCACAACCGAAATGGGAAAATTTTAATTAAACAGGAAAACATTGAAATAACACCCTCCGTTCAGCCTGATATCACTGCAACTTATATGGCGATACGGCCTGAAAATATTTCTTTAAAAACCCCTGGTATGGAAAAATTTGAAAATTGCTTTACCGGTAAAATAGAAAGGATTACAGGCAATGGCGTTTTTTTAAATGTTTATCTGCAAACCCAAAATTTTCAATTTGAAGCCATTTGGCCGCGAAGTTACCTGAGAGATCACGATCTGGATATAGGCAAACCCATTGTTTTTGGATTTCATCCTGAGGCTGTCCATACGTTTTAAATTAGTGTGCAGCAGCTACCAATATCTTTCCTTGTTGGCCGTACCGGCAAAAACAGCATTGCCCTGTTTAAACTTTTGTACAACATTAATAATCGGGCCTGATTGATCATTGACAACCTTGACACCGGAAGCCTCAAGGGTTTCAAATGCCTTGGAACCACAAAATCCTGTCAGCAGCACCTCAGCCCCATGGGTGCTTACCATGGCTGCCGCTTGGATACCGGCGCCCTTAAAGGAATTTTTATTATTTTTATTATCAAGGACTTCATATTCAAGGGTTTTTGTGTCCACAATGAGGATATAAGATGCTCTTCCAAATCGTGGCTCAAGTGTTGAATTAAGCCTGTCTCCCTTTGATGTAACCGCTAATTTCATTTTAATCGTCTCCTTTATCGGGTATGGAATTCATTCATTGGAATAATATAATTTTGATCCTTCATACCCTACCGAGGTGAAAAGCAAACCACATGCCAATGGGCGAAGAAAAAATAAGTTTGACAAAATGGTTTATAATTCAAGGAATTATGGGGATATACAAAGTCACAGGCCGCCTATGATTATAATAAAGGTCTTACAAACGCAATTTTTTGAGTCGTTTGATTCGCTTTTTTGGTTTCCAGTCATTTCCAAATTTTGTAAATAAATATTGCTCAAAATTGATATTTTACAACGAGCAGATATTTAAAGAAAAACATCGAAAAATATGGAAAAATGGATTTGAGCGCTGGCGCAATCCCCTTTTTGAAGGTATTATGGATAAGCCAGATGCCATGGAGGTATTACAGGCACCATGGAGATTTTTTTTAAGATTTTTTTAGATCAACATAATAAAAGACGGAATAAATATCAATGGAATCCAAGACAAACAAAGCGTTTTTTCAACATCATTCCTTGAACTATATTGAGATGGCCATGCGGTCTGACAGGATGGAACGTATTCAGAATCCCGACGGGTATAGTAAAAAAAAGGGGGACTGCGGTGATATGGTGGAGTTCTTTTTAAAAGGCAATCGGGAGAAAATAAAATCTGTCTCTTTCATGGTCCAGGGGTGCATGAACACGGTTGCCTGCAGCAATACGGTTGCCGATTTTGCCGAGGGGCAGTCCTCGGAAGAGGCATGGGACATTACCCCCGAACAAGTGATTGAATTTTTAGAGACGCTGCCCCGGGACCATTATCATTGTGCAGAGCTTTGTGTGGGGGCATTCTATCTGGCCCTGGTCGATATGACCCTGGGCAAACCCGGCTGTTATTAATGGCCTGGCCGGTACCGGTAACGCAATTATAACGTTACCGGTACCGACTACTATTCAACAAGTAACGCTATGATTGCGTTACTTGTTGGGCCGAAATTTTACGCTGGATGAACTATTTTTTTTAAACCGGCTATAATAAGGGGTTTAGGTATGATTTATGATTTTAATTGAATGCGTTGGCATAAACTCTGCATTTCATTTTCTTAGTTATCAGATGTAAGGCATTTACTTACCTCCAAAAGTCTGACTAACCACCTCCGTAATGTCCGGGGCAGCTTATATACCGCCAGTAGCTGCCCCGGATTTTTTTTTGCCTCAAACAGCACTTCTGCCCTTTGTTCTGGTGCACAAGCAGTACCGGTCTCTGTTTTAGCAATACACGATTAACGGCTTGACATCCGGGATGATGTTTTTTATATAATAATAATAGATAGTTATGAAAATAAATAGAGAAGAATCATTCCCTGGCATAAAGATTGAATTACTGTTTTTATATTCATTCTAATTATTTAGGAGGTTGCCGTGGAAGAACGATCCTTTAGTGATATTGCAATAGTGGCCTGTGGAACCATGAGTCCTGAAATAAATCATCTTGTAAAAACAGGATTCCTTGATACCCGGCATATTTTTTATACAACCCCAGGACTTCACCAGGATATTCCGGAACTTGAAACCCAGCTCATAAAGCATATCCAAAAAGCAAAGTTGGCTGCATCGGGTGTGATCGTTGTTTATGGGGGCAAGTATTGTTATGTCAATCCTGATAATCCAACCCGCCTGATGAAAGCAATCATCGAGGAACAAGGGGAAAATGTTGCCAGAGTTGAGGCCAGTCATTGCATGGGAATGCTTGCAAGTGATGAGAAGATGAAGCAGATTTCAACTGAAATGTCCGGAGGAGAACCGGTGTGGTTCATGACCCCGGGGTGGGTTAAATATCAAACCCAGGTGTTCAAGGGCTGGGACAAAGCCATTGCCAATGAGAATTTCCCCAGACATACCGGGGGTGCTATTGTTCTTGACGGCATTGGCTTTCTGGATCAATATATGGAAGATAAACCGGAAGAATTCCTCGACTATTGTGACTGGATGGGGATTCCCATGCAGTCATATCCCATAACCCTGGACCGGTTTAAAGGATTGTTAAAGGATCAATTGAACCTGTTAAATATTTAAAAATATGGGGGGGGGAATGAAATTTGTCATTATCGGCGGTGATGCTGCAGGGATGAGCGCTGCAAGTCGGGCCAAAAGAATGAATCCGGATATGGATGTGACGGTACTGGAACAAACCCATGATGTTTCTTACAGTGCCTGTGGTATGCCCTACAATATTGCGGATCCCCAAAGGGATATGGAAAAACTGGTTGTCAGAAAAGCCCAAGTGTTTATTGAAAAAAACAAGATTAATCTTTTAACCGGACATCGGGTTACGGCCCTGGACCCTGGGGGGAAAAAGGTATCCGGGATAACCATTGGGGGGGACCCCTTTGTTTTTGACTATGATAAACTGTTGATTGCCACGGGTGCCGTTTCTGGAATTCACGATCTGCCTGGCTTTGATTTGCCCCAGGTCATGGTTTTAAAAAGCCTTGAAGACGGGAAAAAAATTAAAGAGAGGGTCGCTCAAAAAAATATTAAAAAAGCCGTGATCATCGGGATGGGATATATTGCGCTTGAAATGTGTGAATCCTTTGCAAGTCGCGGCATAAAAATAAGCATGGTGAAACCGGGTCCGGTTTTTTTGCCCTGGCTGTCACCGGACCTTGCAGATGTTGTATACGACGAGCTGATCCAAAGGGGTATTGATATCCATTCAGGGGTGCCCATTGAAAGAATTGAACCCTTGGGAAATGGTGTTCAGGTTGTCTGTGAAAATTTAATCCTTGAGGCTGATTTGGTTCTTGCGGCGTTTGGTGTTACCCCCGCTAGTGAAATGGCAAAAACGGCCGGCCTTGATTTGGGAATTTCAGATTCCATCGCCGTGGACAAGTATTTACAAACCTCTGATAAGGATATCTATGCAGCCGGAGACTGCGCCGACGCTTACCATGTGGTAACCGATGACAAATGCTGGATTCCCCTGGCATTAAGAGCAAACAGGGCAGGGTGGGCCGTGGCGGATAATGTTTGTGGACGGCAAACCAGTCTTCAAGGCGTTGCAGGAACCGCTGTGTTCAAGGTTTTTTCTCTGGAGGTTGCAAGATCTGGCTTAAATTCTATGGAGGCGGCAGCTGCAGGATTTGATCCTGTGGAAAATAATGTAAAAACAAGATCTCGTGCCCATGGGCAGCCCGGTTCAACACCGATCTATATCAATATGGTGGCCGACAAAAAAACGGGCCGTTTGCTGGGGGCTCAAATGGTTGGCAAAGAAGGGGTGGCTCACAGAATTAATGCCATTGCCGTGGCATTGCATAATAAGATGAAGGTAGCAGAATTCTCTCAGACAGATCTGGCCTATGCCCCGCCATTTGGCCCGGTTTGGGATCCCTTGTTAACGGCAGCCAACCAATTGGTCAAAAAAATATAGGATATAGGTAAATCCATGTTAAAAATACGAAGGGGTCGGCAAAAATATTATAATATTTTCTCTCATTTTTACGATTTGTTTATAAAATTACATTCCCATAATTATGGAGAAGAAACCCGCAAATTTTTGGTGGATTCAGCTCAATTAGAAGGGAAAATACACCCCAGGGTGCTGGATATCTGCTCTGGTACAGGGTCTGTTGTGCTTGCTTTTGGAAAACGATTTTCTGATATTTTGGCCGTTGGATATGATTTTTCCCTTGGTATGCTGCAAAAAGCAAAGGAAAAAGATGTATCGGATAAAAATGTTATTTTATATACGGATGATGGCAATGGGGCCAAAGGATTCCCGGGAGTTTGTAAAACAGGGCATATCACCATTTGAGAAAATTTTTGACAAGGTCACCCTATCACACAGCCGATCGGGTAAAAGCAAATTAATCATTTGTAAAAAAAATCGCCGGGAATTGCTGGCCCAATCCCTTTAAAGAGTATGACTAAAATATAAGATAAAAGGAAAACCAAGATGAGCACCTATTCATGTACCCAGACCACGGCAGTCCTTCCGGATCGCCCCCTTGAGGGGGATGAAAAAAAACTTGCCCACAGCATGATGTCCTCCATTATCCGGCCGGATGCTGTTGTGGAAGAGATCATAGCAGGATCCAGATTTATCGCAGTAAAGGCTGGCGGCCGCATGGGGCTTTCTTCCCTGCTTGGGGCAAGGCCCAAGGGGACCGAAAAGGACCTGGAACATCAGATGGTTGGGAAAAGTGTCAAAGAAGTGGTTGGCCTGATCAACAAGCCGTCTCCCTTTTCCATCTCTCTTGGCTTTGCCGCATTGAATGCCGGCAATGCGCCCGATCCAAAGCATGTTGAATCCTCTAATTTCCCTGCAGACGACCTTATTGCCCGGCTTGGCAAAGATAAAATAACCGGTTTGGTGGGAGAATTTCCCTTTGCAGATTCCTTAAGAAAACGGGTGGGAACCTTCCATTTGTTTGAATTACAAGATGTACCGGGCGCTGTCCCCCATGATCAATGGGAAAGCGTGCTGGCCAAGCTGGATGTTTTTGCCCTCACGGGAACGGCTCTTTTAACCCGGAAAATGGCCTGGTTCCTGTCCAGAGCTCCCCAGGCAACTGTCATCGTTCTTGGCCCCACCACCCCGTTTTCCCCTGCCTTGTTCAGCCATGGCGCTGATTACCTTTGCGGATCAGTGGTAACCGACATGGAAACAGTGGGCCAGGGGATTCGAGCTGGCCTGCCGTTTAAAATGGTGAAAAAAAATGGCGGAATTATTTTCACTCAATGGGAAAATATATATCAAAAGTAATGGCTCCCATGAATGCACCAGGTCTTGTGTCTTTAACGGTGTCTACTGAGGGGCCAGTGTTCTCATATAAAATCGTTCATTATTATAGGTTGAGACAAAAATTTTATCGTCGGCCAGCAATTTTTCTATGATTGAAAAATGACCCTTTGCTTTTTTTAAGTAGGCATTAACCGCATCCTCCCGCATGGGATGAACCGATGTGATGCTTAAAATATCTGCTTCTATATTTCCTGTATAGGCAAACTGATTTCCTTCGTATCCGATCAGGTATTCGGTATTTAATGCCTGCTCCTTGAACAGGTGATAGGCACGGGTTATTTTTTGTTCTTCAGGAGGGCGGACCCAGCTTAGAGCAGGCGGCCTTGTGGGAATACTCAGATAGCTAAGAGAACAATTGAGTTTGCGAATAAATCGGGCTGTTTCGTCCAGGCCTTGTCTGTCGTCATTCAGGTCTTTTACCAGCATGGTTTCGGTTACCAGTTGTCCGGTAAACTCTTCTGAAAATGAAAGGACACCCTCCAATAGGGAATTAAATTTAATGTTTTTATGGGGCCGGTCTATTTTTTTCCAAATTTTTTCATCCAGGGTGTCGACTTTAACACTGACCCAGTCTGCTTTGCACAATTCTTGCCGAACATCAGGGCAGCTCAGCAGGGTTGAATTGGTAATGACCGCAATCTTGATGCCCAAAGGGCGTAATTTCTCGATTAATTGGCCCAGGTTTGCGTCCAATGTGGGTTCGCCATCCGACACAATGGTTAAGTAATCAATGGGTTCATTATTCAAATGCGCATTTTTGATTTTTTCTTTTGTCTCTGTCAACAGCATACCCGGATCATAATAAGAGCACCTGTCCGTGATCATTTTCAAGGATTTGCCCAGCTGACAATACACACACGAATAGGTGCATATTTTGGGAGGAATATTGTTGATTCCGATACTTTTACCCAGACGCCTTGACGGAACAGGTCCAAAGATTCTTGTTTGATCCATGTGTTACTCCTAAATATGGTTTATTACCTTTAAGGCATTTGCCCCAATGGCTTCGATATTTTTTAGGGTTTCATTTTAGTGATGTTCCCAATCGTTATTAATGAGTAAAGCAAGGATTATACCAGTAAAAAAATAAATTTTCAGATCTAAAAAAACATATTATTAAGGATAGTTATGAAATGATTTAGGAGGGCTGAAAAAAAAAGGTCAGATTAAGGTGCAACCATGCAACGATTGATGGAAGGAAAATGCGACTTAAAATTTTCAGGGACTGATATCTTAAACGGACAAGACCTTTTTAAGGTCTATTCCGTATTTTTTCATGCGGTTCCAAACGGTGACCCTGTTGATATTAAGAAGTTTGGCTGCTTTTGACTGGTTGCCTTTTGTCTGTTTGAGCGCCTGGATTAATTGGTGCTTTTCATTAAATTTCTCTTCTTTCGGTACTTTGACACGGGAGGGAAAACTTATTTTTTTGGGTAAGTGTTCCGGAAAAATCGCAAGGCCTTCCGTTGTAACAAAGGAATACTCCATGGCATTCTTCAGTTCTCTGATATTGCCCGGCCAGTGATATTCCATAAATGTTTCCATGGCATCATGGCTCACTCCGGTGATGGTTTTACCGGTTTTTATATTCAGG
>CAYWNB010000015.1:20271-34566 GCA_964459195.1 uncultured Desulfobacula sp.
TTCCATGGCATCATGGCTCACTCCGGTGATGGTTTTACCGGTTTTTATATTCAGGCGGTGAATAAAAGAATTGATCAAAAGAGGGATGTCCTCTTTCCTGTCTCTCAAGGGCGGCAGGTGTATGGGGATGACATTGATTCTGAAAAGAAGGTCCTGTCGAAATTCATTTTTGGCGATCATCTCATCAAGATTCTTGTTTGTGGCAGTGATGATGCGTACGTCAACGTTGATCGATGAAATATCCCCCACCCTTTCAAACTGCCCTGACTCAAGAACCCGTAATAATTTGGTCTGAATCGATAGGGGGATATCCCCGATTTCATCCAGAAAAAAATCCCCATGATTGGCCGCTTCAAATCGGCCGATACGGTTGCTGTAAGCCCCGGTGAAGGCGCCTTTGGCATGGCCGAATAATTCGCTCTCAAGGACGGATTCATTGAGTGCGGCACAATTGAGTTGAATAAAGGGACCGTTTTTCCTGGAGCCGCATAAATGGATGGCATTTGCCACCAGTTCTTTACCGGTACCGCTTTCACCCAGTATGATGACAGGGGCCATACTTTCAGAGGCTTTTCGGATCATATCAAAGACCGTTTGCATTTCAGGGGATTTGCCCACCATGCCGAAAAAATCAGCGTCCCTGTCACTTTGTCTGGAAAGAAGATGGACCTTTTCATCCAGCCGGGTAAGCTCGGAAATATCGGTTAAGGTTTCTACAACTCCCAGGACAGTCTGGTTTTCATCCCATAGGACCGAGGCATTTTTTAAAACCGGCAAAAAACTGCCATCTTTGCGCCTGACAAGGCATCGGCATTTTTTCATATCCGCCTGACCCTTTTCAAATAATTTGCACCATGCCGATTCTTTTCCTGTTTGCAGGGTCTGTTCACAGGCATCACACCCCAGCATGTGGCAAGGCATGCCAATGGCCTGTTCGGATGTATAGCCGGTGAGCGTTTCAAAGGCTTTGTTGACCATTAAAATGGATCCCTCGGGACCGATAAACATGAGCCCGTCGTTAATCGTATCCACTATTTTTTTCCAGAAGGTGTTCATTTCATGGTCATTCACGGGTTCTCTCCTTTAACAATTGTTTAAGTGTTTAAACACATGTTTAAACAATAATAGTATTTAAACATATATTCCCTACACCTAAATAAATAAACCGTCAAGTCGTGGGTGTTTGTTTGATAAATTTAATCATAAAAATAGATGGTTACGGGCTCGGATGTTTTGGGCGATGTTTGCGGTACGTCTGTTGCATTCAAGACTTTTATAATGGCATATTTAAACACCTGGGGGTTGCATGGCATCAAAAAAGATATTGGATTTGAGAGGGGTTATTTCACCCCTGAATCTGCTCAAATGCAAAAGTTGCCTTAAATCTATGGATAAAGGGGATATTCTAGAGGTCCTTCTTGCAGATATTGATGTGGTAAGGGATTTGAGAATGATTGTGCAGCGTTCCAAGGATGAAGTGGTTTATACCAAGAAACGCCTTGATAGTGTCTGTCTTGGCATAAAAAAAGGATCTATAGATTAAAAAAGGAGGTAAAATGCAACTTAGCAGACGACGTTTTTTTAAATTTATGGGAGCAGCCGGGGCCTCTGCCGCTGTCCTGCCCTCATCTGCCAGTGCATGGGAGTCAAAGGCGCCCCCGGATCCATATGGATGCCTGGTGGACCTGACCCGCTGCGTTGGCTGCCGCAAGTGCGAAGAGGCCTGCGCCGAGGTAAATGGCCTGCCCACACCGGAACGGGTGAATTGTCAATGTACTATTTTTGACAAAAAAAGAAGACCGGATCACAAGGCATACACCGTGGTAAACCGGTATTTTACAGGCAAACTGGATGGGTTTGACAAACCGCTGCCCACCTTTGCCAAGGTTCAGTGCATGCATTGTCAGGACCCGGCCTGCGTATCGGCCTGTATTACCGGGGCAATGCACAAGGATGAGACCGGAACCGTCAGGTATGATGTGGATAAATGTATTGGCTGCCGATATTGTATGGTGGCCTGTCCCTTTGAAATACCCGCCTATGAATATAATAACCCCATCACACCTAAAGTGATGAAATGCACCTTCTGTTACGACAGGATTTCCAAGGATGGTGGTGTTCCGGGCTGTGCCACCATTTGTCCCACGGAAGCCATAACCTTTGGAAAGAGGGAATCACTGCTCGCGGTGGCCAAAAAAAGACTGAAAGAAAATCCCGGCGGGTATATCGATCATGTGTATGGGGAACGAGAGGTGGGGGGAACCTCATGGCTGTACATTTCTTCTGTACCCTTTGAAACCGTAAACCTGCCCGTATTGTCGGATACACCATCCCCCAAACTTTCCGAAACCATACAGCATTCGCTGTTCAGTTATCTATGGTCACCCATAGCACTCTTCAGCGTTCTGGGAGTATTCATGTATAAATCAAACAAAGTTGTGGAAACCCCTGAAAATAAAGGAGGCGCCTGATGGAATTGATGGAACATAGCGCAAGTCCTTTAAACAGAAAATTTTGGACACCCGGTGTGCTGGTGATGCTCGTGTTTATGATGGCTGGAGCCATCTGTATTATTGCAAGATTTACCGGCGGTATCGGCTATGTCACCAATCTTACCAATGCCAGGCCCTGGGGACTGTGGGTAGGTGTTGATGTGGCAACCGGTGTGGCCCTTGCGGCCGGCGGGTTCACAACGGCTGCCTTGGCCCACATTGCAGGAAAACATTTATATGAACCTGTTACACGGCCGGCTCTTTTAACAGCAGCCCTGGGGTACACTTTTGTTGTCCTGGGGCTTTTGGTGGATATTGGTCGTTCCTGGGCCATCTGGAAACCCATCTTTAACTGGAATACCAACTCAGTCCTTTTTGAAGTGGCCATGTGTGTGATGGTCTATCTTCATGTGCTGTATTTTGAATTTTTTCCCATTATTGCAGAACAGTTTAAGGGCAGGGTGAATCTTCCGGGGTTTGGGTCTGGTTTTAATGGCCTGGTGGACATGATCCTGAAAGTGGGGGATGCCATCATTGGGAAAATCATGTGGATATTTATTATTTTGGGGGTTGTCTTGTCCTGCATGCACCAATCCAGTTTGGGGTCGCTTATGCTGGTGGCGCCGACAAAGATGCATCCCTTATGGTATACCCCTATTTTGCCCCTTTTGTTTCTCACCTCAGCCGTTGCCGTTGGGTATCCAATGGTGGTTTTTGAAACAACCCTTGTTACCGCGTCCTTTAAGCTGGATTCCGAGATGGACATTCTGGCGCCTTTAACCCGGATTACCATTTTTCTTCTGGGGATTTATCTGTTTCTTAAATGTGGGGATATGGTTTATAGAGGGACCTATGTGTATCTTTTAGACGGAACCCATCAGACCAATTCTTTTATTGTGGAGATGCTTTTTGGCATTCTGGTACCCTGGGTGATGCTGCTTTTTGAGCAGGTAAGAAATTCGAGAAGGGGTGTTTTTATTGCGGCATCTTTGATTGTTTTTGGTGTGGTGATCAACCGGATTAATGTGTTTATCGTGGGATATAAACCGCCTTTGAGTGAAAATGGATATTTCCCTGCGTTTACAGAAATCCTGGTTACTTTAGGCCTTATCGCAACATTGATGTTTATTTATAGATTTGTTGTGACCTATCTGCCTGTTTTACAGGCTCCCAAGGAGGTGTCGTCGTGATAAAGAAGATTGTTTTCCTGGCAGGGCTTGCGCTCCTGATGCCCGGCCTGTGTATGGCTGACGTCTGGAAAGCGCCGGACCAGGAACGGGCAAAGGAAAGGGCAAAACAGGTGGTTCCTTTTATAAAGGAATACAAGGATGACCATAAGATTGCCCGGAAGATGTCACTGATGGATGCAGGTATTTCCATGGATGATGTTCAGGATGCATATTTTTTGATGGACAGTCCCATCATCAAAGATAGAGAAGACCATTATGGGCCTGTGAGGTTTTCCCACAAACGCCATGCAAATTTAACCAACGACTGCAGCAAATGTCATCACTATCGGCCAAAAGATGAGGCGGCTTCCGAAACAACAAGGTGTTCGGCCTGCCATCAGGCATCTTTTAATCCGGATTATCCGGAGCGGATTGGTCTAAAGGCGGCCTATCATCAGCAGTGTATCGAATGCCATCAGGAACAAGCCAAAGGACCTGTGGGCTGCAAGGGATGCCATTTGCAGAATGTTCCCGATCATAAGGAGTTGGTCAAGCTGCCGGATAACCCGGATGCATTCCAGGTGACCGCAGAATGTCTGCGGTGCCATGATGCCCAGGCAGAGGATATGCTGACCACGGCCCATTGGTTGTGGAAGGGGCCGTCCCCCTATACAACCGGCCATAGAAAGGATATCATGCACGGCAAGGGCACAACCGCCCTGAACAACTACTGAATCAGTCCCATAAGCAACGAGGCTCGTTGCACAAGTTGTCATGCCGGATATGGATGGAAAGACGATAGTTTTGATTTTACCGATAAGACAAAAATGGATTGTCTGGTGTGCCATGATACCACCGGCAAATATAAGAAAGCAGGGCCGGCAGCTGGCATGCCTGCAAAAGATGTTGATTTGAAATTGGTTGCCCAGAATGTAGGGCATTCAAGCCGCGCCAGTTGCGGTGCCTGTCATTTTAATGGGGGGGGAGGGGATGCCATCAAGCATGCGGATCTGTCAAGACAGCTCCTGGAGCCGGACAGAAGCTGTGACATCCACATGGGGGGATATGATTTTACCTGTACAGAATGTCATGAAACCAGAAACCATAAGATTGACGGCAGAAGCTCATCCGTACCAGTTGCCGAGGGAGCGGTCACCTGCCAGCAATGCCATTCAGACGAACCCCATTATTGCGGGAGTGTTCTGGATCATCATTTGAACAAGCATGCCAAAACCCTTGACTGTAATGTGTGTCATTCACCGGTTTTTGCAAAATGTAAACCCACTAAAACCTGGTGGGACTGGTCCAAGGCAGGCGATAAAAACCGCAAGCCCAAAAAAGATAAATACGGAAAACCCGATTACAATAAGAAAAAGGGTGAGTTTTTATGGGATGAGTCTGTGGTCCCCGACTATGCCTGGGATTCAGGATATATGAAACGGGTGTTAATCGGCGATAAGGTTGATATCAATGCAGATGTCATCAATATTACTGAGCCTGTGGGGTCTATCAATGATCCGGGTTCTAAAATTGTTCCCTTTAAATTGATGAAGGCGATTCAGGCAATTGATGCGGAGACCGATTATGTGCTTGTCCCCCATCTTTTCCCCAGGGACAAGGAGGACAGTACAGCCTATTGGAAACACTTTGACTGGGAAAAAGCGTTCCAGGATGGTATGGCTGCGGTGGGTCTTGAATACAGCGGTTCCTTCAGATGGAAAGAAACCTGGATGTATTGGCGGCTGGAACACGAGGTGATGCCCAAGGAAATGGCCCTGTCCTGTGTCCAGTGCCATGACAGCCTTAAGGGGGATAAAACCTGTAACCGCTGCCACCAGGACAATCGCAATGTTGATTTTAAAAAGGTTGCCCATAAAGGCACAGACTTTTCCTTTATGAAATCTCAAGGAAGGGATGTGGATGAGTTGATCAATAAAACAGACTATATTAATTTTAAGGCCCTTGGATATAAGGGAGATCCCATTCTTCATGGGGGGCGCTTCAAAAAGCTGCCCATGGGGTATAAACGACAAGAATAACAAGAAAAGTGCTGGATAATATGTGGTACGATTATCCAGCACCTGTTTCTTTTCTATCTCTTTTCATATCCCCGGGTTTCATATCCCCGGGCTTATTGCCCGGCTTTTTTTTGGAGAGCATTTCACTGAAGCGCTGCTCCAAAAAATTATAATACTGGATTCCGAACATCAGGGTATTTTCCTTCCACGGCTCTAAGTCATGGTCACCGAACCGCTCCTGAATGGACTGAAGGGCCTGGACTCGCTCCTTTAGTTCCCCGGTATAGGCTTCCAGTTGAGCCTTTATTTTCTCCTCTCCAAGATGGTCAAAAAAGAAAACCTTGAGTAGGGCCTCATCCCGGATACGTTCTATTTTAGGTGATATTTCCAGCCAATCAAGAAACGCCTTTTTCCCCTCATCGGTCAGGGCATACACCTTGTTGAGCTTTCCGTTTTTGATCTCCTGGCTGAGCCGGACCCGTCCCTCCACTTCTAATTTTTTAAATTTGGGGTAGATGCTGCTAAACCCGATATTGAAAAAATAGTGGGTGCTGTTCTCCATATACTTTTTAATCTCATACCCGGATTTCTCACCATCCATGAGAAATCCCAGTAGCATCATCTCAATCATATCATCCTTAAAACTTTATGGTTTTTATTATCTCCCCCTTGGCAAAGGGCTGAAAATTTCCTGAGTGCTTAGGTTTCCATCCCCACAAAGGGGCGTATCATCCCGTCCCATTGAATAAGATGATACTGATTTCAAGATGAATATCCAAGTGCAGCTTTTTGTTACTGCATCTTGATGGGAATCAGATTGGTGCCCCTCTTCTCAGCGGTAAGGGCCATTAGTTCCTGTCCGCTGGCCGGAGGGGACACATGGAGTTCTTTGGGTTTTTCCTCCAGCTGGATCGCTTCCATGGGACATGTGGTGACGCAGAGGCCGCATCCAATGCACCGTGCCGTATTCACCTTTGCGGTTTCTTCAATCTCGATGGCATTCATCTGGCATCGGTCCAGACAAGTTTCGCATCCAGAGCATTTTTCCGGATCAATTATTGCCCAGTAACGGTTATAGACCAGTTCTCCCGGATTGGGCTGAAGGTTGAGAGCCCGGAGTACGCCGCAGCAGTCTCCGCAGCAGTTGCACATGCCCCCGGGGTTCACCATGTTGGCTGGCTGGTTAACCAGCCCGGCCTCCTCACATTTATCCAGGATAGCACAGGCCTCTTCTCTGCCGATATAGCGGCCCATTTTATTTTCCACGTAATAATCAGCGTGGGAGCCGAAAAGCAGGCAGACCTCCTTTGGCTTGTCACATCCATTGTCAAGAAGTCCCTGCAGTGTCCGGCAGATGCAGTCAGCCACGGCAATTTTATCCTTTCCGTTGATGATGGCCTTGGCATCCTCGTAGGCCGCTACCTTATTGCCCACGTCCACTGACTTTCCCACCGGAATGGTTCTCAGCGGCGTCACATTTTCTCCCATGCCCGCAAGAAAGGTCTCCTCCATATAGGTGTTGGTCAACTCGGCAAATTCTTTGTCCATGCGTCCCAGCTGAAACTCGTAGGATCCGATGACAAAAGGAACCGCAGAATATCTTTTATTCCCATCCTTGATGTGACGGAAGATCAGTCCCCGCTTTGCCATGTCCTCCAGCTTATCAGCTATCTTTTCTTGAGGGCGACCCGTCCTCGTAACAAAGGCCTCGGCCGTCTCTAAAAGCATGGAAAGATCCAGGTATATTTCGGCATCCTCTTCGGTGAACAGTTTTTCCAAAATTTTTAACTCCACCCCCGACTCACTGGCCGGAAAGCCTGTTGAGTACTGGTCCATCTGTTCCCTTAGTCGATGATAAATTTCAACTGCCATGTTCCCCTCCCTACGAATGAAGTGTGTATGTGGAAAAAACGAAAACAATCAGATCGTTTAGCTGTTTGCTTATAGCTGCAGTCAATTTAATCGAGCTAATAGTCAATTTTTTCAAAATTTATTGTGTTCCATGTGTCGCACTGACATATATCAGTATGATATATGTCTCATTGTACTCCCCTGTGTCAAGCTCTTTTTTCAACCCTTCCGTTTCAGAATACGGCACAGTGTCTCCATATTATATAGGGGGGTTAAAAATAGGGGGGTTAAAAAAAAATGAACCCGGATCAATGATCATATCTATTTGTTTCATATATAAACTATAATAAAAAGAAAAGTGCTGGATAATATGGTGATTTTATTATCCAGCACCTGTTCCTTTTTATATGAAACTCCGGCCAAGGTATTGCAATTGTAAGAGTTTCATTTTTCGTTGTGTCGGAGCAAATAACATGCTCCGGCCTCGGTTATTCAGATCGAGTTCTTAACTGATCTTTAATGGCGGACAACTCAGCTTCAAGCATATTCACCCTGTTTTGCAAGTCCTGATTCACAGAAGTGTCCTGATTCACAGTACCCGGTGTCGGAGCGGGGGCGGTCCATCGGCCTCCCATTCCCCGGCCAGGTGCCTGGCCTCCTCTCCTGCCCATTCCTCTGCCCATTCCACCACCATATCCCCTTGCATTTGTGTTGTCTGCAAAGCCTTGACCGGTATCAACAGGAGCGCCTGTGCAGGTGCCTCTTTGTCTGCCTGTCATGGGGCCTTCATTCATGGGGCCTCTTTGATTAAATCCTGGCATAATAGTGCCTCCTTTTTATTTATCCTATGATTATCCGGTGGTTGGGTCTTCAGCTCTTTTTTCTGCCATGGCCCATTCCACCACCTTGCCTTCCATGCCCCCTGCCGTGACCATGACGCCCATGTTCCTGCTGAGTGTCGTGCATTGTATAGCAGCCGCCTTCTATTTTGAGGCAATATGCGTTTACAATGGCGTTTGACAGGTTAAACCGACCACTTTTCAGAATTCTTCCGAAGGTTTGCCGGGATACGTTCATGATCTCTGCTGCCTGGCTCTGATCCAGGCCTTCAAAATCAATGTGTCGGATCGCCTCAAACTCTTCGAGGGAGAGGGTTACCTCTCCTTTTTTTTCAACACCCTCAGGCCTGAATTCTTTTATGATCGGACGGGACATGATACATCTTGGTCTTTTGGGACGTGGCATGGAATCTCCTTTGTTTTGATCATTTGACTATAATTATAAGGGGGCTATGGAAGGTTGTCAAGGAAAAATATGGTCAAATGACCAAAATAACCGGGGTGGGGAATGGCAGGGTCGAGGATCTTGAAAAGAAATCCCCCCACTCCTGCGGTTTTTAAAGTGTTTTAAAACCACAGGGTGTGGGGATTTGGTGACTCTTATATTTTTTTAAGAAGGCCGGGCCACAAGCACGGGCACTTTGGACTTGAGCATCACACCAGTGGCAGTGCTGCCCAGCATCATTTCTTCAAATTCTCCATGTCCATGGGTTCCCATGATGATCAGATCAAAATGACCTTCATGAGCAGTCCTGACGATTTCATCCACCGGGCTACCTGCCTTGACAATGCTTCGTTCTTCTGAAAGGGGGCAATGGGGTATTTCTTCAAGAACCCGTTGAGAGGTTGCCCGCATCCTTTCATGAATAGTTTTTTTTGCCGCTTCAATATTTTTTTTATTAAACTGGTCCCGGTTTTTTGGATCAACTGAATTTGAAAGATCAATCCCTGCGCCTTTTGAATATTCATCCACCATGTCCGGAACAATATGGATGGCATGCACCTCGGCATTGTATTTGTTTCCGATACTGCAGGCATATTTTACAGCATGCCGGGCAGTGTCTGATAAATCAGTTGCAAATAGTATCTTTTTAACATCAATGATCATGGAACCACTGGTTTCAACTTTTGGGATGAGGTTGTCTTGGGTTAATACCGGTTCCAAAACGGGTTCCAAAACGGGTTCCAAAACGGGTTCCGTGGCTTTGGGCAAGGGCTGGCCATAAATGTAATCAATAAACTTGACATACCATGCAGCAGATTGAATCTGGACGATATAGGCAAGGGCAATCAAGAGGGCAATGGTCATTCCCTCCTTGCCAAATGCCGTCATGGCAATGGCAAGAGCAATGGACAGGTCCCGCATGACAACACCGAAAACCATGGCAATGGCATCTTCTCTTGAAAAGAAAATTTTGCCGATAATTGTTAACATTACATAGGATATCAGATAAAAAACAACCAATGGAATCAAAATAATGACAATGTCTCCAGGGTTGGCAATAATATTCTTAGCCTTAAGCGACATGGCTAAAAATGCAATCAAAATAACACCAAGGGCTGAAAAAGGAGGGAATTTGGGTTTAATCTTTTCATTCCACATTTTTTTCCCGAATCTTTTCATGCCCACGGCCTGGGTAAAAAGCCCTGCAAACAAGGGGAAAAAAACAAAAATCGCAATTTGTTTGAACATATGAAGCATATTGACTTCTATGGTAGTGCCCATGAAGACTTTTGTATAGATAGGAGCTGCAAGAGACCCGATGACAAGCCCGAATACCACCATTTTAATGGCAGCCTCTTTATTGCCTTTGGCAAACCCGGTCCAGGAGATGGTCATGCCGGATGTGGGCAGAACGCCAATCAGAAACAGGCCGACAGCCCAGAGTCCGAACTTGGAAGCCTCTCCGCTTAAAAACAGTTTCCCGATGAAAAATACAATCAAGGGGACAATAATAAAATTGATAATCTGGGTGGTCAGTTGAAGTTTATAATCTTGACCCTTTAAAACCGTTTTTACATTCAAAGTCACCATCATGGGATATACCATGATAAAGGTTACGGGGATAATAAATTGTTTTAAAGGAGCCGCATTAAACAAATATCCATAAATCAACCCGACTAACATTGAAACCGGGATGGTCCATACCAGGTTTTTTTGTATGAATGACAATAATTTTAACATAATATAGATTCCTTAGTTTCATTCATATGAACGCTGGGAAACAGTTTTCCATCTGTGTGCGGTAGAAACTGAGCCCGTGTAAACGCATCCATAAATGCATTGTTGCTTGAAAAATCAAGATAGGTCATGGCATTGGAAATCTCAATGGCCTGATATCGATAGGTATTGGAACAAAGCGCCATATAGGCACCGGCAATGGAGCTGTTTCCCATATATTTGAATTTTGTTCGTTCAATATCCGGTAAAAGACCAATGGTAATGGCCTTTTCAATATCTAGATACTGACCGAACCCCCCTGTGATAATCATTTGCTGAACAAACGAAAAATCCATGCCCACCTGTTCTAAAAGAATAAAAAATCCAGCATATACGGCAGCTTTACTAAGAATAAGGCTCTTAATATCAGACTGGGTAAAGATGATATCTTCTTGGGTGCCAATGGTTTTTCCAAATTCAAGAATAAAGGCAGGTTCTTCATTAAACAGGGTGAATCTTGGATGGTCGGTTCCAATCATGAATTTACCATCTTGTCCAATAACATGCTTTGTGAGCATTTCCGACAGCAGGTCGATCATACCTGATCCGCAGATACCTCTTGCCGTCTTGTCTTCAACTGTTGAATAGGAAGGTTCAAAAGTATCCGGGTCAAGGGTTATTTTTTCAATCGCGCCTTCTTCCGCACGCATTCCCCAGCGGATGCCCCCGCCTTCAAAGGCAGGTCCGGCAGAACAGGCCGCAGTCATCAGAAATTCATGATTGCCAAGAACAATTTCTCCATTGGTGCCAATATCAATAAACAGGGTTAAGGGTTCAAACCGGTTAAATCCGGTATAAAGGACCCCGGCCACAATATCGCCGCCCACATAGGCAGCAGGCCCCGGCATGATAAAGACGCCTGCATAGGATGCAGCCTTGAGGCCGATTTGTCCCGCCTTAATGATGGGAAACTCAGAAACCGTTGGGACATAAGGCTCTCTTCTAATATATGAGGCTTCAATGCCCAGCATCAGATGGACCATGGTTGTATTACCGGAAACGACAATGTTTTCGATTTGTTTATGATCGGCATGGATGGCGTCCATGGCCCTTGTGGAAAGGTTGTTAATGGTGGAGATGGCCATTTTCTGAAGCTTTTTGATACCGTCCTTTTCCGAGCAGACAATCCGGTTAATCACATCATCCCCGCAGGCTGCCTGACTGTTGTGGCCGGACGCGGCACTTAAAATTTTACCATCCTTCATATCCACGATATAAACCACAATAGAGGTTGTTCCCAGGTCAACTGCCATGCCCATTGATATCTTTGAATCTTTGGCAGGGGTCACATTCACGATTTCAGACGAACATTTCTTAAACAGAACAGAGGCCGTCACTTTAAAGTTCTCATCCCGAATCGCTTTTGTCAGTTGCCGCATCACTTTAATATTGGTGCTCATTCTTGATATATCATAGCCACTTTTTTTAAGTGCTCTTCGCAGTCTGTCCAGGTCGCTCACAGAATCCTCAAGCGTTGGAAGTTCAAGTTGCAGGGTGACATTTTCCACGATGGGTTCTATTTTTTCCACAAGGCCTGCCAGTTTTTGAGTGGCTTCTTCTCCCATGCCAGCGGCTTTGAGCTTTTTTTCAATGGTTTCTTCAGGTATTCTGACAGCTATATCTCCATGGATTTTTGATTGACAGGCCAGAACATAGCCCTTTTCTTTTTCTTTGTCTGTCAGCAGGGTGGTTTTTTTTGAATCCAACTTGCCCGATTGAAGTATCAACCTGCATTTGCCGCAGGATCCCTTGCCATTGCAGGAGGCATTAATATATACTTTGGCTTTTTGTGCAGCATCCAGCAGGGTTGTCCCTGCTGGAACAACCGCTTTCTCTCCTCCGGGTTCAAAAATAATCGTGTGTTCGCTGTTTTGTGCGGGCGGGTCATCTGAAGTGGTAAATCCTTTTTTGGTAATAAAATAAATCGGGCAGGACGGTCTGAATTTACAATATATATCTGGATCGCGGCATTCCAGGCATTCCTCGCAAAGATAAATATTGTGTTTCATGCAAATATAACTGGTTTCCCTGTCAGGATGATTGATGCACTTGCCCATATTAAATAAATCTCCGTTTTTACGATGAATATTGCTTAAATGGCCTCATCTATGCTTTTTGCAATCGTAGTTTCTGATTGAAGGCCGATAAATCTTTTAATCTCTTTTCCCTCCTTAAAAAGAATTAAGGTCGGGATGCTTTGAACCATATACTGTGTTGCCAGTGTTCGGTGTTCATCAATATTGATTTCAATAATTGCAGCACGGTTTTCATATTGTTTTATTAAGTTTTTGATGATTGGCTCCAGCGCCTTGCACGGTGCACACCAGTCCGCATTAAAATCGACAAGTGTAACACCTTTTAACAGGTTTTCCTTGAATTGGTCGATATGCATTTTAATTGTCCTCCTTGAATGGAATGGTTAAATATAAGCGTTGCCAGGGAATATATTCAATAACTATGCCATTCACGAAAATCAAATTTTATACGCTTATAACATCTTGAAAACAAATAGCATTCAGTTTAATCGGGCGCTGAATGAAGTTGTGTTTTAAAATTTGCAGGAGGTGTAGTAACGTTACTATAATACAACCGTTTCGATGAGTAACGTATTCTTTTGATGATACAACACTATATCCGTAATCAAGAAAATCATGAGCAGCAACTGGAATTTGATTTGAAATAGCGTCACCCTATTATTCGTATCTTATCATATTTGCTTCTGTCTGTGTAACTGTTCTCATATTTTACTCATCCTGGTTGCATACTAATATTTTTTTGTGGGTCATTGTACGGACCATTTAACGTAGGCGACCAAAGTATTAATCCCGGGGAAAGGATGCTGCTATTTTCCCTGGATTATACTCAACGCCTTTGATAGCCCCAAGATATAACATAGCTTTTCCATCGCATTCTGTGGATCTGTTTTTTTAATCTCATCCATGAGTTTGCCTTCGTCCTTGATAAGCTTTTCAATGGCTTTGACTACATCGGTATGGGCCTGCAACTCTCCGTCGCCAATATCTAACAACATCCCCCGCAGATGATCCAGCATTAAATTTAACTTATCCGAGTCTACACAACTCAGGGAAAGAGTCTGGGCCTCATGGGTCAATAGTATTTCGTAAATGATCTTCGCTTCTGTCGCCGTGACTGTTCGCATATCAAACTCCCTCCTGTGCTTCAAATAAGGTACCGGCGTCACAGCAATTCCCGCCAATGCTTAATATAGAAGATAGTAATTATTTTGTTAGTCAAAATCTATGTCAAAAAATAACGGTTGGCATTTAAATTGCTATGGCCAAAAACAGTTTTCCAATTTTCTCCGGCATTGTTTCTATTTTTATCAATTTCTTTGCATCCACCGGTATTTTCCGATTATGTAATTTCATTTCTGAAAACTCTCGTAAAAATAAACGGCTATCAACTTGTGCGAACCTTTCCTCTAAACCGCTCGTCCCATCAAGTAGCAGTTCAAGATATTTTTCATTTTCAAGATTTTTAATCAATACCGTACCGGGTAACATTGCCGTTAAGGATCTTTTAACGGAAATGTTACCACTTTTTTTTCGCAACAACCTTTTCAAATATCTAAAAAATTGTTCCATCACATTATTAGTTCGTTGAGGTTGAATCAAAACTTCTTCACCACATATCATGACCTTAATCGGATCTGCAAACAGCTTCTCATAATATTTTTCGATCTGC
>CAYWNB010000016.1:0-15975 GCA_964459195.1 uncultured Desulfobacula sp.
CAACTTTTCGAGCTGTGCGGTTAGCCAGGTAAAAATTTATGCAGCCAGTCTAAAAATGAGTTCTTTTGCCTGAAACCATTTTTTATTTTCCTTGTTTTTCTTTAAGGCTGTTATGGATGCCAAAGCTACGGAACCATCCTTTGACCAACTCAAAATCGTATCCGCCCGGACGGTTGGCAAGACCAAAAGAGCCGATAAGTTTGCTCTTCTGAAAAATCGGAACCCCCAGGAAAGATTGGATGATAGGATGGCCTGCAGGAAGACCCTTTGATCTGGGATAATTGGCCATATCGTTGGTTATCACTATCTTGCCGGTTTTGATTATCATGCCATAGAGCATATCTTTGCTGTCAAACCTTAATCCGTCACGCCAGTTTTCTTCATAGCATCTGCGAGTGGCACCGTCCCAGCTGATATTCGAAATCGCACGGGATAATTGGTAGGAGGATCCGTCATCTTCATAAAAAACCTCCCCGATAAAGCCATATTGGCTATTGGTATATTCCAGCAGAGAACACAGAAGTCCTTCAAATATCTAATACGGGTCACTTCCTTGAACAAATTCTTTCTGGACTTTGAGCAAACCATTTAAAAGCAAGGTGGATTTCTTCGAGTTCAAACGCTTCCGGTTTAAGTCCGTGGTTTTCAGCGTCTTGATCTTTTGCTCCAATTCGTCGTAGGTCGGTATATTTGACATGGTTTTTAACCATGGTGATTAGCACTGGTAATGTGATGAGAACTTGCATAAAGATTAAGTATCCTAACCCTCAATGATTCTTATTGTATTCACAAAAGTCCCTAAGAAACATTACCTCATAAAGACGGATAATGCAAAAGTTATTAAGGATTTGGCCCAGATAGCTACCGTGCAATAATATAATCGCTCAAGAGTCAAATCTCCCAATTTACCAAGCGTTTCTTTCACCAGTCCTGACTTTTTAACTTTTTCTTAAATACCACATATAGTATAAACAAGTTTTTCAATTTCAGATTTGAAAGTCAAGTATATGGAAAAAATAATTAATGATTCAAATAAACTGCAATATCCAATGGAGGTAAGGTTGCCTTGCAAAGCGGCGGAATTTAGAAGTTGTAAAAAAGAGCCAGGTCCAGAGCGTGCAAGGTGACCGGAACGGAACGGGTCCTGGCAATTTTTGTCCCATCATTTCTAAATAATTCTGGTCTATAATAACGGGTGTCCAAGAATTGCTGCTGATCGGCTTGGCAGCTTGACTTCCCAGTCAAATTCACATATGAATATGGCTTAAATTTGAACAGCATTGGGATATAATTGGCGGGTACAGCTTCTGTTCCCTTGAGCCTGAGCGAATCCCATGAATATATCCGTTCCAGATGGTAAGGATAATAAAATGAAGATAAATTTTTGCAGCTGTTGCGGCGCACCCATGGAAAAAAAAATCCCCCCTGATGATGACCATCCGAGGTATGTCTGCACCCGATGTACCCATGTGCACTATGAAAATCCCAAAATGGTGGTGGGGTGTATTCCGATTTTTAAAGACCAAATATTGATGTGCAAGCGAAATATTGAACCCCGAAAGGGAAAGTGGACCCTGCCGGCCGGGTACCTTGAAAACAAGGAATCTGTCCAGGACGGAGCTCTTCGGGAAACCCTGGAGGAGACAAGGGCCCATGTCAAGATCATTGACACCTATCGATTATTTAATATCGTATTTGTGGATCAGATCTATCTGATATTCCGGGCCCAGATGGGGGATGACCACTTTGGCCCCACCAGCGAAAGCACAGAGGTGCGATTGTTCAAGGAAACCGATATCCCCTGGGATGAAATAGCCTTTGAGGTTATCCGGCAGACCCTGGTTGATTTTTTCCAGGACCGTAAACAGGGGGCCTATCCATTCAAAATCAAAGATCTGAAACCAGACCAGAGATGGATCCAATAAAAAAAAGCTTTTGATGCGTATTACAAAATCTCAGGTAATAGATCAAACCGGTCAAAGGGGGGCATGATACAGGCCCCGGAAAATAGTTCTTTCGCAAGTGCTAGCATTTGCCGGGACTGTTGGATGCCGGTGGCAACCGGGTCGTTGGTGGCTGCCATTTCCCTTTGAAGGGCATCCGGCACGGCAATGCCTGCCACCTTGTTGTGAAGAAAGCTGGCATGCTTATGGGAGAGCAGGGGTAAAATTCCCATGAGGATGGGGATGTTGATATGATTTAGACCCTCCTTAAGTCGCTGGGCGGTTTCCCTGTCGTATACCGGCTGGGTGACGATAAACCTTGCCCCGGCGGCAGCTTTCTTTTCAATTCGATATATTTCATTTTCAAGCCCGTCCACTTCCGGCCGAAAATCCAGTACGGCACCGGTGCAAAGATCTGCCTGTGTTGCCATCTGGATGAGCTCAAAGACATTCAAATCATTTATGGTAGTGGTTTTGTTTTCTTTGTTCCGGGCAGAAGGGTCTCCGGTGACGGCAATGATGGTATCAAGACCCAGGGCCCTGGCGCCCCACAGTTCCGCCTGAAGTCCCAATCGGTTATGATCGCGGACCGTGAAATGGAGGATGGCAGGTTTTCCGGTTTTTTCCTGGAGCAAATGGGAGAAAACCATGGCGGACATCCGGGGTTTTGCAACCGGGTTTGACGCCACGCTGAATCCGTCAAAGGCAAGACGGGTAAGCGCATCCAGCTTGTCCAGAAGTGCCTGACCATCCGCTCCGGCCGGCGGGACCACTTCCAATGTGATTTTAAACTTATTTTTGCTGGAAATTAAAAATGACATAATTTTCCTTTCTTAAATTTGATTAGGATATATTTATTATGCCCAAAATTTGTTTTCGGGTCAAATAGTATTCCGGCAAAAGAGGGATATTGCCATTGTTTTTTTAATTATTTTATTCTTGTGATAAAATTTGTGTAATGATAATGGTTTAAATGTTAGATAAACATTTCTTGATATAAAATAACGATTTTGAGTACAAAATAATGGGTTTTTTTCAACGATTACAGGGTTAGGGTTGAATCATCTCTATCAGACAATAGTATGCAGCTTACAGGAGGTAATTTTGGGGTTAAGCTATCGGATGCGTCTTGTTCTCGTATGCATCAGCATTCTGGTGATGGTCGGACTAGGATTTTTGTTCAAACGTTTATTGCGCCCTGATTCATTTGGTGTTTACGGTTCTTATCGGGCAGACGCCATCAATGAAGCACTTGAGGTGCCCATCCGTCACGGTACCAATGGCTCCTGTTTTAAATGTCATCCCTTTGAAGCCAAAATTCACAAAGCTGGCCTTCACAAGACCATTTCCTGTGAATTTTGCCACGGGACCTATGCAGATCATGTGGAAGGGGATAAAAAAACAGGAACCCTGCCGGTAAAAACCGGAGACCAGATCACCACCCTTTGTCTGCGGTGCCACAACACTGAAATTAAGGCAAGGTCGGAAGAGGTGATTAAGACCGTTGCCATGCCGGATCATCTCAGGGACCAGCAGGTTAAACTCACCCACACTTGCAATCAATGCCACCATGTTCATGCGCCGCTCAAGTATATCAACCGGGCGAAACAGATCACAGGGCTTATGGAGAAAGGATAATGAAGATAAATGATCCCTCCCCGGACATGAAAAAAAGATCCTTTTTGAAGAATGTACTAAACGGCACCATTGCCGGTTCCCTCTACCTGGTCTATCCCATGGGTGCAGGCAGTCTTGAGACACTCGAACAGATTCCGGGTATAGGGGACGGGGCCTATGATATTCACGCCCAGGAGTTTACGTTTATCGTCGACATTACCCGGTGTATCGGATGCGGATCCTGCTGTGTGGCAGACAAACGCGAATACAATGTGCCCGACGGCAACTATCGCACCTGGGTGGAACGGTATGTCAAGGGCTTTTCCGATCAGATTTATGTGGACTGCCCCAACGGGGGACTGGACGGTTACCAGACACCCCGGTCCGATATCAAGGAAGAGATTCGGGATACCTTTTTTGTGCCCAAGCTGTGCAATATGTGCAAGGAGGCACCCTGTGTTCAGGTATGTCCTGTCGGCGCAACCTTTATCACCCCGGACGGATTTGTTCTGGTGGATGAAAAACGGTGTGTGGGATGTGCCTATTGTATCCAGGCCTGCCCCTATTCTGTCCGGTTTATAAATCCTGTCACCCGGGTGGTGGAAAAATGTACCTGGTGCTATCATCGGGTCAGAAAGGGACTACTGCCGGCCTGTGTGGAGGTGTGCCCCACCGGTGCCCGCAAGTTCGGCAGCCTTAAGGATGAAACATCAGAGGTTTATAAAATTCTCAAAGGGCCGGGCGTTTTGACCGTCCTGAGAAAAGAGATGGGCACCTGGCCTGCATTGTACTACAAGGGTGCCAGAAGGGAGGTGGTCTGATGAATACGCTGCTGGCTTCCACCGGCATGGTTTCCGATTCAATGGGTCCGGCAAACATGCTGCTGTCCAATTTTGTATTCCCCAATGACCTCCATGTCCACTGGAGCATGATGATTGTTTTGTACCCCTACATCACAGGGCTTGTGGACGGTGCCTTTATCATAGCGGCCCTGTATTATCTTTTTGATGTGAAAAGCCTGCGTCCCGTGGCCCGGTTTTCTCTTTTGTTTGCCCTGGCATTCCTTGCCATCGCCACCCTTCCTTTGCTGCTCCATCTGGGACGGCCCGAGCGAAATCTGAACATGCTGCTTACCCCCAGCCCCAGTTCGGCCATGGCTGGATTTGGTTATATTTATGCCGTGTCCATGGGGGTTCTGGTCTTTATAATTCTCTTTATTTATCGTCCGGTGCTGGTGGAACTTCGGTCTACCTCCAAGGGCTGGCTCCAGTTGCTATACCGGGCCATCACCTTTGACAGCATTGATCTGTCCGATGATGCATTAAAATTAGATGCCAAGATAATCCGGTTTCTGGTGGCAATAGGTATTCCCATTGCCGCTGTTCTCCACGGATATGTGGGCTTTATCTTCGGCGGGGTCAAGGCAAATCCCACCTGGTCCACCCCCCTTATGCCGGTAATCTTTCTTTTTTCGGCCTGCGTCTCAGGAATATCCGCCATCATCCTTGCCTATATTATCATTCGCAAATTCAAGGCCCGGCCCATTGATAATGGGTGCATCATCACCATGATCAAAACCCTCACCGGTTTTTTTATTCTGGCATTCTCCTTTGAAATGCTGGAGGTTTTTTCCCATTCCTACTTAAAATCAGGCTACCATCATATGGTGGAGGGTCTTTTAAACGGGGTCCTGGCAAATTCTTTCTGGTTCTGGCAGGTAAAAATTGGTTCGGTCCTTCCCCTCCTGGTTCTGGGCCTTATGGGTATCGTTAAAATGCGGTCCTATGTTTACAATTTTCTGGCCGCAGGGGTCTCGGCCATATTGCTGATCCAGGTGCTGATCATGCGCTGGAATGTGGTCATCGGCGGTCAGCTCATGAGCAAGAGTGCAAGGGGATATACCGAGTTCCATCCCCTGTGGTTTGATAAAGAAGGGATCATTGCCGTGATTATTGTCATGGCCATTCCCTTTGCCATCCTCTTTGTCCTCGGGAAAATATTTCCCTTTTGGGCAGAAGACAAGGAGGGTTAAGTTTAAAAAATAAGTGGTAACCACAGACAAAAAAAAGGCAAAAAGATCGTGAAGGGAGGTGGTTTGGGGGTTGTTCCAGAGGCGTTGCAGAGAAACGGTGAGGGCCGTGGGGCTGTGACATATACTTAATATTTTTGGAGGAATGTGATCATGACTTTTTTAAGGTCATTCTTGGTGTTTACAATTTTGTGCATTTTTACGGCAGGGACGGCACTGGCATTGACCGAAGAGTCCTTTGACGTTAAAAATCCAAAAGTTCAGGAAATGAACAAAAAATGCATCACCTGTCATTTAAAGGAAAACAAATCCATCGTCATGCAATGGGAGAACTCTGCCCATGCAGCCGCCAAAGAAGGCCAGGTGGGGTGTTACAATTGTCATGCGGCCAATAAGGGTGATGAAATGGGGTACCAGCATGAAGGCGCCTTTATCAAGGCCATTCTTTCTCCCAATGACTGCGCCAAATGCCATGAACCTGAAGCAAAAGAGATGGCCATTTCCCACCATGCAACCGCCGGCGAAATCATGGCGTCCCTGGACAATATGCTGGCCGAAGTGGTGGGCGGCATGCCCAACAATAAGGGGAATATGGCCAGCGGCTGCTGGCAGTGCCATGGGACAGTGGTTTCCCTGAAGCGGGACAAGGATGGCAAGCCCCTTCGGTCCAAAACAGATGCCCCCCAAATGGATTACAATACCTGGCCCAATTCCGGGATTGGCCGTATCAATCCCGACGGCAGCAAAGGGGTTTGTAATGCCTGCCATTCCAAGCATGATTTTAGTGCATCCCGGGCAAGGCAGCCAGAAAATTGCGGCAAATGTCATCTGGGTCCGGACCATCCCCAAAAAGAAATCTATGAAGAATCCAAACACGGCATTGCATACTACACCGCCGAAAAAGGAAACACCCCCAACGGCATGAATATCTACAAGGACGGTTCCTGGGTGTTAGGGGATGACTACCACACCGCCCCCACCTGTTCCACCTGCCACATGGGCGCTTTTGTCAAACTCAACGGCGCCGTTGCCAAAAACAGCCATAATGTAGGAGACAGGCTTTCCTGGAACCTGAGGGCACCGGTTTCTTCCAAATTGAACCGGGTCACTTTTACCGATGGATCGGTTACCGATGTCACCGGTGACATCCCGCCCCGGGCCGGGCAGAAGGCAATGAAAAAATCCTATATCCGTAAAGGAGACAGGCTCAAAAAACAAATTGAAGAAAAGACAATTGCAAGTGTTGTTTCCTGGAAACAAAGACGGGAATCCATGCAGGAAGTCTGTAAATCCTGCCACGGCATCAACCATGTCAAAGATTTTTACCTCCAACTGGATGACCTGGTAAATCTCTACAATGATAAATTTGGAAAACCAGGCCTTGAAATTGTCAAAATGCTGAAAAAAGATAAAATCTGGAAAAACAGCGGATTTCAGCACAAAATAGGGTATACCTGGTTTGAAATCTGGCACCACGAGGGCAGACGAACCCGGATGGCAGCGGCCATGTTTGCACCGGATTATACACATTGGCACGGGTTGTATGAGGTCTCCCGGAATTTTTACCAGGAATTTTTACCCGAGGTCCAGGAACTGGCAGACCATGCCGGTATGGGCGAAAAATATAAAACACACATTGCCGCATTACTGGCAAAACCCGAGCATCTCTGGATAAAAACCGGAGGGTCTGCCGAGACCATGAAGCTCATTGAAGAAGAAAATAAGCTGCGGTATAATCAATAAGCAAACTGATTATTTTTCAAGAAAATAACATGTATCCCAGGCAGGAAGGCCAGTGCGGGTCTTCCTGCCTGACTCATTTAAGCAAAGGATGTTATGGGTAAAATATCGGGTATAATCGCTGTATGTTTTGTCCTGTTTTTCATGGCAGGCGTTTCAAGTGCCCAGGAGCAGGATGAACTTTTCAACCAGGTTGAAAAGCTGAAGATCCAACGACAAGGATATGTGCTGGGGGGCCAATTGACCAAGGCCCAACAGGCGATTGCGGCCAAAAATCCTTTGGAGGCAGCTTCCAAAAAGGTATTTAAATTCAGGGACAACAACCTGAACATTGTCGTCGACAAAGAAACCCTTCGGGTGCTTGTCATGTTTGAGCAGTTTGAAAAAATATCCCAGCAGCAGGTTCAAGAAAAGGTCGGTGAATTGTTCATAGCCTATGAAGATCCCACAATTTCCGCCCATGACAAGGTGGTCTATTGGGCCTGGGGCAAAAAGGAAAAATATACCGCTGACCAGTTTGACATGGCCAGGGAAAAAAAGAAACCGCTAGCCATTATTGCGACGGTGAAATTCAATTCCGAGATTAAGATCATGGATAAAAATGAAACACAGGCTGTTGGTGACGTTTATTATATTATCAGTTCAGATCCCCTGCTCAAGTTTTTCCATGATAGCTGATTTCCAGGGGCAACCGGGGGGGGGAATGGAGTTCGCCTTAAGCTGCAATGCCGTAAAAAAAATACATGATTCCCATGACAACGGCGATATAGATCAGGGTCATACCGCTGCCAGCCTTGATATAATCTTTGACCTTGTACCCGCCGGGCCGCATGATCAGGGCATTGACCTGGTGGGTGGGCAGGATAAAGGTATTGGAAGCGGCCACAGCCACCAGCAAAGCGGCCATCCTGGGATCTGCCCCGCAGGGGATGGCCATGTTCATGGCCAAAGGGATCATGAGAACGGTGGCACCGATATTGGAAGTGACCAGGGTAAAAAATGAGGTTAAAAAACCGATAATCAAAAAAAGTGTTATGGGGGTCAATCCGCCATGGGCCAGGCCGGCAAGAAAAAAGGCAAGGAATCGGGCCGCCCCTGTTTCCTCAAAGGCAACGCCCAGGGGGATCAATCCTGCCAGGAGGAAAACCGTCATCCAGTCCACACTCTGATAGGCTTCATCCAGGGTCAGGACCCGGGTTAGAATCATGCTCACCGCCCCTGTTAGAAGGGCAATGGACAATTGAATTTTAAAACCCAGGGCCATGACCAGGGCCAGGATCAGGCAGGCACTGGCAAGCCCTGCTTTTTCCGGGTGCATAATCTCTCCCTGAAGATGTTCGGTAAACGTCAGGATGGGGTTATGTTTAAGCAAATGAAATTTTTCCCATTCCCCGTGGAGGAGAAAGGCATCCCCTGGCAGGATTTTAATTTCCGAAATATCATCCAGGATGACTTCATTCCTTCGGTACAACGCCAGAGGATTGATTTGGAGCTTTTTTCTGAATCCATATTCATGGAAGGTCTTGCCCACCAATTCGGAACGGGGGGTGACAATGGCTTCGGTGATACCGGAATGGTCAAGGGATAAAACGCCGCTGAGCATGTTGAGTTCATCGCAAAGGATCCATCCCATATCGGCTGCAAGTTTTTGGGCATGTTCCAGATTCGCGACAATGCCCACCACATCATTGGGTTCAATGACATCGGTTCGGCCTGGCACATCCACCTTATACCTGCCCTTGTGCTTGGAAATACAAACCACGGTTACATGGTACAGGGGACGCAGTTTCAATTCTTCAAGTCTTCTGGTGTAGAAATCGCCGGGCACCTGTAGCTCAAACACCTTGCTGACTTCCCGGCCATAGGTGCATTCCAGGTCATAGTTTAAAAGGGAACAAGAATCGGTTTGGACATCTGCCCTAGGCAATACAAATTTACCCAGAAAAATGAAATAGAGGATGGCTGCAATAACCAGGGAAATACCGATGGGTGCCACACTGAAAAGACCAAAGGCCTCAAAGGGCTGGTTCCCCAACAGGGACTGGTTGTTGGACCACCAGGAGGCCGTGAGATCGTTGAGCAGAATCAGGGGGCTGGAGCCCACCAGGGTGATACAACCGCCAATGATCGCACAATATCCCATGGGGATGAGCACCTGGGAAATGGGCACATTGAGCTGTTTGCACATGCGGTTGGTGGCGGGAAGGAAGAGAGCTGCTGCACCGATATTTTGCATAAAACTGGAAATAATGGCAACGGTACCCGAGATAAATGTCACCATTCGAATCTGGCTTTTCCCTGAAAATTGAATGATATACCGGGCAAAAACATTCATAACACCCGTCTTGTCAAGCCCGTGGCCCATGATGATCACGGCAATGATGGAGACCACGGCATTGGAACTTAAGCCACTAATGGCAGTTGCTGGAGAAATGACCCCGGACAGGGGCAACAAGACCATCATGAGCAATCCCACCATGTCCACCCGGACAATTTCAAAAACAAAGAGCCCTGTAACAAAAATCAAAAAGCCAAAAACAATGAGCATATCCAAGGTCATATTGCCAGGCAGTGTCATAATTCCCTCTTCGGTTTTAACTTAAGGTTAATCTTCCATGTCTGATTCCATGAAATTAAACCAATAACCGTTCCCCGAGGCATAATCCAATTGAATCTGAACCAATTCCACGTGACCTTGCTCGATTTCATAGAACTTTTTAAGAATTTCTTTCACCTGACCCGTGGAATTGTCACAGGCTTTTTTATAGAATTGGCTGGTTTCAACTTCCAGTACCAGGGCAGCATTCAAGGCCCGCTTGATATCCCCCAGCATTTGTTCCGGAATCTTTTCCTTCATACGGCTGACATCATCATCAACGGCAGAAGAGAGGACGGGTGCAAGTTTTTCAAGATCAATCTCCCTGGCCGATACCAAACGATCCAGGCTGTATTCCAGAAACTCCACATGGGATTGTTCATCAGCGGCCAGGGCCTTAAAAAGGTCTTTTCCCCTGGGATCATCAATGGTGTCCACGGCAGACAGGTAGAGATCCCGGATTTTTTTCTCATAGGTAAGCGCGCTTTTAAAAATGTCTTGGGAATCCATATTTCCTCCGATTTTACAGCGGTGCCCACAAATCTTGGGGATCCGCCAGATTAAAAAAACCATCCCCCTGGTGATTAGAAAGAAGAGGTCTCATGGGGTGACAATCCTTTCAGGATGGGTGAATACGGCAAAATTGGTTCGCCGGATAAAGCCTGCAATGGTAATGCCCATTTCTTCGGCCAGCAAAACACTCTGGTGGGTGGGTGCCCCCCGGGATGCCAGAACAGGGATGGAAAGCCGCCGGGCCTTGTGCAAAATTTCCGAAGAAATCCTGCCCGTGCTGAGCAGCACAAGCTCCCTGGTATCTGCCGGGTCCATGAGCAGGGTGCCGATGAGTTTGTCCACAGCGTTGTGGCGTCCGATATCATCAATGTGAAATTTTGGTATGGCACCATTCACGCTGACCGTTGCAGAATGGACCCCGCCGGTCTGGTTGTGAAGATCTGAACAATTTTGGAGCCAGTGCATAGCCGCAATAATCTTTTCCCCCTCAATCCGGACCTGGCTGTCAATGGGGTGCCGGGCGGAAAGCTCCATCATGGAGGTGTACATCACTCCTTTGCCGCACCCGGAGGTGTAGACCCGCTGGCCGAGCAACTCGGGATCAACAAAATTTTTTACCCGGACGTCCACCCGCCATCTTTTTTCGTCACATTCATAGGCAAGAATATCATCTGCTTCCTTAATAAATCCTGAAGTAAAGAGGAATCCATAGGCATACGCTTTTAAATGGGAGGGGGTGCACATGAGGGTGGCAACTTCATGGCCATTGACCACAAAGGTCAAAGGGATTTCCACTGCCACAACCGTTTCTTCCGCAAACATCTGCTCTCGTTTATACCGGGTAATGGTATAAGGGATCATCTCTCCCAGTGGTGTCTCGGTGCTCACTCGTATTTCCCTTTTTTGTCTGATCCTTTTTTGCCGGATCTTTGATGAAGATTCAATTTACCACCCATTGAGCCCGTTTGCAATAACCCAATTTACTTGCAATTGCCCTGATAACTGTTTTACAGGGACGGTATTCATAATAGCTTTTGACGCTTTTTGTCGAATCAAGTAGGATGGTCTCTTTTGGGTTAATTAAAGGGAGAAAACAATCAAACCAATGAAAAAAGTTCATATTACAGAGAGAGGAAAGGGGTGGCTTTGTATTGAAAAGCCTACCGGCATCAGTGTTCACAATGAGCCGGGCAAAGATATTGTGTCCATTCTGGATGCCCAGCTTTTTTCCCATCCAAACCAAAACCTGCTTCAGCCGGTCCACCGCCTGGACAAGGAGACCAGTGGCCTGCTGTTGCTGGCCACGGAATCCGAGGTGCTGACCCGTTTGTCCGCAATGTTTGCCCAAGGTGAGGTCAAAAAAAAATATCTGGCCCTGGTCCATGGAAACTTTGATATAAAAAATGAAACAAACTCTCTCTGGGACACCCCTTTGTCAAAGGAAGCCGGGGGCAGAAACAACCCCGCAGGCAAAGGGAAAAAAGTGATGGCCATGACCCGATACAAAATCCTGGAACAGAGCCCCCACTATGCCCTTTTGAAAATTGAACTTCTAACCGGGCGCAAGCACCAGATACGACGCCACGCAAAACTTGCAGGACACCCCGTCACAGGGGACAGCCGCTACGGATCCCAGCGGTCCATCCAGTTTTTAAAGGAAAAATGTAATTACCACCGCCTGGGCCTCCATGCCTTCCAACTTTCATTCCAGGACGAATCTTCACAGGTTCTTATCACCTCGGATCAGGTTCCCTTGGAAATGAACGCCCTGTTGGAAGAAGATCGGATACAAGACCGGGTAAAAAAGGGTCAGTGAGACCTAGGAATCACCCATGATTTTCACATTGACCCGCCGGTTTCTCGGGCCGTCAAATTCACAGAAAAAAATCCCCTGCCAGGTGCCCAGGACCAGGGAACCATTTTCAAGGGAAATCAATTCCGATGGGCCAAAAAGACTGACCTTGATATGGGCGGCGGAATTGCCTTCCATGTGCTTGAAATGATCATCCCAGGGGATCACCTTGTTGATGGTGTTTAAGATATCCGCCTCAACAGCAGGATCGGCATTTTCATTGATGGTGATAGCAGCGGTTGTGTGCAGGGAACAGACATGGACCAGGCCGTTCTGAATTTTGGATTCTTCGACCACACGCCGCACCTGGGAGGTGATGTCAATCATCTGGGTTCTGGCATGGGTTTTAACGGGAATCTGCATAATTTCCCTCGTTAAAAATTAAAAGGATTTTTGGCATAAAGGGCATAACACACATCATGGGGAGTATCCGCTGACCGAAAACCTGGCGGTTTCGGCCAGCGGATATTATTGTTTTATTCTTTTACAAGAACTCTGGCAGCATTTACGATATTTTCAGGGGAGAACCCATACTTTTTGAGCACAGTTCCGCCGGGTGCCGAGGCACCATATCGGTCAATACCGATGATCTCGCCGTTCATTCCCACATATTTATGCCATCCCATACTGACCCCGGCTTCAACGGCCAATCTTTTTGTCACCTTGGAAGGCAGGATTCTTTCCCTGTAAGGAGCCGGTGCCCGATCAAACAATTCCCAGGAAGGCATGGAGATAACAGAGGCCGTAATATTATGTTCTTCGTCCAGAATCCGGGCCGCTTCCACACAAATATGCACCTCAGATCCTGATGCCAGCAGTAGCAGATCTGCTTGTTTGCCCATATCTTTGACGGCGTAAGCGCCATAATTGAACTCTCCGTCCCTGTGGGATACATCCAGGATGGGCAGTTTCTGGCGGCTCAGGATCAAGGCGGTGGGAGAATTCATGGTGACCAGGGCCAGCTTCCAGGCAAGGGCAGTTTCATTGGCATCTGCCGGCCGGATCACGGTAAGGCCTGGAATCGCCCGCAGGGATGCCAGTTGTTCCACGGGCTGGTGGGTGGGACCATCTTCCCCCACGGCAATCGAGTCATGGGTAAATACATAGATAATGGGCAATCTCATCAAACTTGCCACCCGGATAGCGCCCCGCATATAGTCGGCAAAGACCAGAAATGTTCCGCCATAGGGCCGGATTCCTGAATGCAGATACATACCGGACATGATGGCGCCCATGGCATGCTCCCGCACACCAAACCGGATATTTCTACCCTCCCAGGCATCTTTCTGGAAAACAGAGGCATTGGTAAGATAGGTCTTGTTGGAGGGAGCAAGATCGGCAGATCCGCCCATGAGCACGGGCAAAGTATCGGCAATGGCATTTAAGACCTTTCCAGATGCTGCCCGGGTGGCGATGGGGCCGTCCTCAGCCTTAAATACCGGGATTTTCATATCCCATCCCTGGGTCAGAAATCCGGAAATGGCATCCACAAATTGGCCTGCCTTTTCAGGGTATTTCGTTTTATACCCGTCAAAAATTTCCTGCCAGGAGTCTTCAAACCCCTGGCCAAAGTTAATGGCTTTTCTACAATTTTCCAATACCGCTTCGGGCACATAAAATATTTTGTCTGAAGGAACCCCGTAAAATTCTTTGACCAGGCGAATCTCTTCGTCTCCCAGGGGTGAGCCGTGGGCATCCGAGGTGTCCTGCTTGTTGGGGCTGCCATAGGCGATATGGGTGGAAACCTTGACCAGGGTGGGCCGTGCCACGGCATCCTTGCCTGCCTGGATGGCTTTTTGGATCGCTTCCAGATCATTGCCGTCTGCCACTTCAACCACATGCCAATTCATGGCCTCAAATTTTGTCCGAACATTTTCCGTAAAGGCAATATCGGTGGCGCCTTCAATGGTGATGGCGTTGTCATCATAAATCAAGATCAACCGTCCAAGACCCAGGTGGCCGGCAAGGGAAACCGCTTCCATGGACACTCCTTCCATGAGATCCCCATCACCGCACATGGCATAGGTATGGTGGTTGATCAACTCCCCGTCCTCCTCATTAAACCTTGCTGCCAGATGGCGTTCGGCAATGGCCATGCCCACGGCATTGGCAACCCCCTGACCCAGGGGGCCTGTGGTGGTTTCAACCCCGGGGGTGCATCCGTATTCGGGATGCCCCGGTGTTCTGGACCCCCACTGTCTAAAGTTTTTCAAATCCTCAAGTTCCAGCCCATACCCGAATAAATATAAAAGGCTGTACAGCAGGGAAGAGGCATGCCCCCCGGACAATACAAACCGGTCCCGGTCAATCCAGGAAGGATTTTTGGGATTATGTTTCAAAAATCGTTTGAACAGCACATAGGCTGCCGGTGCAAGCCCCATGGGGGCACCCGGGTGGCCTGAGTTTGCTCGCTGAACAGCGTCCATGCAAAGGGTTCGAATGGTGTTGACGGTTAATTGGTCAAGGTTTTCACTGGCTTCTGCCATCTTAATTTTCTCCTGTTATTTAATTTGGGTGTTACAAGGCTCTCATGGATTCAGGCTTTAATTTAATATTTCCTTTGAGGGCCTGTGATATCAATTCAAGTGTTTGTTCTTTGTCCCGGGGTAACCTGGCCCGGATGGGCAAATAATTAGATGCATGGTTTGCATGGAAAAGCCCGTCGGTCAAATGGGTGGCAGCAATCATCTGCCCCAGTTCGGCCAGCATTTCTTCCGGGTCGATGAGGACAAAATCCCCTCGTTCATATTGGTCGTTGAGTTCGGTTCCAGGAACGAGCATCAGGCTCAATGCCCCGACAAAATCTGGATCCATGGCCGACAACACCCTTCCGGTTTCCCGGGCATGCATCATGGATCGCACTCTCCCCCCCAGTCCCACTAGAACGGTCACCGATAATTTGATCCCTGCGGCTTTGACCCGTCGGCCCATTTTAATCATTTTCTCGGCATTGGCCCCCTTGCAAACATCCTTGAGCACGGTATCATCCCCGGACTCAAGGCCCATGTAAGCAATGTCCACCCCAAGGGCTTTTAATTCTTCAAGTTGTTCATCGGTTTTCCTGCCAATCCCCTTGGTATTGGCATAGAGTCCCACTCGTTCCACCCAGGGCAGGCGCTCGTTGATCCGTTTAAGGATAGGAACCAATCGTTTCTGGGGGATGATCATGACATCCCCGTCGCAGAGAAACACGCGATTCTGGCGACGGCAATTTTGCCTGGCAAATTCAATATCTTTAAAAATAATCTCATCTTTTTTGATGTTGAATCGTTTTTCCCGGAAGGTACCGCAGAAGGTGCATTTATTATGAGAACAGCCCAGGGTGACCTGCAGTAAAATACTGTTTGCCTCGCTGGGCGGGCGGATGATCATTCCTTCGTAGTGCATTTGGCAACCCCCTAAAAAGTCAAAACTTACTTTTAACAGGTATTGTTTGAAAATTCAATATCTTGATTCATTTTAAGGCGGGAGCAGGGTTGCAAATTGCCCCTAACGATCAATTGGAATACATGTTTTTTTGGCAACCCTTCGGATCTCTAAAATAGCCTCTTTTAAGCCAGCCAGGCTTTCCAATTCAAAACTGTTTTCTGATAAAAATTGAAGTCATAATGATGCAAGTTATGTTGACTGTTCGATTTGCTGGAATATGGTTTAACTGGTATATAAAATATCCGGGGGAGGATCA
>CAYWNB010000016.1:16075-32406 GCA_964459195.1 uncultured Desulfobacula sp.
CCAGAAATTCATCTGGCAATTTTCAAAAACCTATATCGCCGGAGAGAGCATCCAGGACGTCATTGTTGCGTCCAAAGCCCTGAACCAAAAAAAAACAATAGTTACCCATAGACATCCTATGCGAATTCATTGAAAACATGCTGGATTTAAGGTCGGATGATTCAAATCTGAACTTTAGACTCTGCAAGAGAATTTTATATGGAATCCCCGTCCATTGCCTATACGGACTACAGTGAGATCAACACCCACTACCTGGAAGATCTTGAACTCATGTTTCGAAACAAGGTCTATCCGGCTATTGCGACTCATGACAAATCTTTGATTCAGGGTGCTTTGATGCTCATTGACAAGTATATTAATTAATTCAAGGGTGTTACTGGTCATGTGGCACTGGTCTCTCTGATGGTGGGCAGGACCTCATGGCCTCCCCACGTCTAAACTTTTTTGCATCTGATTTTTTGGATGTGCCCATAAGGATATAGAGTCCATGCTCGTTAAAGGCTTAAAGGAATCATTGGATAACATCATGACAAATATTGCAAAAAAGTATCTTACATGGTTAAATGGTATGATAACGAACTGTTTTTAGTTCATTCAAAAATGAAAACATGAATAACCGATCAAATAACAATTTTAGGAAAATAAAATGGCAAAATGTTCATTATGTAATTCAAGGAAAGGTAAAAGAAAATGCTTAATTTCTGATACTATGATTTGCAGTCTTTGCTGTGGAGAATCCCGTAGCAATGATATGTGCGCTGGGTGTTCATATTATCAAAAGCCAAAAAGGAAATATAATGAAGTGCCCAAATTCACAACTATACAAATGGAAAAAGATACTGAGTTAGCAGATTATGCAAATGTTATTGAAGGCGCCTTGTGTTCATATGACACAAAATTAGAAAACGAGTTGAAAGATAAAGATGTTATTAAAATTCTTGAACTCTTACTTGATAAATACCATTTTTTAGATCAAAAGACAGAAATTGATGATCAATTGCTAATGTCCGGTTTTAATTATGTCGAAAAAACAATTACAAAAGACTTGCCCAATATTGAGAAAGAAATTCTGGTAAAAACATTAGGAGTTATACGTTTCGTTGCGAATAGAAGAACAAAATATGGCAGAGAATACATGACTATAATTCATCAATATGTAGGCCAAAGGCTTGATACAGGAATTAGAGTTTTAAGGGATTTTTGATTGGCGTTGGGGAAAAAAACATCGTTGATTATATAAAAAATGAAAACCATTTGATTTGAGGTTAAAATATGAGTTTTCAAACAACACCAACAGGATCTGAAGAGACAATCCTTTCAGATCTTCAAGAAGCCTGGAGTATTTTCGTGGGGCAGTGGCAGATACTGAAGATTTTAAAAAGCCCGGACTGGTAAAAGAAGCGCTCGGTAATTTGTAGAATTTGACTCCTGGTTAATTATACCATATCAGTAGGAAACCTGCTAAAATCATAAATTTTTTTTGCAACCTTCAACTTTTTAATGTAACGCTTATTAAGATAACTTTTTGAAGATGCAATTTGGATTATTGAATGCTGGTGGAATTGTCAATAATGCAAGTTATTGAGTTTTTTGCTTTCTATACAACTGGAATTCAGTTGCCATTTCGGAGATGGCTTTAGCCATATCAATCGAACCGACCTATAAAGAATTAAAAAAACGTGTGATAGAATTAGAAAAGGCAAATCTCAAACAAGAGGAGGTTATTGAATCTCTAAAGGAAAGCAAAGAACTATTCAGTACGCTATCCGACCTTGCGCCTGTTGGCATTTACCTTACCACTCCCGAGGGGTCCTGTCGTTATACCAATCCTCGCTGGTGTAAAATGGCTGGATTTACTCTGGAAGAGGCTCTTGGGGATGGCTGGATCAATGGGCTCCATCCGGAGGATCGAGACTCTGTATTTTCAAACTGGAAGCACATGCCTATTGATATCGGTAAGGGAACCGGCATTGGATTGGCGGTTGTGCATGGCATTATTGAAAGGCACAAAGGCTCAATCTCTGCTGAAAGTGAGGTTGACAAAGGAACGACTTTCACCATTTTATTTCTTGCCTACAAGGGGCGGATAGAACAGGAGCCTTAGGAGCATATCACTTTACCAACCGGGAATGAACGAATTCTCTTTGTAGACGATGAACCCATTTTGCTCAAATTGGGAAAACAACGTTTGGAACGGCTGGGATATTCTGTTAAAGGAACCACAGACCCGATGGAAGCGTTGGAGATGGTCAAAGCCACTCCGGATGACTTTGATCTGGTTATCACAGACATGGCTATGCCACATATGACAGGGGATCAACTTGTACAGAAATTTTAAAAATCTGTCCGAAAATACCCACTATGCTTTGCACGGGTTACAGTGAAAAGACTTCTGGCTTTATAATCCTGACCTTTCCGGTTTAATACTTTACCCGGAATGTCCCTGATAGTCTGATTATTTTTCCAAAAAAATCCATCCCCAACAAGATTAAAGAGTCCTGACAGAAAAACAGTATCCCGGCTTGTTGATCTTCCAAATATCGGAAAAATGATGGCCTATGATCTTCAGCTGATTGGCATAATGCCCGTGAAAATCATGAGAGACAAGGTCCATTGGACAATTCTTGAAAAGGGATTATGTTTGAGCCCTATTTGTCATTGGGACTGAAAGCCATTTATGGCGTAATAAAAAAATATCGGAATTAAATCTGCCCGATTTTGAGGGAAACAATGGATATTGAAACTATATTATACGAGCGAAGCGAGTCTAAATGTGAATTATGCGGTATAGCTGAGGGCTTGGGAGTGTATCAAGTTCCGCCCAGGTCAACAAGAAGTGCAGATGACTGCATTCTTGTTTGTGAAACCTGTCATGAACAAATTGAGGACCCCAAAAAAATGGAGGTTCCTCACTGGCGCTGCCTCAACGACAGCATGTGGAGCCAGGTACCTGGCGTCCAGGTGATGGCATGGCGGATGCTCACCCGACTCAAAGGCGAGGGATGGCCCCAGGACCTGCTGGACATGCTCTATCTGGATGAAGAAACCCTGGTCTGGACCCAGGCCACGGGTGAAGGAGAAGCCGGAGACCCGACACTCAAATATGTGGATTGCAATGGGGTTGAACTTGCCGCTGGTGACACCATCACCGTGATCAAAGATTTAGATGTAAAAGGAACCTCTTTTACGGCAAAAAGGGGGACTGCTGTCCGGGGAATTTCCCTGGTGGCGGGTAACCATGAGCAGATTGAGGGCCGTGTGAAGGGCCAGCAGATCGTCATCTTAACCAAATTTGTTAAAAAATCAAAATAAGATAAACGAGATATGGAGAGACCATGACGGACTATCCCTTTGAAATGGGGCCCATAAGGCCGGTGGATGAAGCAGACAGCCTGCTGATCCGAACCACCCGGGGCTGTCCCTGGAACCGTTGCTCCTTTTGCACCTTGTACAAGGAGATGAAATTTTCCCTCAGATCGGTTCCAGATATTAAACAAGATATTCTGGCAGCCAAAAATTATTTTAACGGTCATCCCTTTGAAACCTGTTTCCTCCAGGACGGGGACAGTTTTGTCATGGGAACAAAGGATCTGATTGCCGTGTTGGAATCCCTGAAAAAGGCCTTTCCTTCACTGACGCGAATCTCAAGCTACGGCCGGGCCCAAACCATGGCCAAAAAAAGTTTGCTTGATATGAAGGCGATTCGGGCAGCCGGGTTGAACAAACTTTATTGCGGTATGGAGTCCGGTTCTGACCGGGTTTTAAAAAATGTCAAAAAGGGGATTACCCCGGAAACCATCATTCGCTCCGCCCACATGGCAAAAGAAGCTGGCATGGACATGACCCAGTTCATTATCCTGGGGCTGGGGGGAAGGGAGCTAACAAAGGAGCATGCCATTGAAACCGCAAGGGTTCTCAATGAAATAAACCCCGATGATATCCGATTGCTGACCATTGGGGTGAAGTCGGACTCCGATCTTGACCGGCAAATGGCCGCGGGTCGCTTCACCCTGCCCTATGAAGCTGAAATCATCGAAGAACAGCGGCTGCTCCTGGAAAATTTGGAGGGGATTGAAAGCCATTATGCCAACCATCACAGTGTGGACCTGCTCCTTGAAGTCAGGGGACAATTGCCCCGGGATAAGGACAGACTCCTGGCTATTCTGGACCGATTTCTGGGCCTTGACCCCAAAGATCAGATTAATTTTACCCTGGGCCGACGCCTGGGATATTATCAGCAGCTCTCTGACATGGACAATGCGCTTACCTACAATTTTGTTGAACGCCAGGCCCAAAAAATACGGGATGAGGGTGAATCCTTTGAAGAGATTTTTCACCGCCTTAGAAAACAGGTGATTTAAGGGGGGAGGAATCTTTCGGTCTTTCATAGGAGGACATTAACTTTTTTTTAAGCCCGGACAGGCGCAGGGATGTTTTGTTGTTTTGAAAGGCAATTTCAAGGGCCCGGCTCGCCCCCACAATGATGACCAGGTGTTTGCCCCGGGTCATGGCGGTATACAATAAATTTCGCTGGAGCATGGGAAAATGGGCCGTTGTGAGCGCAATGATCACTGCAGAGTATTCAGACCCTTGAGATTTATGAACCGAGATGGTATAGGCCAGGGTCAGCTCGTCCAGCTCCAAAAGGTCATAAGAAACAATGCGGCCGTCATAGTCCACCAGCACACGGCCCTCGGACTTGTTGATTTCGTGTACCAGACCGATATCCCCGTTAAATACTTCTTTTTCGTAATTGTTTTTCAAATGCATCACCTTGTCCCCGGATTTAAAAACAAGTCCCCGGTTCTCAATGCCCTCCTTGGCATCATTGAGAACGGCCTGGAGCTGCTGGTTCAAGTTGATGGTGCCAGCCTCGCCCTTGTGCATGGGGGTGAGCACCTGGATTTCATCAATATGGGGAAAGGCTGCAGGGATTCGTTTTGAACACAGTTCCAATATGGTCTTTACCACCTTTGGGGGGGTCTGGTTTTCAATAAAATAAAATTCAGACAGCTTGTCCGGGGTTGCCGCCTTAAAATCAGGCATCTTCCCATTACGAAGGCTGTGGGCATGCATGACAATGGGGCTTTCCTTGGCCTGCCGAAAAATTTTGGTCAAAGAAAAGACCCGGACCTGATCCGAGGCAATAATGTCGGACAGCACATTTCCCGGCCCCACAGACGGCAATTGAAAAGTATCTCCCACAAGGATGAGACAGGCCATGGCCGGCATGGCTTCCACCAGATGATACATGAGAAGGGTATCCACCATGGAGGCCTCATCCACAACAAAGACATCCAGGTCCAGGGGATTGGTAAAATTTCTATCAAAACTTTGGCTCTCGTGGTCAAATCCCAGAAGCTTGTGCAGGGTAAAGGCTTTTTTTCCGGTCACCTCGGACAGACGCCGGGCAGCTCGGCCCGTGGGAGCGGCCAGGACCACGGTCAGGTTCAGTTTTCTAAATACCGTGCAAAGGGCCCGGACCAGGGTGGTTTTCCCGGTGCCCGGTCCCCCGGTGATGACGGCAATCTTCTGCTGCAATATCTGGGTCACCACATCCAGCTGCTCCTGGGACAACTTGACCGCAAGACTCGTCAATACCTCTTCCACGATCTGAGCTTCACTGATGTTGTACTCAATCACCTTCAAGGTCAAAAGGGCTTTGATCCGGGAAGCGATACGACTTTCTGCCCTGAAAAGCCTGGCCAGGTATACCTTTGTCCAGGCATCCGCTTCATTGGTTTCTGGCGCTTGATCCGAATCCTTGGTGGCTTTTTTGTCGGGAAAAAATTTTTCATCGATCTCTACATTGGTCACTTCACTGGGCACTTCAACCACCACATCCTTTGAAGTTGTCAACTCCATAAGGGGGGCTTCAAACAGCTCCCTGCCCACCCCTCCCATCCGGGAACAAGCAGCAAAGAGAACTGATTTCCGGGCATAGACATGACCCTCCTGTTCCTCTAAAAGCAATTGGCAGATCAGGCAGGCTGCCAGCCGTTTTTTATCCTCCCGTTCAATGCCGAGCCCCTGGGCAATAATATCAGCAGTCTGGAAGCCAAAACCCGGAAGATCCTTTGCAATGAGATAGGGATCTTTCGTAAGAACATTCAGGGCCTCGGTCCCATAGGTCTTTAAAATAGGTCCTGCATGCAAAGCCCCCACCTGGTTGTCCTGGAGAAACTGCATGACCCGCCGCACCGAGTGATGACGGTTCCAGGCCTTTTCGATGAGACCCTGTTTGGCCTTGCCAATGCCGTGGATGGTTAGAAGTTTGCCCGGTTGATTTTCAATGATTTCCAGGGTCTCTTCCTTAAAGGTGTCCACAATCCGGTTGGCAAGCCCTTTGCTGATACCTTGTATCATGCCGGACCCAAGATAGCGTCTGATCCCGGCAATACTTGCTGGCAGGGTCACCTGGTAAGTAGCTACTTCGAACTGATCCCCGTATTTGGGATGGGATATCCATTTACCGGTAAGGGTCAGGCTTTCGCCTGCGGCCACCCCGGCCAGATGGCCGACCACGGTAATGGGATCATGAATACCTTCCACCCGGATTTTACAAACAGTATAATGATTTTCCGGATTTTGAAAGGTGAGCCGGGATAAAACTCCTTTGATGGTAATCATGAAGGTTTCACGTGGGGAATGATCCAAAGGGCCGCTTCAAACAGGTAATTTCCCATTTTCAGCTCCTTACTCTGCAACGGCAAAGGTTCGTTCAAACCCTTCGGTCATGAGACGTTCGCTGAATTGATTCGCCTCTGTCAGCTTAGCAAACTTGCCAATTCTGACCCGGTAAAACCGACCCCGGTCATCCTCATAGGGGATGATATGGGCATTCAGATAGGTAGCGGCTAATTTTTTCTGATAGGTTTCCGCATTGGTTTTTACCTTAAACGCCCCCACCTGGACAGTGAAGTTGCCCTGCCAATAATCAAGGGGCTTAAATGTGGTCGGCTCCTTGGTTTTCTTGGAATAAGCGGTTGCCTTTCCAAGGGCCGTGACCATTACCCGGGCCGTCCCCGGCCCCACCATACCCAGTTTTTTGGCACCGGTATAGGACATGTCAATGATTCGGCCTCTGACAAAGGGACCCCTGTCATTGACCCTCACTGTAATTTCCTGATGGGTGTCACGATTGTAGACCTTTACCCAGGTTCCCATGGGAAGGGTCTTGTGGGCGGCGGTCAGGGCATACATATTATAGGTTTCACCATTGGAGGTTTTTCTGCCATGGAATTTTTTCCCATACCAGGAAGCAAGCCCTTTTTCCACATACCCATGTGCATTGGCCATGGGGGTATACTGTTTGCCCTTTACGGTGTAGGGCCTTTGGGTGGCAGGGGACTTGCTGCTTCCCGAGGATTTTGTCGGTTGATTCTTTCCGTAATCATAGGGGGCATCTCTTCGTTTGGAACATCCAACGGTAAAGATCAGAAAAAAAATGATCAGAAACACGCCAACTTCAATGGGGGACAGGAGGAATTGTTTTTTTGTCATATATCCAATGCTTTTCTTAATACTTCTTCCATTTTATCGGTGAAGAAGACGGCCATATTGTCCTTTATATGGGCAGGCACATCTTCCATGTCTTTTTTATTCCACAGGGGTAAAATAAGATTTTTTATCCCGGCCCTGTGGGCTGCAATCACTTTTTCCTTTACCCCGCCCACGGGCAACACCTCACCCCTCAGGGTGATCTCTCCGGTCATGGCAAGCATCGGACGTACCCGTTTGCCACAAATCAAAGAAACCAGGGCGGTGAGCATGGTCACGCCTGCTGAGGGACCATCCTTGGGGATGGAGCCTTCGGGCACATGGATATGGATATCATGATTTTCAAAAAATGTCTCATCCACATTTAGTCGTTCACAATTGGCCCGGATAAAACTCAAGGCGGTGCTGGCGGATTCCTTCATCACATCCCCCAGCTGGCCGGTGAGGGTGAGACCCTTGTTTCCGCGCATGGAAACCGCCTCAACAAAAAGGATTTCTCCACCAAAAGGGGTCCAGGCAAGTCCGACAACCACCCCGGGACTCTTGATCCTTAGGGCCAGGTCTGGCATGTTTTGAACCGGGCCCAAATAGTCTTTAATCGTTTCCTGGCGGATCACCAGGGCACTCGCTTCTTCCTCGGCAATCTTGGCGGCAACCCCCCGGCAAATCGCCCCAATTTTACGTTCCAGATTCCGCAACCCTGCCTCCCGGGTATAACCGGAAATAATCTTTTTAACAGCCCCCGGGGTGAATCGTATCTGGTGGGTCAAAAGCCCGTTGGCCTCCCGTTGCCGGGGGATCAAATACCGCGTGGCAATTTTGAGTTTTTCATCTTCGGTGTACCCGTTAAGTTCCAGCACCTCCATTCTGTCCCGCAGGGGTGCCGGAATGGTGTGAAGAACATTGGCCGTGGTCAGAAACATGACATCGGACAGGTCAAAGGGCACATTCAGATAATGATCGGTAAAGGAAAAATTTTGTTCCGGATCCAGAACTTCCAGGAGGGCTGAGGAGGGATCTCCGTGGTAGGAGGAACTGACCTTGTCAATCTCGTCCAGCATAAAGACGGGGTTATTCTTGCCCGCCTGTCTCAATCTCTGGATAATTCGCCCGGGAAGCGCCCCCACATAAGTTCTTCTATGGCCTCTAATCTCCGCTTCGTCCCGGACGCCACCCAGGGCGATCCGGACAAATTCCCGGCCCAGGGCCTTGGCAATGGACCGGCCCAAAGAAGTTTTCCCCGTTCCCGGGGGACCTGAAAAACAGAGAATCGGTCCCTTGGAATCTTTTTTTAATTTCCGGACAGCCAAATACTCCAGGATACGTTTCTTCGGGTTTTTAAGACCATAATGGTCCTGGTTCAAAACCCGTCTCGCCTCGGAAATATCCAGCCGGTCCCGGGATTTTTCATGCCAGGGCAAAGAGGTGAGCCAATCCAGATAAGTGGTGGCCACCACATATTCAGAAGAAGAAGGGTGCATCCTGGACAGGCGATGCAACTCGCGTTCCGCCTCTTTCCGGGATTCCCCGGGCAGGTTCTTTTCTTCGATCAGGGCCTGGTATTCCCGGAGTTCAATTCGTTCATCCTCGGTTTCTCCCAGTTCTTCTTTGATGGCTTTGAGCTGATGGCGAAGGTAATATTCCCGCTGGCGTTTGTCCATGTCTTCCTTGACCTGGTTTTGGATCTTGGATCCCATCTCAAGGATTTCAAGCTGGTCATTGACCAGGCGGGTCACCTTTTTCAGGCGAAGGTTGACATCCAGCAGCTCAATGACCTTTTGTTTCTCCATTACCGGCGCATTGATGGTGGAGGCCACCATGTCTGCCAGCACATTGGGTTCCTGGAGGGACTTGATCATATGTCCCATCTCCGAGGGCAGACCCGGCGAAAGGACGACAATTTTTTCATATTGTTCCACAATATTGGCCATGAGCGCCCGGTTCTCTTTGTTCCGGTCGGCATTTCTGTTTCCCATGACCTCAATCTCCGCCTGCATATACTGCTTGCCCGGGAGGAATTTGACCGCCTTGAACCGGTCCAGTCCCTGGATGAGCAGCTGGGCCTTTTCATCCTCCATCTTGGACATTCTTAAAATCATGGCCACAGTGCCGATGCGATGGAGATCGTCTGTCCTGTGTTTTGAGTCCAGATCAGACCGTTTTGATAATAAAAGTCCCAGCATCCGGTTCCCGGCCATGGCTTCATCGATCAGCTCAATGGCCTCCTTTTGAATCAACACCAGGGGGAGCACCATCTTGGGAAACAAATTGGTGTCTACAATGGGCAGGATGGGAATTTTTTTGGGGATGCTGTCGGTTGTTATGTTGGCTGAGGGATGTCTCAGTTCATCCATTCTGATTCCTCTTGGAAGATTGGCTTAAATAAAGTCTAGGGAAACATTACTCTTTCGTTTTATATTCTTATTGAAAAGCTTTCCCAAGGTTAACTCCAAAAATCCGTTGGAAAATGAGGCGGACACCTTTTCTACATCAATGGCGCTGGGCAGATAAAGGACCCGTTCAAACAGGCCGAACTGGATTTCCGCAAGCCGAAAGGTGGCGGTTGGATCCGGGTGGTTGCTTTTCCTGTTTCCGGAAATCTTAACGGCCTTGTTATTGACTTCTATAATGATATCTTCCTGGTTCACCCCTGCCATCTCCGCCTGGATAATAATCTTGTTTCTTGTTTCAAATATATCCATCTGGGGCTTCCAAACACGTTTTGAAAAACAGAACATGGGGTTTACCGATTGAAACATCTGCTCAAAAGACTTGTCTTCCAAGGTATGGGTTTCAATATTATCCCCAAACCGAATTTCTATATGTTCCATAAAAAACACTCCTGATGACACTGTTATATCGATCATCTGACGAACTACAAAAATACCATCTGAGTGCCCGATTGTAAAGCGCAATCATAAAAATCCAGCAAAATGAATTATTTAGCAACGACTGGCCCCATTCTGCAGGAGAAAAGGGTCAAAGGATTCTCTTCCTTGCGTCATCGAAAAATTCCTGGTTTGTTTTCATAAATTGACGGAAGTTTGACTAACTGTTAAGTATAGAAGACTTTTTCCATAATACTAAGGTCAAAATAAAAAAATGCGCCCTAAAAAAAATCTGTTTTTTTTAATATCCTATTTTCCAGCCCTGGTCAGCGGATTTTTGCTGACCGCTTCTTTTCCCGATTTCAATCTGTATTACCTTGCCTTTGTCGCCTTGGTACCCCTCATGGTTTCCATCCAATCCATGACCTCGAAACAATCCTTTTATGCCGGGTTTGTGGCGGGCTTTGGTCATTATATGACCCTGATCTATTGGATTGTCCCCACAGTGACGATTTACGGCGGGCTTCACCCCCTGCTTGGGGTGTCAACCCTTGCTCTGCTATGCCTTTATCTTGCTCTCTATATCGGCGGCTTTGCCTGGTTGATAAAACGACTGGATCCCCCCGGGGTTTTCATGCCCATCATGGGCGCCTGTCTCTGGGTGGGGGTGGAATATATCAGAACCTATGCCCTTACCGGGTTCCCCTGGGGAGTTCTTGGCTACAGCCAGTATTCAAACCAAACTCTGGTCCAGATAGCAGACTTGACAGGAGTTCTGGGGCTTTCTTTTTTAATTGTGCTGTGCAATCTTACCCTTGTACAGCTTGTTTTATACCTGGGCCCGTCACTGGTTCCAAAAAAGATCTCTTGGCGGTCAATTTCAATTGTTGTTTGTTATACCCTGGCGCTTGTGGTGGCTGCCCTGGCCTATGGCAGGGTAAGGCTTCCGGAAATTGACCGCCTGATCCAGGCCACCCCGAAACCAAAGATTTCTGTTATCCAGGGAAATATAAGCCAGGATTTAAAATGGGACAAGAGCTTTAAAAATAAAACCATTGAAAAATACGGCAGCCTTTCGCTTGGGATGGCCAAAACCAATCCTGAACTGATCATCTGGCCTGAAACAGCGCTACCTTTCTATTATGGGGCAGACACCCTTTATTCCAACAAAATAGATGTTTATATAAGAAAGGCCAAAACCCATTTTCTCGTGGGCAGCCCCGCCTTTGAACGGGGCAAGGAAAACCTGAGGTTTTATAACCGGGCTTATATGCTCAACCCCCTCTCCCTTGTGACGGGCACCTATGACAAGACCCATCTGGTCCCCTTTGGGGAGTATGTCCCATTGCAAGCCTATTTAACCTTTCTGGGGAAGATCACCCAGCAGGCGGGAAATTTCAGTTCTGGAGACACAACATTTGCTCCCCTAACCTTCAAAGATCACAAAACAGGGGTACTCATCTGTTTTGAAATCCTTTTTCCTTCCGTTGCCCGGGCCTTTGTTAAAAACGGGGCAGATATGTTGACCACCATGACCAATGATGCCTGGTTCGGAATAACCTCGGCAGCCAGGCAGCATTTTTCCATTGCCGTGCTCCGGGCGGTTGAAAACCGCAGAAGCGTTGTCCGGGCAGCCAACACCGGTATTTCCGGGTTTATCGATCCCACGGGAAGGGTTATAGAAGAGACCGAACTCTTTACAACGGCAGCCATCACCCAGCCGGTGCCAACCCTAAAAACGATATCTTTTTATACCCGGCATGGTGAGCTTATGGGCATGGCCGCACTGGTTGCAATCTGCCTTGGTTTCATGGTAAAAGGAGTAAACAATATCTTTAGGAGAATCCAAAAATGAGTGCCGATTTAAAACAGACCATATCCGCCATCTACACCAAATCAGACCAACTCAAGGAGTATCTTTGACCTCCCCATAAAAGAAAAGCGTTTCCGGGAACTGGAACATTTTATTGCCAGACCAGATTTTTGGGATGATGCAGACAAGGCCACGGAGCTGTTAAAAGAAAGGACCCTCCTGTCCAACCTCCTTGAAAGCTGCCAAAGTATTTCCGACGATATTGAAGAGGCCGATCTGTTGCTGGAGATGGCCCAGGAAGAATCGGACAAGGAAAGCGAGCAAGAGGTGGCGGTTCTTGTGACAAGGCTGGAAAAAAAGATAAAAAAATTTTCCGTGGAAATAACCCTGAATCATGAAGATGATGCACGGGATGCCTTGGTCACCATCAATGCCGGTGCCGGTGGTACCGATTCCCAGGATTGGGCTGAAATGTTGTTCAGGATGTACACAAGGTGGATTGATAAGAAAGGATACAAATTACAGATCATTGATTATCAACCCGGTGACGAAGCCGGCCTCAAAGGAGCAACCCTTCGTGTTGCAGGTGAAAACTGCTATGGATTCATGAAAGTTGAATCCGGTGTCCACCGCCTGGTTCGAATCTCTCCCTTCAATTCCAATGGAAAACGCCACACCTCCTTTGCCTCTGTTTTTGTCTATCCTGAAATAAAGGACGAAATTGTCATCGACATTGATGAAAGCGAAGTTCGGATTGATGTGTACCGTGCCAGCGGAGCCGGGGGCCAGCATGTGAACAAGACCAGTTCTGCGGTCCGTATCACCCATCTGCCCACGGGGGTTGTGGCCCAATGCCAGCAGGAATCCTCCCAGCACAGAAACAAGGAAATTGCCTATAAAGTTTTAAAATCACGTCTCTATCAATTGGAAAAAGACAAACAGAATCAAAAAATGCAGAATCTCCACGACGGAAAGGATGAAATTGCCTGGGGAAGCCAGATTCGCTCCTATGTACTCCACCCATACCGCATGGTGAAAGACCATCGCATCGACCTTGAAATAGGGGATGTGGACAGGGTTTTGGACGGAGACCTGGACCCTTTTATCGAAGGGGTTCTTTTATCCTGACACCCATGGATCCTTTTGCTATCATTGAGACCTATTATCCAACGGGATCTGCCTTGTATAAGATTCTTGTGGATCACAGCTGTCGGGTGTCCCAAAAAAGCCTTGAAATAGCCCGAAATATTGCCCCGCTGTCACCTGACCTTGAATTCATTGAGAAAGCCGCCATGCTCCATGATATCGGTATCTTCATGACCCGGGCCCCATCCATCGGCTGTACAGGTGAATTCCCCTATATCTGCCACGGGTATCTGGGCCGGCAGCTAATGGATGATCAGGGGCTTGATCCAGCATTCGGTCTTGTGGCAGAACGCCATACCGGAGCCGGCATCACCCTTGATAATATCATTCAAGGGGATTTGCCCCTGCCCAAAAGGGATATGGTGCCTGTCACCCTTGAAGAAAAAATCATCTGCTGTGCCGATAAATATTTTTCAAAAAGTCCTAAAAATCAGGGCAAAATAATGACACCACAACTGATTATAGAGGAACTCTCCAGGATTAATCCAGCACATGGGGAGCGGTTTGCCGGATGGGCGGAAGATTTTTATCTTTGATGCCGATATTATCCAGAAAATGCCGTCGCTTCATCTGGAACAGGGCCTTGTCTTCTTCCACAAGATAAAAAACCCCTTTGTTCAACTCATCAAAACATTGATAAAGACCGGTATACTCCCCAAGGTCATTTATATCACAGACCCTTTCCACATCATCGTTGAACCGATGGCATACCTGTATCCAGTCCTCGTGTTTTGCACCGGCCTTGATCTTTATTTCTTGTGGATCTTTCTGAAAATCAGCCTGGATTGATTTCATGTCTCACCTCCAGCGTTAGATGATTTATTTTTCCTGGGGCGATTCTATAAAAGATCGCCCGCTTTGGGTCTGTATCAGCAACCTTGAAAGAATTTGCTCAGAATCCTACCAGCTACAAAGAAGTGGGAAGGATTGGTTTTATTGCAATTCTTCACACCTGGGATCAAAAACTCCGGGAGAGCTGATCGGCAAAATAAAGGTGAACCGGCTTCCTTTATCTTTCCCTTCACTTTCCACCCAGATTTTCCCGTTATGAAGTTCCACAAGCTTACGGCTCATTGCAAGCCCGAGCCCGGTTCCATTAAACAGTCTTTTTGAAGACATATCCGCCTGTTCAAATATGAAAAAAATCCTGCTTTGGTCCTCCGCTTTTATGCCAAGACCGGTGTCGGATATGGAAATTTGAACGAGCTTTATTTCATCATCCCATAATTGGCTTGAAAAACCCGGTTCTCCACCACCTGGAATCTGTAATTCAGAACCCGTGATTATCTTGGCAGTGAGAACCACGGAGCCGCCCGTGGGGGTGAATTTCACAGCATTGGTCAGAAGGTTCAGGACAATTTGTTTAAATTTTTCCTGATCTGCCTCTATCGTCTGCATATCGGGCTGAAGGTCCAATGTAAACATAATTTTTTTGCTGTGGGCAGATTCCAGGATCTGGTTTACCGCGCCTTGCAACGCCGCTTTGATACTGAACACGGATACTTGTAATTCCATGTGATCTGTTTCAATTTTTGCAAGCGCAAGAATCCCATTTACCAATGTTAGAAGCTGTTGTCCGCTTTCCATCACATTTTCTGTATACCTAATCTGTTTTTCATTCAGATCTCCATGGGTCTGGGTTTTCATCAATTGAGAAAAACCAATAACCGCGTTGAGTGGGGTAAGAAATTCGTGGCTCATATTAGCAATAAATCGACTTTTGGCAATATTGGCTGCCTCTGCCTGTTCCTTTGCACGTTGAAGCGCAGCAGCAATTTTTTTTCTTTCAGAAATTTCCTCAATACTGCGTTGAAGTTCTTGGTTGGATGCCTGAAAATTGTTTATAAGGTTGTTGAAAGACTTTGTGATTTCATGGAGTTCATCGTTATCTTTTCGTACTTCAGGGACATACGGTCCCCCTTGTTCAGCTGTCTGCATGGCGGTTTGGAACATGAGAATCCGGTCAAAGACCTGTCTGAGAAGCATCATGCCACCCAGAATAACGCACAGGACTGCAAGGACAATTACAAGCTGCGTTATATCAATGGTGTCAGTCCTTTGGAAAAAAAGATAAACAACAGTGAGGACAGGAATAAGGAAAATAAGAGCTTCAATGATAGCCAGTTTTTTTCTTAGCAGGCTGTTTCTAATATGGGATTTTTTAATGTCTATGGTTTTCATAGGTTTTCTCCTATTCAGCAGCGGGTGTTAACCCCTTTTATAGGAACAACACGTTTCACAGGGGGGCCTTGAACACCTTTATGGGTTTGCTCATTCCCTTTAACAGCTTTTTTCCGATGGGCTGGAAACGATACCGCTCCTGATGAATCGTTGTCAGCGTTGTTTCAGTAAAGAGCACCTGGAGCTTATCTGCAAGCCCACAAAGGCGAGCCGCAATATTGACCGTGTTTCCTATAATGGTATAGTCCCGGAAGGATTCATTGCCCAGACTGCCCAGATAAATATGGCCTGTATTAATACCGATCCCCACATTGAACATTTCGGATTCTCCTACAAAGCCTGATTCTGATAACTCCTGGATGATCTCAAGCGCACATCCAAGGGCGTTGTCACCCATATCCGGGCCATAAAATATCGCTATGACCTCGTCCCCGTTGAGCTTTTCAATAATACCCTGATATTTTTCAATGATTTTGAGTTGTTTTCCAATATTGACATTGAGTTCGGCAAAGACATCTGAAGGGGCCATTCCTTCTGAAATCTGGGTGAATCCTCGAATATCTGAAAACAGGACGGTCACATAGGCATCTTGATCCAGAGCCTCTGCCTGGGTGTGCTGGACTTTGTTTTCCACCATTTTCAGGGTGGGCAAAGAAACGTATCGAGACAATTCAGCTTTTGTTTTTGCCAATTCGCTATAGAGGGTTTTAACACGTAGACAGGCTGCAACCCTTCCTAAAAATTCTCCTATTTCAAAGGGTTTGCGGATGTAATCATCTCCGCCCGTATCCAGACCCTCTATAACGTGTTTCTGCTCCAGCTCACTTGCCGTGATGTAGATGACGGGAATATAGGGTAAAGAC
>CAYWNB010000017.1:0-29183 GCA_964459195.1 uncultured Desulfobacula sp.
TTGACAACACATCCACCATTTTTTCCAGGGTGATGTTCCCTTTGACAACCCCTTCAGAGTGCATGAGCATGAGCAGGGTTTCGATGCCGGGTGCCCCATTGGGGATTTTCCGATAATCATCTGTACCGTTCATGTCTTTTTTGCCCTTGATATCAAAGGGACAATGGTCGGTGGCCAGCACCTGGACATCACCCTGGTTGATACCCTCCCACAGGGCCTGGTTGCTCGCCTTTGTTCGCAAAGGCGGTGACATGACATATTTGGCGCCGTTAAATCCCGATTCCTTGTATCGCTCTTCGTCGAGCAGCAGGTATTGGGGGCAGGTTTCGGCAAATACCTTGACCCCTTTGTCCCGGGCTTCCTTTACCCTTGCAAGTCCTTCTTTGGAGGAAAGATGCACAATGTAGATTCTGGAACCGGTCAGCTCCACCATTTTGGCTGCCCTTGATACGGCCTCTTCTTCGGCAATATTGGGCCGGCTTTTGGCGTGAAAATAGGGGGTCAGGGTGCCGGCCTGTTCAAACTCCCGGTTGAGGTGATCAATCATGTGGACGTTTTCGGCATGGACCTGTACCAGGCCTCCATATTTTTTGGTTTCTTCCAGCAGTTTGATCATGGTGGCATCGTCCACCCGGAAATCATATACCATGAAGATTTTAAAGCTGGGGGTGCCGTATTCCAAGATGGCATCCTTGATTTCGTCAATGACTTCCGGGCGGGGGTCCGTGATGGCAGGATGGAGGGAATAATCAACAGCCACCTTCCCTTCGGCCCAGGATTGTTTTCTTTCCAGGGCCTGTTTGATGGACTCCCCTTTTTGCTGGATATCAAAGTCAACCACCGCGGTGACACCGCCGCAGGCCGCTGCAATGGTACCGGTCTCATAGTCGTCCTGGGCATTGGTTCCCATGAAGGGCATGGCCAGATGGGTATGGGGATCAATGGCCCCGGGCAGCACATATTTGCCCGTGGCATCCACAACGGTATCCGCTGCAAACGATAGGTTTGTCCCGATGGCGTTTATTTTACCTAGTTCAACATATACGTCAGCCGTATAACTGCTGGTGGAAGTGACAACCAGACCATTCTTTATTAACACAGACATCTTTTGCCTCCTTTTATGATTGTTTAAACGGTTGATAGTTCAGCTGATCTTCCAGATCCTTGCCCATGACAATCGCCTCTTCGCGTTTCCAGGTGCTTGGCATCTCTTTATAAGAGATAATGTCTGAAACCGGGCAGACAAAACTGCAGATCATACAGCTCAGGCATTTGTCCTCAATGAGGACAGGGCGTCTTTTTTCCCCATCCCATTCCAGGGCAAATCCGCCGGCATCCTTACACACGGTGTAGCATTGACCGCATCCCACACATTTTTCAAGATCATATTCAGCCCGTCCCTGACGTTTGAGATCAAAGTTGTCCGTGGTCGTAAGATTTGTCAGGGCTCGGCCCACAAGGTCTTCGACCTTTGTGATCTTTTTTTCAACCATGAAGTCGGTGAGCCCTTCGATCAGATCCTCCACAATGCCGTATCCATAGTGGATAATGCCCGTGGTGACCTGGATGGTGGAAGATCCAAGGAGTATATACTCCAGGGCATCCACCCAGGTTTCGATTCCGCCGATGCCAGACAGGGGAAGACTCAGTTCTTTGCATTTTGCCATTTCCGAGATAAATCTTAGGCCAATGGGCTTGACCGCAGGCCCCGAGGTGCCGCTGATGGATCCCAGCCCAAAGACATTAGGTTTGGGGGTCAGCACATTCAGATCAATCTGGGAAATACCGCTGACCGTGTTGATGGCGGCAATGGCGTCTGCTCCCCCTTGTTTGGCATAGAGGGCCGGTTCGTTCATGTCTGTGATATTGGGGGTCATCTTTGCCATCACGGGTATGGAGACGGCCCGTTTTACCGTGGCGGTAAATTTTTCAATGAGATCAAAGGCTTTGCCCACATGGTGGCCGGCCCCTTCCACGCTCATGTGGGGGCAGGAAAAATTGAGTTCCAGCATGTCGGCCCCATTGTCTTCGGAAACCTTGGCCAGATAGGCCCATTCGTCATTTGAAAATCCCATGATACTCGAGATGAGCACATGTTCAGGATATTTTTTTTTCAAATACAAAAAATCCGCCAGATTGTCTTTGAGGGGCCGGTCCGAGATCATTTCAACATTTTGAAGTCCCACCAGCCGTTTATTGCCATAGTCCAATCCGTTCATTCTAGGGGAGGGGTGGATGATGGGGGTGGTGTCTGAGTTCAGGGTTTTAAAAACTACACCTGACCACCCGGCCTCAAAGGATCTGGCCACCATTTCCGCAGAATTAGACACAGGAGACGAGGATAAAAGGAAAGGGTTTTTAAATTTGACGCCGCAAAAATTAATGGATAGATCGATATCTTTTTTATTCATGGGACCCCCTCTTTTGCTGCAGATAAGCATCTATGTTGTCTGCAGCTGTTTTCCCGTCCTGAACCGCATTGACGACCAGAGACGGCCCCCTGACAATGTCTCCCCCGGCAAAAATGCCTTGTTTTGAGGTCTTGCAGTCATCAAGGGACACAGCGATCAGGTTTTTATCATCCGTGTCCACCCCTGGGTAAACCTTGTCTGAATTCTCAAAGGCTTTATTGCCGATGGCTTCCACAACAAGATCAACATCCAGGGTCCAGAGGGAGTCTTTCACCTCAACAGGTGCTCTTCTGTCATCCCCTTTGGCCGGGGCCAGTTGGGTCCGGGCCAGGGTAATCCCTGTTATTTTCCCCGATGGCTCTGTGACATATTCCTTGGGCTGGTTAAGGATTAGAAAATGGACATCGCTCTCAAGGGATTCAATGCGTTCGTCTGCTTCCGCTGGCATCTGATTAAAGGATCTTCTGTAAATCAGGTACACATCTTCTGCCCCAAGGGTTTGTGCGTAGCCAGCACAATCCATGGCAACGGATCCGCCGCCGATGACCGCCACTCGTTTGCCTTGCACCTGGTCTTTTACAGAATCTGCAAGATCTGTGTGGGGACTGGATAAAAAGGCCACAGAATTGTAAACGCCTGCTGGTTTGTCATCAAAGATATTCACCGCATCCCAAAGGCCTGTGGCGATAAAAACCGCTTCAAATCCTTTGGTAAGAAGGTCTTCTGCTTCGCCTTCTTTCTGGATGGGATGGCTGCATTCAAATTTTACTCCCAGATCAATGATGTCTTCAAGTTCCTCTTTAAGATAGTCTTTGCTGAACCGATAGGCGGGAACTCCGTATCGAAGAACCCCTCCGGGCTCATCCATCCGTTCAAAGATGGTGATCTGATACCCTCGTTTTGCAAGCTCGGCACCGCAGCTCAAACCGGCTGGGCCTGAGCCGATGATCGCCACTCGTTCTTTGGTAGGTTCCGGTTTTTCAAAGACCTTAAACCCGATGTCCCGGCCATGCCGGATCAGAAATTCCTGGATCTTACCAATTTCTATGGGCCGGTCCAGGTGGCTGCTGGCACATTCTCGTTCACAAAGCCTGGCCGTGGGGCACAAGATACCGCAGGCGCCCCCCAGGATATTGTTTTCCTTGATGGTGCGAATGGCGCCTTTTATGTTCTGCATCTTAAATTTTTTGATAAATTTACCCGGGTCTGTATTGGCCGGGCATCCTTTGGAACAGGGTGCATCGTGGCAGAGAAGACATCGGTCCGCTTCTGCCAGGGCCCGGCTGAAATCATATCTTTTATTCATCGGTTCACTCCTTATCCTTGGGGGGAAAATTCTGAACTTCTTGAGGCGGCAATGCCGGTACTTTCGACCTCTGCGTCGGCAATTGTCAATGCTTTGTCAAGGATATGAATAGCCTTGTCAATTTCTTCTCGGGTGATAATAAGGGGCGGTGCAATTACCAGGTTGTCATACCAGGCAAGGATATACAGCCCGTTTTTAAAACATTCGGCAGCTACTTTTCCCGTCATCAAGGGGGCACCGGTCAGTTTGTCCTGTTTGACATTGAAGGCTTCCTTGGTTTTTCTGTTCTTGACCAGCTCAAATCCCCATAAATGGCCGATACCCCTGACATCTCCAACGCATTCGTGTTTATCTGCCAATTTGAACAGTTCCGCCTTCAGATGGGCACTTCCTTGAGCGATAATACCAGCGGCTTCTATTCTTTTGTATTCTGCTATGGCCGGGGGAATGGCGGACAGGGAGAGGGCATGATAGGCGTAGGTATGGCCGTGGCAGAACATTTCATTTTCAAAAAAATCAGCTACCTTGTCCGAGGCAGCGGTTATGCCGACGGGGGTATAGGCAGAGGTGCAGCCCTTGGCTGTTGTCATGATGTCCGGTTTGACATTCCAGTGGTCCATGGCAAATTTCTTCCCGGTTCTAAACCATCCGGTCATGACCTCATCGGCGATGAGGAGCACATCATTTTCATCACAAATTTTTCGGATCATGGGGAAATATTCCGGGGGCGGGACAATACGGCCGTTTGTTCCCACAACGGGTTCCACAATAATGGCGGCCACGTTGCCGTCCTCTTTGATCATGTAGTCAATATATCTGGCACATTGCATGTCACAGGAGGGATAGGTCTGTCCCATGGGACAGCGGTAACAATAGCAATCCGGGGCAAAACAGACCCCTTCCACCGTATACCTGGCCCGTTCCGTGAGAATTCTTCTATGATCTCCGGTAAAGGCCATGCCGGCCGAGGTGGCCCCATGGAAGGAGTGGTATCTTGAAATGATCTTATATTTGGGGGCTTGGGACTGGCGGGTCATGACAAGTGCACCGTCGTTGGCCTCTGTTCCGCTGGTGGAAAAAAAGAATTTGTTTAATCCTTCGGGCATCATGGATTGAATGGCCTCCAGGGCGTCCAGAGCGACTTCCGTGACAAATCCAGGTGCAATATAGGGAAGTTGTTCCGCCTGTTTGACGATGGCTTCAATAATGGACTTGTTTTTATGACCCAGGCTGGAACAGATCAGCTGGGAAGAAAAATCAATATAGGGTTTGTCTTTATAATCGTAAAAATAGACACCTTCGGCATCTTTGATTAAAAGCGGTGCGGTCCAGGCACTTTGACGATTCCAGGTGCCAAAGGTATGTTTTGCCATTTCTTTTATTCTGTCTTCCATCTTGCTCATAGATCACCCCTTGTAACTTTTTTTAAATAGTGTTCACCTTATTCAGACGTGCCGTATGTTTTTTAGCCAATAATTTTAATGCAACGGCGACTTCGGGCAGGGCTTTTATTTTTATGGCGGCAGTGTTGTAGTAGTCTATGGACCGTTGCTCCAGGTTTTTCGCTGCTTTCAGAATGTCCGGGCCGGTCATTCCGATGCATTCATTCTCTTGAGTACAAAACGGTGCCCTGACAAAATCCTGGATCGGTTCCAAAATCATTTCGGTTACATTCTCTCGTCTGGTTCTCTGGACGATGGCAATCAATTTTTTGCCTTCTTTGATAAAGGATTCAATCAAAGCGGTTTGCTCATCGGATTCAGTGGATTTGACGGCTTCTGAATAAAACGCCAGATCCTGGATTTCAAACTCTTCGGCAAAGGTTAATATACTTCCAAAGCTTGTCAGCGGCATTTGTTTCTCTCCTTAATAAATTAAAAATATCTGTCGTGCCCGAAGGGGCACAACAGATATGATTTTTTTTGGTTCAGTCTTGGTTTAAAACCATCGTTCAATGACCACCTTGGTATCTGTGAAGAACTGGAAGATTTCCTGTCCATGTCCTTTGACATCCCCAAACATGGAGTTGCCGGCGCCGCCAAAGGGGAAAAAGCTCATGGGGGCTGCAATACCGATATTAACCCCGACCATGGAGGGGATTACTTCGTATTTGAACTTACGGGCGTCACTTCCGCTGCCGGTGTAAATTGAAGTGGCATTGGCAAAGTCTCTTGTGTTCACAAGCTCAATAACCGCTTCCAGGTCTTTGCATCGGACAATGGAAACCACCGGTCCAAAAATCTCTTCCTTGGCAATGGTCATATCCGGTGTGACATTGTCAAAAATAGTGGGTCCTACGAAAAATCCATCCGGGTATCCATCCACCTGAATGTCCCGGCCGTCAAGAAGAAGTGTGGCGCCTTCTTCAATGCCTTTTTCAATATAGGCCATGACCTTGTCTTTTTGGGCGGCAGATCCCACAGGTCCCATGCCGGTCGCCTGGTCAATGCCGTCCCCTACTTTTATTTGCTTGGCAGCTTCAACAAATTTTTCAATGATGTCTTCTGTCTTGTCTCCTACCGGAGCAAGGATGGATCCTGCCAGGCAGCGTTGGCCGGAACACCCGAAAAACGAGGCCACAAGGGAGGGCATGCCGCCGTCAAGATTCGCTGTGGGCATAATCGCTACAACATTTTTGGCGCCGCCCAGGGCCTGGACTCTCTTGCCGGTTTCGCCGCAGCGTTTGTAAATATACTGGGCTGTCGGGGTGGAACCGACAAAGGAGACACCTTCAACATCGGGATGATCCAGGATTCCGTTTACCACATCCTTTGAGCCGTGCACCATATTGACCACGCCTTCGGGGAATCCAATTTCGTCAAGGATCTCCATGATTTTTGTCTGGGTCATGGGGACTTGTTCCGAGGGTTTGACCACATAGGTATTTCCGGCAACAATGGCATAGGGCAGGAACCACCAGGCCACCATGGCAGGAAAATTGTAGGGCACGATGGCGGCAAAAACGCCCATGGGCTGTCTGTGGCCGTAGCAGTCGATTCCTGTGGCAATATCTTCCAGGGTATAGCCGGTCATAAGCGTTGTTACACCGGTGGCATGCTCCACATTTTCGATCATGCGGCGAACTTCACCCCGGGCTTCATCAATGGCTTTCCCCTGTTCTGTGGTAAGGGTCTGTGCAATTTCTTCGAAGTTTTCTTCAAAAGCATCTTTCAGGCGAAAAAGATATCTGGCCCTTGACAGGGGCGGGGTTTTTCTCCATGCCGGAAATGCTTTTTTGGCTGCGGCAACGGCCAGATCAACATCAGCTGTGTTTCCATAGGGCACAACCGCAATCTTTTTACCTGTTGCTGGATTCCATACGTCTCCTGTGACGGTTGACTGTGCATCCACCCACTCGTTGTTAATGTAGTTTTTTAATACTGGCAGGGACATTGATTCGTTTCTCCTATCGATTATAATTATATGTGGTTGTCTTTGAATAAACATCTTTCAAAGATAGATTTTTTTCTTTTTCCGCCAGGCTTTCTTCCAGTTCATTGACATGGTCAAGCATTTCCTGGGCAGCACGATTCGGATCTCTGTCCCGTATGGCCGCATATATTTTTTCATGGGCCTCAAGGATGATGGCAAGATCGGGGATTCCCACCTGAAACATTTCTTTGTAATCCACTAATATATCTTCTATAAACTCCATGAGCAATGAAATCAAGGGGTTGTTCGCCTGGTCGGCAATTTTGGTATGAAAAGCGATCTCATCGGTAAGGGCTGCTCTATAATCATTGGCTCGTATATGCTTTTTTGCAGAGGTGTTCAGATCCTTTAATATGGAAATATCTTTGTCTGACATTTTTTGTGTGGCAAGCGTTGTGGCAAATGGCTCAATAAGTTGCCGGATCATGGAAATGTCTTTAATGGAAAGGTTCTTGAAATAAAAATAATTTAAAAGACCGAGTTTGGTAATCGAAGCATCCACCTCCACAACAAAAGACCCGCCTCCCATCCCTTTCCGGGTTTGAATCAATCCCATATGCTCAAGGGCTCGCAGGGATTCCCGAAGGGTTTGCTTGCTGATCCCGAATTGTTTGATCAACTCGTTTTCCGAGGGGAGCTTATCCCCGGGGGCAAGCTTACCTGCAATGATGGCGGTGTGAATCTGGCGAATGATTTGTTGTGTGATGGTGCTTGTTTGAATCTCGGCGAACATATTTCCTTACCTTAACTAAAAATTTAACAAATAATACCGAAGTTGAAATGAATGTCAAGGACAAATATTATAATATTAAAAATATTAACGTCATAAAACTATAAATTTACTTGACTTTGAATTTTTAATTGGGTAGTGATTTTTATAACAGCATGGAAGATACTTTAAAAAATCGTCGACAAGGAGAATGTCATGTCAAGAGTTGTTAAATGTGCGCACATCCAGATGTCAAATGCCAGATCCGAAGGTACGGTTGCGCAGATAAAAGAAGCCATGATTGAAAAACATATCCCCATGGTCATCGAGGCAGGGGAAAAAGGGGTTCAGATTTTATGCCTCCAGGAAATTTTTTATGGGCCTTATTTCTGCTGCGAGCAGGATATAAAGTGGTATGAATCGGCAGAGTCCGTTCCGGGGCCCACCACAGACAGGTTCAGTGAATATGCCAAAAAATATAAAATGGTGATCATTATACCGGTTTATGAAGTTGCAATAGAGGGGGTTTACTATAATACCGCTGCCGTTATTGACGCGGATGGCACCTATTTGGGAAAATTCAGAAAAATCCAAATCCCCCACACCTGGCCCGGATTTTGGGAAAAATTTTATTTTAAACCGGGCAATCTGGGATTTCCTGTGTTTGAAACCGCCTATGCCAAAATTGGTATTTATATCTGCTATGATCGCCATTTCCCGGAATGTGCACGGATTCTGGCATTGAACGGGGCCGAGATTCTCTTTAACCCCTCTGCCACCACAACGGGCAAATCCCAGCATCTATGGGAGCTTGAACAACCGGCCCAGGCCGTGGCCAATGGGGTTTTTATCGGTGCCAACAACCGGGTGGGCCTGGAAAAACCATGGGAATTTGGTGAATTTTATGGCACCAGTTATTTTGTTGACCCCAAGGGGGAGTTCATTGTAAAGGGAAGCTGCGACAAGGATGAGCTGGTCATGGCAGATCTTGACCTTGAAAAAATCCGGGAAGTCAGGGACGGGTGGCAGTTTTTCCGGGACAGAAGACCCGAAATGTATGAAGATATCTGTAAACATCTTCCATAAATGATTGACTATAGTGACCATTGTTAACGAAGGAGTTAGTTTAAACCAATATTTTAAAAGGAGATTGTATGAGCGAGCAAGAATCGAGTGCAAGCACAAAAGGGTGGATTTTATATCCCATCGGCAGTAAACCCAAATGGCCGTTGGCGATCCTGTTGGGGCTTCAGCAATATCTGACCATGTTCGGTGCCACCGTACTTATCCCTTTTATCATCGGCGGTGCCATCGGCATGCCCCCGGATCAATTGGCCTTGTTAATTTCCACCATGTTTTTTGCTTCCGGGATCTGTACCCTGATCCAGCAGTCTCCCCTGGGAAACAGGCTGCCGGTTATCCAGGGCGGTACTTTTTCTTTTCTAGGACCTGCTTTTGCCATCATCGGCATGGTTGCCGGGAAGAAATTGACAGGGGTTGATGTCTGGCAGATACAGATGCAGGAACTGGCAGCAGCTGTCATGATTGCCTCCCTTGTGGAAATCGGTCTTGGATACTCCGGTATCATCGGTAAAGTAAAAAATATTATCAGTCCGATCGTTATTGGGCCCACCATTGCCATGATCGGTCTTGCGCTTTTTTCCATCGGCGCTCCCTGGATGGCGACCAACTGGATTATTTCCTTGATTACCCTGATCGCACTTATTCTATACTCCCAGGTCTTTTCCTTAAAGTCCAAAGTGTTTATGATGTTTCCCGTTCTCCTGGCGATCCTCACCGGGTGGGTGGCTGCCCTTATCGCCACCACCACCGGCATGATCGATCCTTCCAATGCCGCCTACCTGAAAACCGATCTTATCTCCTCTGCCGCATGGTTTAGCCTGGAGCCCATGATGCCTTTCAAGTGGGGCTTTCCTGATTTCAGCAGCGCCACTTTGTGGGCTGGGGTATTTGGGATGCTGGCCGGATATCTGGCCTCCATGGTGGAGTCTATTGGCGATTATTATGCCTGTGCCAGAATTGCAGAAGCCCCGGTGCCCACCGAGAGAATGATCTCAAGGGGCCTGGGTGCAGAAGGGATTGGCTGTTTTATTGCCGGTATCCTCCAGACCGGAAACGGCACCACCACCTATTCTGAAAATATTGGGTCCATCGGGCTTACAAAGGTTGCCAGTCGCAGGGTTATCATCGCCGGTGCCATCGCCATGCTGATTATTCCCATTTGCGGGAAATTTGGCGCCAGCCTCGCAACCCTTCCAAAACCGGTTGTGGGCGCCATGTTTGTGGGACTCTTTGGGATGATCGCATCTGTGGGTCTTTCCAATCTTCAAATTGTTAATCTCAATAATTCCAGGAACCTTTTTATCATTGGGCTTGCCTTCTTTTGCGGCTTAAGTGTTCCCTATCATTTTAATCCCATGCTCTCGGCCAATGCCATCCCCCTTGTCTGGGGAACTGCCGGTACCTTTGTGAACACGCTGAGCAATATTTTTCAGGCTATCTTGACCACGGGAATGGCGGTTACCGCTATCATTGCCATCATTTTGGATAATTTTCTACCCGGGGCCACCCGGGCGGAAAGGGGCCTTGAAGCCTGGGAAAAAGATGCAACAGAAGAAGCATGGATCAAAGCGGAAAAAGAGTGGGCAGCCATGAAAGAGGGAGAAACCAGACCCTTATAAGTTGTTCATTATCAGTGAGTAAACCATATGAAAGTTATGGGCGTTAACCTTTAATTGAGGGATAACTCCCATAACTTTTTACCATTGGTCGGTTTAATATCAGAGGATACTAAAATTTAATTTACATGGAATTTATTTACCAATACCACGTTGTCATCATCAGCATCTTTTTTTTGTGTGTGATTGCCATTATGACCGGGCTGACCTATCGGGACAAACAATGGGTGAAAAAAAATTATAAAAAAGAAGATATTATTGCCCTTGGATTTGGTATCGTTTGTTACGGTCTTGATTCTGAAAAAGGAGCACCCAAAAGACATAAAGGGTTTTTATTGATTCACAGGGGGGGGGTGCTCTTTAAAGGGCGGTTTTCCGATACCCTGTTCGATATCCCGGGTAAATCCATACAAAAAGCCTATCATGGGGATTCCCATAAGGGGGCGAAACTCTATCAGTCCGCCGTAAAAATTGATTTTTTAAACGCCCCTAAAAGCCGTGAGATCGAGACCATTGCCTTTAAAATGGCCTATCCCCCCCAGTGGATTAAAATTATCGGGAAAACATTTATAGCAGAATCTCCCTTGTAATTATTAGAGACTACTCAGATAAAGAACTATGGGGATCATAAAAACGCTGAGAATACTGGAAATTAATATCAAACTGCCTGCAAATCTTGGGTTGATACCATATCTTAAAGGCAATACAACGGAAAAGACTGCCGACGGCAGGGATGAGGCAACCAGTATAACGGTTCGTTCCATCCCAGTGATATTAAAAATCATGGTTCCAATCCACCCTGCAAAAAATCCGAAAACAAACCTGAAAACCAACCCTGATAGTAGATGAACGTCGGCGGTTATCCTTCTTTTTCCCAGGGAACATCCCAAAGCGAAGGTTGCCAAAGCAGGGGCTCCCGCCCCACAGTATCCAAGGGCTTGTATGAAATTTTCCGGCAAAGGAATACTTAAATGTTTAAACAAAAACCCGGCAACAATAGCCCATAGCAGCAAAGATTTTAGCATCTCCCTGATTCCTACCAGGGTAAAACCGCCGGTGACAATAATAATCCCCAGGGTGAATATATAAAAGGTCTGAATCTGATCGTATATCACTATATAATTCATGGCTGCAAATCCCCCCCAAAGTTTCATTAAGGGGATACCCAAAAAACCTGAATTCATAAAAAGTATCGGTGGTGAAAATTCTTTGAAATTCAATTTGAACAACCGGCAGTAAATAATTGAAATAATAAACATAAAGATCAGGACAAAGCTGACAACACCAAAGAGTTTCATGGTTTTGGCCATGTTTATATCAGAGGTATAGAGAGAATAAAATATCAAAACAGGCATGAAAAAATCTGTTACGATCCGGATCAGGGTCTCTTCGGACAGGGAATAAAATCGGGATAACAGATAACCGCCCAACGCCAGGAAGATCAAAGGGAGAAGTATCAAAAAGGAATCAATAATCATGGGGGATAAATATACCTGAAAACTATTTTTTGTCAAGTTAATCCATGGTCCAAATCCATCGCCTATTTTTTTATGGTTTGCTTAACAAAAAGCAAGTTCCTATCCTTAAGCTCCATTTCATTTCCATTCATTTAATCCATCCTTTGTGCTATATTTGTTTTCCAACAACCGGGCAAATTATAATCCAGGGGAACCCAAACATAGGATAAAAAGAATGAAACCAGCCAATGATCCGGATATTATTTGCCGATTAAAGGAGATTCGAACCGGTAAAAAAATCACCCAGACCCAGCTTGCAGACCTTGTGGGAATTAAACGACAAGCCATTTACGATTTGGAAACGGGCCGCTATCTGCCCAACACAGCCATTGCACTTCGTCTTGCAAGAAGTTTAAATTGCCGTGTCGAGGATATCTTTTGTGAAAAATCACAGGAGAATCACCCCATTGTTCTGGTGGACCCCGGTGAAATCGATTCCAGGGTTAGTATTGCCAAGATACGCAACACCCTTTACGCATATTCCCTTTCCAGCACCCATTCTATCATGGAAGAAATGAGGGCAGCCGATGGGCTTCTTGAGCCCGGCAATAAACGGGTAACCCTGCTCAAATCCAATGAGGAAATAGAAAATACAGCTTTGTTGCTGGGGTGTGATCCGGCATTTTCAATCCTGGGGCACCATGTCCAGAAAAGCCGGATTGATGCGGCACTTCACTGTAGGTTTGCGTCAAGTGAAAAATCCTTGCGTCAATTGGCTGCCAGCCAGGCCCATATTGCCGGAATCCACATGCACACAAGCGGATCCATTGACGGCAACACGGAATTTGTCCGCAGTTCATTGAAAAACTTTAAAGGTCTTCTGGTGGCATTTTCCACCTTTGAAGAAGGGGTGATGGTTGCCCGGGGCAATCCCCTTGATATCCGAAATCCAAGTGATCTTGCCCAGAAAAAAGTCCGGTTTGTAAATAGGGAAAAAGGGGCGGCACTAAGAGAACTGCTGGATGACTGCCTTGTTCGACTCAATATTCCTTTTTGTGCAGTGAATGGGTACCATGAAACGGTTGGGACCCATTCCCAGGGTGCCCAGAAAATCATACACAATATTTGTGATGCGGCACTCGGGCTGCCTGCTGTTGCCACAGCCTTTAACCTGGATTTTATTTCCTTTGCCCAGGTACGATGCGATCTTGTAATCCCTAAGGACCTTTTAAATCATACGGGTGTCAGGATGGCACTGGATACCCTTCAGATGAAGGCATTTAGAAAGGATTTAAACGGTCTTCCGGGGTATGATACCGCATGTTCCGGAAAAATAATGGCACGATTTTAAGGTCCGATTTTAAGATCTACGGCTAAAAATACCTGCTGCAATGGTGGCGCCGATGATGACAAGCCCTCCGGCAAGGGTTCGAACCCTTGGAATTTCATTCAAGAGAAAAAAAGCAAAAACAATTCCATAAACAGGTTCAAGGCCAGCGATGACACTGGCGGTCTGGGCCCGTATCTTTGTCAGGGACTGGATAAAAAAGGTATGGGCCATGGCCGTGAAAATCACTCCCAGCAGAATCAGGAGGGGAAGATCAGACAGGTCCGGGGCCCGGGGCTTTATAGCCAGACCCGGCAAAACCAGGCCCGGGAAAACCAGGACTGGCAAAATCAGGATCGGCAGGATCAGAAAAAGGGCGGCAAAGAGGTTCTGATAAAAGGCCACGGCAATTGGGTCCGAGACCATTGCATTCTTCCGGTTGACCAAGGCCAGAACAGCAAAGGTCAGGCCCGAGAGGACGCCATAAAATCCGCCCAGGGTGATATTGTTGGAAAAATTTACATCTGGGATGACTAGCAAGATACCGGCAAAAACTGTGATGGCGGTGGCAATATCCCTCTTTTTTAAGGGCTCTTTAAAGAAAACGGGTTCCATAAAGGTCACAAAGAGGGGAAAACTGGAGAAGGTGACAAGCCCAACCGCCACAGAGGATATCTGGATGGCAAGAAAAAAGGTTACCCAATGGCAGGCCAGTAAAATTCCCTGGAGGATTAACGAGAGAAAAGATGTTCTGTCAAGGTTGAAAAGCTTAGTACGGGAGAACATCTTTGCATATACAAACAAAGCAATGGCGGCAAAAAACGTCCGGCCCAATACAATGATAAACGGGCTGCATGACAAAAATTTTCCAAAGAGTCCTGCAAACCCGAATAAAAATACGGCCAGATGGATTTTAAGCATCAGCTCGATCAGCTCGATTAGCGGGTCAGCTGCCGGTATTTAATCCGTGTGGGCTGATCCGCTTTGATTCCCAGCCGGGCTTTCCGGTCCTTTTCATAATCTGAATAGGATCCTTCAAAAAACAGGGTTTGGCTGTCGCCTTCAAAGGCCAGGATGTGGGTGGCAATTCTGTCTAAAAACCAGCGATCATGGCTGATGACCACGGCGCATCCAGCAAAGTTTTCCAGGGCTTCTTCCAGGGCCCGCATGGTATTGACATCCAGGTCATTGGTGGGCTCATCCAACAGGATCAGGTTGGCTTCTTCCTGGAGCATGGTGGCCAGGTGAACCCGGTTTCTTTCCCCGCCGGAAATCTCTTTGACCCTTTTTTGCTGGTCCGATCCGGAAAAATTAAATTTTCCCACATAGGCCCGGGCATTTATTTCCCTGCCGCCCACCAGCAGTTTATCATTGCCCTTTGAAATTACTTCATAAATGGTTTTATCCGGATCCAGGCTGTCCCGGTCCTGGTCCACATAGGCAATTTTAACGGTTTGGCCCAGTTCTATTGTTCCGGCATCCGGGGTGTCTTTTCCCGTGATCATCTGGAACAGGGTGGTTTTTCCCGCCCCGTTGGGACCTACCACACCGACAATGGCGCCGGGGGGGATGATAAAATTCATGTCAGCGACCAGCAGTTTGTCCTCAAACGCTTTGGAAATGTGTTCTGCCACGATGACCTTGGCGCCAAGTCTTGGTCCCGGGGGAATAAAGATTTCCATGGTCTTTTCCTGGTCGTTGACATCTTGTTGGAGCATCTCGTCATAGGCTTTGATCCTTGCCTTGGATTTGGATCGGCGGCCCTTGGGAGACATTTTGATCCATTCCAGCTCCCGTTGAAGGGTTAGCTGGCGTTTGCTTTCGGTTTTTTGTTCACTGGCCAATCGGCGCTGTTTTTGTTCCAGCCAGGAAGAATAATTTCCCTTCCAGGGAATCCCTTCCCCCCGGTCCAGTTCCAATATCCAGCCGGCCACGTTGTCCAAAAAATACCGGTCATGGGTCACGGCAATGACCGTGCCTTCAAACCGGCTTAAATGCTGTTCCAGCCATCCGACCGATTCTGCATCCAAATGGTTGGTGGGCTCATCTAAAAGCAGGATGTCGGGTTTGGCGAGCAGCAGGCGGCACAGGGCCACCCGTCTTTTCTCACCGCCGGAGATGATGTTTACCCGGGTATCGGCCGGCGGGCAGCGCAGGGCATCCATGGCCATCTGCAGCTGGGCATCCAGATCCCAGGCATCCAGATGATCCAGCTTGTCCTGGATTTTGCCCTGACGTTCAATGAGCTTGTCCATCTCTTCGGGGGTCATTTCATTGGCAAAGGCTTCGGAAATTTCCTCATATTCCTTTAAGAGGTCCACGGTTTCCTGGACCCCTTCTTCCACCACCTCTTTGACGGTTTTATCATTGTCCACCAGGGGCTCTTGCTCCAGGTACCCCACGGTAAGTCCCTTGGATAAAATGGTTTCCCCGACAAATTCATTGTCAATGCCGGCCATGATTTTTAAGAGGGAACTTTTACCCGACCCGTTAAGCCCTAAAACCCCTATTTTTGCCCCGTAAAAATAGGATAGGGAAATATCTTTTAATACCTGGCGTTTGCCATGGAATTTGGCCACATTCATCATGGTATAGATGACTTTTTTCGTATCTTCAGACATGTTTTATTCTCCTTGGTCCAGGGCTGCAATACATTCAATTTCAACCAGGGCATCCTTGGGCAGTCTGGCTACTTCAAAGGCGGACCTGGCAGGCTTGTGACCCTTAAGGGCGACCTCATAGACCTGGTTCATGCCGGCAAAATCCGCCATGGAAGAAAGAAAAATGGTGGCCTTGATGATCTTGTCAAGGCTTGTGCCGGCAGCTTCCAAAACAAGTTTGACATTTTTCATGACCTGCTGCGTCTGGGTTTCAATGGTATCGCCCACTATTTTCATGGTGGCAGGATCAAGGGGGATCTGGCCCGAACAAAAAATTGTGCCATTGTGAACAATAGCGTGGCTATAGGGGCCGATGGCGGCCGGTGCCTTTGCGGCTGTGATAATTTCCATGGGATTCTCCTTCAACACTTTGTATATTTTTTAATAATGTTTGAAAATAATTAATTGTACAGGGTTACTAATTATAAAGGGTCACTAATTATAAAGGGTCACTAATTATAAAGGGTCACAACGGGTTCCTTTAATATCAATTCAATGGCTTCCTTGGCAGTCTTGGCAATCTCGGGGAAGGTGTCGGAAAGTTTTGTGATCTGTCGCAGGTTTTCAGCAGTTCTCAGGATCAAACGGGCAAAATCCCCCTCGGCAAAAACAGAGCCCACCATTAAATCTTCCCAGTCCTCGCCATGGGCCCAGGCATAGAGGAGGGCGGCCGGCTGAATATAAAGGTTGGGGGCGGGAAATCCCTTTTTGAGCAATTGAATGGCAAAGGGTTTTAATCCGTATCGCAGGTCCAGAAAAACCCCCTTGAGCAGTTTGGGGAGGGCGGACTGGTGAAGGGGATCATCGGGGAATTCTTTCTCATTAACAAAGGTGCCGATGATGGCTGCCAGAAGCGCCGGGTCTGTAATGGGCAATAGGTTTTTGCGAATGCTCTGGGCCACGAGAAGGGGGGAATCTATTCTCAGTTTAGAGGCCCATAACCCATCCTGGGTAAGCGCCCCTTCCGGTGTCACATACTCTTCCTGGGTCAACAAGGCCAGGTGGTCCTGGAAATCCAGCCACAGGTGTTCCATGTCGTTCCCAAATTTTTTTCGGGCAATTTTGCTGCCTTTTTTGTCCCCGGCAATGAGATAGGAAGCAAAGGATTTGTCCAAAAGGGTTTGTATCTCACTTGGCGAATGGGAGAGCAGCAGGTTCAACACCATGGAAAAATCTATTTTGATCTGGCTGTCCACATCCAAAGGCGGGGCATCCACAAGCCTTGCCACATATTTTAAATTCATGAATCTGCCCGGCAGCATCAGGCCGAACCCCACATTGTCCATGCCCCTTCTGCCAGCTCTTCCTGCCATTTGCTGGAATTCGCTGGGGGTAAGGGACATGAAGTCCACCCCGTTGAATCGGTCTGAGTTTAAGACCACCACAGACCTTGCCGGAAAATTCACCCCGGCCGCCACCGTGGAGGTGGCAAACATGGCATTTAACAACCCGCCGGCCATAAGTGTTTCCACCACCACTTTCCAGGCCGGTAAATGGCCGCTGTGATGTCCTGCCGTGCCGGTTTGCTCCAGATATTTACGCTGGGGGTGGCTTTGTAGATGGGTATTGTTCTGGGTCAGTTCGTTTATTTTGTCGATCAGGGCCTGCTTTTTATCAGGGGTTTTGTCGAGCAGTTCCCCATTGCACAGCCGGACCGCCTGGTCGCATTCAGCTCTTGATTTAAGGAAGAAAATGGCCGGGAGCAAATCATAATGGTCCATGACCTTTAAAATTTGTGCAAAATTGGGCAGTTTGCCGCCAGCGGCCATCTGGGGTCGCTGCTTGTCATTAACAAATTGGGTAACCTTGTGGTGAAGTTCCGGTCTGGCCTTGGGGCTTTCCGGGGTTTTCATCAACGGGTAAAGGGTGCCGGAAGGGTGAAAGAAAATAGGGTGCAGCGGTACGGGCCGGTTGTGGTTTTCCACCACCTTACAGTCCTTTCCACGAATGGAAGAAAGCCATCCGGCAATCTGGTCCGGGTTGCCAATGGTGGCGGACAAGAGTAGCAAAGGAATCCTGACGGGCAGGTAGATCATGATTTCTTCCCAGACCACTCCGCGTTCCACATCTCCTAAGAAATGGGCTTCATCCAGAATAATTAAATCGCAGTCTAAATTTTTTCCTGTGTACATGGAATCATAGAGCTGGTTTCTTAAAATTTCCGTGGTGCCGATGACAATAGCGGCATCTGCATTTTCTTTGATGTCTCCCGTGAGAATGCCCACATTTTCCTTGCCGAATAGTTTTGAAAACTGGGCATGGATGGAATTGGTCAAGGCTTTTAAGGGGGTGGCATACCAGGTTTTCCCATTATTTTCCATGACCTTTTGGGCAACCTTTTCAGCAATCCAGGTCTTGCCGGCGCCCGTGGGGGCTGTGACCAGGCAGTCTGCGGTTTTGATGGCTTCAATGGCTTCCAGCTGGAAGGGGTCCGGTAGAAAGGGTTTAAGATCGGGGACGCCGATGTCTTCAAAAATGCGTTGGAGGTCTTCGTCGGCATCCGGTATCATCGGTGGTAATTTGGGTTGTGGTTTTTTGTGGGTCTTGGACCGGTAAAATCGTTTTTTCATGCCATAGGATAAATCATATTGGGGAAATTAGCAATATCCCTTGGGCCTCTTTCATGGGAAAACAGGCGGTTGATTTTGGCTAAGAATCTTAAGATAGTGTTGAATGATTCGTTTGGGGGAAGACAATCCAAACAATTGTGTATCCAGTTTCGCCAGGTCCACAAAGTAAAATTTGTCTATGTCATCCCGGGCTTTAATGGTGTCAAAGGTTTTCACCTTACAAACAAATGCCATGTCTGCCACCGGGTAGACCACGGATTTATAGGGATAGGTATTGGGCGCTGAACACAGGTATTCAAGGTGGGTAATTTCAAGATCCAATTCTTCTTTAATTTCCCGTATCAGGCTTTGTTCAATACCTTCTCCGGGTTCGGTAAATCCGCCGGGAAGATCAAGGGTTCCCTTGAAGGGATCCTTTTTTCTTCGGGTGACCAGCAGTTGATTCTTTTCATTTAAAATAAGCGCCACGGTGGCAGCTGCGCAGTTTAAATAAAAAACAAACTGGCAGGCAGTACAAACAAATGATTTTTCTGTGGCCGGTTTCAGGGACGCCTGACCGCAGCGGGGGCAGTGGATAAAAACTTGCTGATTGGGGGTGTTCAATTGTTCGCTCCTGTACCAGAGGGTAATATAAATCAAGGCAAAAGCATAAACAATTGTCCGGTTTTAATCAATAGCTTCAAATGAAGGTATTTTGACACTGAGTCCAAAGGTTGATACAATAAAAAAATAATCAGCACATCATTGCATAATTCAAAAAAACAAAAAGATAAGGAGGTACGATCATGGGGTTTGCACCGACAAAAATGCAGTTAAAAAGCGAAGCATTTGAACAAGATACGCTCATATCTCCTCGGTTTACCGGAGAAGGAGAAGATGTCTCACCCGCCTTGTCATGGGAAAACCCGCCCGGGGGAACAAAGGCATTTGCCGTTATCTGTCACGACCCTGATGCCCCCCTGGTAAGCAGCAGAGGCACCTATGGTTTTGTTCATTGGGTGCTGTATAATATTCCAGGAGATGTGAGGCATCTGGATGAAGGCACCCCTTTGTATACCAACGGCATTACCGATTTTGGAAAAACCGGCTACAACGGTCCCATGCCGCCCAACGGGCACGGCCTGCACAATTATTATTTCTGGGTACTGGCACTGGACAAGGCAGTGGCTCTGGAACCGGGACTTAACCTGTGGCAGCTTCTGGAAAAGGCAGAGCCGCACCTTCTCGGAATGAACCGTCTGATGGGTCGCTATAAAAGGGATTAAGGAAATTCTTTATTGGAGATAAAAAATCATCTTGATAATCTCAATTTCAATCTTTAAAAATTTTCATAAATAGAATTGTTCAATCCGTGAACAGCTTCCTTTCCTCAAAGGACCATGGATCATGGTAGCGGTGATTCCGCCAATGTGGTATGGTGACCTCGGTTAACAATCAATGAATCTTAAGGGTCATAAAAGGAGAGATACTAAAATATGTCAGAGATCAGCAAGGAATATGGGTGGGATGCATCAATGGAGATTCCCCTCTATGATAAGATCCGCCAGGATATGAAGAGTGCCATGATTAAAAAGGACACTGCTGTTCGGAATACCATGCGGCTTATCATGGGGTCTTTTCCCAGCCTTACGATTTCAATCACCCTGGAGAGTGGAAAAAAGACCACCCGGGTCAAGACACCAGAGGAAATAACCGATGAGGACCTTCTTAACATCATTCGCAAATTTGTTAAGTCGGAAAAAACTGTGCTGGAGATTAAAAAGGAGATCACCTCGGACTATCTGGAATTATTAAATTTATATCTGCCCCGGATGGCAACCTCCCAGGAGATTGAGATATGGGTCCGGAAAAATGTGGATCTCGCCCAGTTCAAAAGCCCTGTCCAGGCCATGGGAAGTGTCATGAAACACTTTGGCAAGCTTGCCGACGGCAACCAGGTAAAAGAGGTGCTAAAAAACATGGAGCCTTCCTAACGCCATGGGAGAACAACACGTCAATGATCCCCTCCATGGTGTGAGTCTGGAACAGATCGTGAACAGTCTGGTTGCACATTATGGGTGGGATGAGTTGGGGAACCGCATCAAAATTAGATGTTTTACCAGTGACCCTTCGGTTAAATCCAGTCTTAAGTTTCTGAGAAAGACGTCCTGGGCAAGGAAGAAAGTGGAAAATTTATACCTCGCCATGGAAACGAGTGTTTGGAAAAGCTCAAAATGATGGGGTCTGCTCCTCTATGGAAGGGGCAGATCTCCATGTTAATTTCACGGGGTGAATCAGGAATTTCGCCATATCTAAAGGTTTTCCCTGGTGTTAGCTTATCACCAGGTTGATATGATTATTGGTCATAATTTTCATGAGTTGTTCCGGGGGTGCCTTGTCCGTGATCAGTGTGTCAATCTCTGTGATGCTGCCCAGTTTTACCATGGCATTTCTGCCAAATTTTGAGTGATCTGTAACAAGGTACACTTTTCTCGAATTCTCAATAATGGTTCTTGCCACATGGACTTCCCTGAAATCAAAATCAAGCAGGGTGCCGTCAAGGTCAATCCCGCTGATCCCGATGATGCCGATATCGACCTTGAACTGACGGATAAACTTTACTGCAGCTTCGCCGGTAATCCCGCAATCCTTGCTTCGAACAATGCCCCCGGTGATAATCACCTCAAAATCTTCCTGTTTGCTCATTATGGCGGCGACATTCAGGTTGTTGGTGATGATTCTCAGTTTTTTATTGTGATTCACCAACTCTTTTGCAACATGCTCTGTGGTGGTACCGATATTGATAAAAAGGGAGGTGTTATCCTCTATCATTGATGCAGCCGTTCTGGCAATTTTCTTTTTTTCATTGAGAAGAAGTTCTTTTCGATGCCGGTATGCCACATTTTCTGTGCTGACGGAAAGGCCGGCACCACCATGGTATCTGGAAACATATCCCTGACTGTCAAGGAAGTTGATGTCTCTTCTGATGGTTTGCGGGGTTACATTGAATGTGTTTGCCATTTCTTCCACCGTAACAAACCCGCTGGTTTTAATCAAAGCAATGATTTGTCCATGGCGGCTGTTGATGGCTTTTCTTTTTTTTGTCATAAGTCTCTATCCACCTGTACTGTCTCCAATAAACCGTTTGAGTGAAGGTTACCCTACCAGTTAATAGTTAGATTTTAAATATAAAAAGTCAGATGTCTTTTTTGTTTTATTCACTTGCGGACATTTTTAGGAGAATTTATTTTCTTTTTCGAAATTAATTTTACAATTCGGTTAACGGTATTATTATTTATGGATATCAACCTACAACAGAGGAGAAACGGAGTCATCATGGATATTAAATACTATTGTCAGAACAGCCAGTGCAAAACAGCTCAAAAAAAAACCTATGTGTTAAAACTGAACCTGGATGATGTGATGGATGAAAAAAATATAGCCCAGATGTATTGTCCCTATTGCAAAACTGAATTAAAGAAGGAACGCCCAACCACTGATTAAAATTAAAGGGTGTTGTTTTTTAGGGGCTGATATTAAAGCCTTGACTGCAATATTTGAGATAATTTTTTTGCTGAAAGTTGAATCGGATTGTTTTTTTGTCCTGTGGAGCTGACAATAGAGTCGATATCCTTAAGTGTTACGCCATATGCACATAGGCCCGGCATGTTCAGTTGATCTGTCCATCGGTCCAAAAGTTTAATCAGATGCCGGGAACTTTCCACAGGGCTTTCCAAAACTTGTGTGGGGTGCAACCGTCGGAAAGCCCCGGCATATTTGGCCAGGGCAGGACCATTGGGGTCCATCGAAATTAAGGATTCGATGGTGTGGCGGGTGACTTCAGCAAGAAGGGTACCGCAGATCACCCCATGGGGGATGTTGAACGCTCCGCCAATAACCGAAGCAAATCCATGTACCACTCCCAGGCCCGCATTTGCAAGGGTCAAACCGGAAATATAGGATGCATAGCTTATGTTCGTGCGGGCAATTATGTCATGGGGGTGTCGTGTGGTTGCGGTGATTAAGGCCTCCCCCAGTATTCCCAGAGCACCAAAGGCAAGGGAATCTGTCATGGGGGAGCTTTGGGTTGAAACAAGGGATTCTAAAAGCTGGGTTAAGGCGTCCATGCCGCAGGCAGCCGTTATTTCGGGGGGGCAGTCCAGGGTCAGCTCCGGATCAACAACGGCAATATCCGGAACAAAATTGTCATGGCGAAGGGATTTTTTAAATCCATTCGCCCCCAATTGACTGATTACGGCATTTTTTGTGGCCTCACTGCCGGTGCCGGAAGTTGTGGGCACTGCAATAAAGGGGATTTTTTTTCCATCATGGGATCTGTTCCCAACACCTTCCAGGTATTCCATGATGGATTCTTTTTTTGTCATCATGGCTGAAACCGCCTTACCGGCATCCATAACACTCCCGCCCCCAATGGCAGCAATGACATCTATGTTTTGATCCCTATATCCTAGGACAATCTCATCAATCATGGAAGGCGAGGGCTCGGTTTCTACTACTGCCTGGTAAACTCGGATGGATTCTTTTTTCAATGCATCTAAAAGTCTTGGCCAGTGATTACTTTTCTGGAGTGATTGGGCACCGGTAATCAGCAGCAGGGTATTCCCATGAGGGGGTACCAGTTCAGGGAGGCGGTTGATGGTGCCGGGTCCAAAATGAAGATGGGGATTTGCAATAAAACGAAACGCCATGGGAAAACCTCCTTTTTTTTAAAACTTAGGTCGTTTCAAACCATTTTAATATAAGCCCAGGGTCTTTTCAATAAAAATGGACACGATGTCGGATAATTGTGTTTCAACCTTATTTTTTTCACTTGCGAAACATTTTTCTCCATGATATTTTCTTTTTCGAATATAAAATTTATAAAAGAAATGAAATCAAGGCCATGAAAAAAACATTAGACATTCAAGCACTTATCATCGGCGGGGGGGTCACTGGTACGGGGATCGCCCGGGATCTTGCCCTCAGGGGTATTTCATCCCTTGTCATTGAAATGGGGAATATCAATGACGGGGCCTCTGGTAGAAATCACGGCCTGCTCCACAGTGGTGCCCGTTATGTGGGATCTGATCCCGAATCTGCCGCAGAATGCGCCAGGGAAGCTCAAATTTTGAAAGAAATTGCGCCCCACTGCATTGAAGATACCGGTGGACTCTATGTGGCGGTTAAAGGAGATGATGAATCCTATGTGGCCGACTTCCCCAATCTTTGCAAACGGGCAGGCGTTTTTTGCCAAAATCTTTCCGTGGCAGAAGCCCTTGAACTTGAGCCCGAACTTTCCAAAGATGCCATAGCCGCCTTTAAAGTCAAAGATGCCTCTGTGGATCCCTTTCATCTTTCCCTTGAGAATATGAACCAGGCCATTGAACACGGTGCCAAATATTATAGCAATTGCCAGGCCATTGGTTTTTCCCTTGAGCGAACAATTTCTGGAAAAAAGAGCATTAAACGAGTAAAGGTCCGGAATAATCTGACAGGGGATTGTTTTTATATTACCCCCCGGGTGGTTATTAATGCCGCCGGTGCCTGGGCTGGCATGGTAACAGAGTTTGCCGGGATCCATCTTGATATGATTTATTCAAAGGGTTCTTTACTGGTTACCCATAACCGGCTGAGCACCCATGTGATCAACCGATTAAGACCGGCAGCCGATGGCGATATTTTGGTGCCGGGCCGTACGGTTTCCATTTTTGGCACCACTTCCGTTCGCCTTGACAACCTGGACGCTATCCAACCAAACTTTAATGAAATCGATTTTCTTGTGGACCAGGGAGCCCAGATGATTCCCGGACTTGAAACCACAAGATATATAAGGGCCTATGCCGGTGTCAGACCCCTTGTGAACAGCCAAAATGAGCCCACAGGAGATGACAGGGCGGTTTCAAGGGGCTTTTATCTGTTTGACCATTCAAGAGATGATGTGGAGAACCTTTTGACCATCACCGGTGGCAAGGTGACCACCTACCGACTCATGGCCGAAAAGACAGCAGATCTGGCCGCCAAAAAATTAAAGGTGACATCTGTTTGCACCACGGCTCAAACCCCCTTGATGTCCAAGGCTCCCAGCAAGCTTATTGAAGCAGGCATGTCGGTCAAGCTCTGGGCCAGGGAGCCTGTTCCCGGGGACAGTATGATGTGTGAGTGTGAAATGATACCCAAAAGCCACTTTAAGGAGCTGATTCTCTGGTTGAAGCAGAACCGGGAAACAGCCGATTTAAATTCCCTTCGTATTCATTCCCGCCTGGGAAAGGGGGCCTGCCAGGGCACTTTTTGCAGCCTGAGGGTAACCGGTTTTATGTATGACGAAGCCTATATTAAAGGAAGCCAGGGGCTGGACAATATCAGATTTTTACTCACGGAACGGTTCAAGGGCCAGAAGCCGGTTTTATGGGGTAGCCAGCTGGCCCAGGCAGAGTTGAACGAAGCCATGTTCTGTTCCTTTTACGGCTTGGACATGGAATCGGATATGGCAGATCCGGATATGGTAGAGGACAAGAAAGGATAAGAGAATGGAAAACAAAGAAGATATCCACACAGATCTTGTGATCATCGGCGCTGGCATGGCAGGCATGGCGGCGGCTGTGTTTGCGGCAAACCGTGGTCTATCCGGGGTGGTGGTGGGGGGAGCTGGTGCCTTTGAATATGCCAGCGGTTTGCTGGATTTTTGGGGATTGACCTCTCCTGAAACAGGGCTTTGCAAAGATCCCTGGCAGGGCCTTGCCCGGATTCCAAAATACTTTCCTTCCCATCCTTTCCTGAAGATCTCTGAATCGGATATTCAAGCGGCCTTTGACGAGCTGACACAGGGGCTGACCCAGAGTGGATTGGGCTATGGGGGGCAGCCCCGGGTGAACAGCTCGATTATGACGGCATTCGGGACAGCAAAGCCCACCTACAGATTTCCTTTGACCATGGCCAATAATGTCATAGCCCTTGCTGAAAAAAAACCGCTGCTGCTCCTGGATTTCAAGGGGTTGCGTGAATTTCGGGCCAAATTTGTTCAGCAGGTTTTAAAATCCTCCTGGGGTAAGATTAACATCGGGACTGTTGATTTTCCGCAAATGTCCCAACGGTCCGAGCTCTTTACCCCCCTCATGGCCCAGGCCATGGAAACCGAACAGGTTCAGGACAAACTTGTGGCGGCAATCAAACCCTTGATCAAGGATGAATATTTTTTGGGCATACCAGCCATCCTGGGAATCAACCGTTCTGAAAATATTTTGAATCGTCTTGAAGACGGTTTGGGAATCAAAATATTTGAAATCCCAACATCCCCTATATCGGTTCCGGGAATTCGTCTCAAGGAAACCTTTAAAAAACTGCTTGCCAATACCAGTGTTACCCAGCGGCCGGACCAGCGTGTTCTTTTGGCCGCCCATTCCCCTGACCAGGGGTTTGTTTTGGAGACGGGAACCCCATCGAACAGCCGTACAACAAGGATTCAGGCAAAAACCTGCCTCCTTGCCACGGGCCGTTTTTTATCAAAGGGATTGGTTGCGGATCGGAAAGGGGTGACAGAACCTGTATTTAACCTGCCGGTTGATCAACCATCGGACCGGAAAAACTGGCATGGCACAACCTATTTTGATCCCAGGGGCCATGCCATAAACCTTGCGGGGCTTGTCACAGATGAAAATTTTCGTCCCCTTGGCCGAGACAATACCCCTGTCCATGGGAATCTTTATGCAGCAGGATCCATTCTGGCAGGCCAGGACTGGATGAGAACCCGTTCCGGAGCCGGTATCTCCATTGCAACCGCGTTCCAGGCTATGGGTCATATCGCTTCCAATCAGCTCAAAACATCTGCCTGATTCTGTTTTGTTGTCCGTACCCTTTTTTTTTGGATCTGTCCCTTTCTTTTTGTGTTCAAATTTCCCATAATAAATGAAACCTACAAAAGGAGACGATATGACCGAAAAATCCAACCCTCATTCCATTGCAACTGGATATTTGTTCGCCCTGGGCGCTACTGCCATCTGGTCAGGAAATTTCATAGTGGCAAGGGGGTTAAGTGACTGCATCCCGCCCGTGAGTCTGGCCTTTTTCCGTTGGATAACCGCAGTGCTCGTCTTTGCACCCTTTGCCATCAGGGGTCTAATCCAAGAATGGCCGGCAATCCGGCAGCACCTGGTTTATTTTTGTATCACCTCTTTCATCGGGATCACCTGTTTTAATACCTTCATTTACATTGCCGGCCATACCACCACGGCCATGAACCTGTCCCTGATCGCCATCACCTTTCCCATTTTTATTATGATTTTCTCAAGAATCTTGTACCAGGAAGTCCTTTCCGTCAAAAAAGGGATCGGTGTCTCTCTGGTTCTCACAGGGGTAGTGTTTCTTGTCACCAAGGGGGCCTTGTCCACCCTGGTGAATATTTCCTTTGCCATTGGGGATCTGTGGATGCTGGCCGCCTCTATTCTTTTTGCCGTTTACAGCCTTTTGCTGAAACGTAAACCATTAGGAATCTCTGTGTATACCCTTCAATTTACCTGTTTTTTAATGGGGCTTTTCTTTCTATTGCCCTTTTTTGTATGGGAACAGGGTCAGCTAGCGGCCCAGGGGAATTATCTGAATCACACCACCATCCCTGCCATTCTTTATGTGGGGATTTTTGCTTCCCTGTGTGCCTTTGTCCTCTGGAATCAGGCCATTGTTACCCTGGGGCCGTCCAGGGCCGGGATGGTCTATTATACCCTGCCGCTGTTCAGCGGGTTTCTCGGATACTTGTTTTTGAATGAAACCATTGGATTTGTTCATTTTTTCAGCATGGGGTTGATTTTTTCCGGCATTGTGATCACCAACCAAGGTGGCAGACCAGCCCAGAGAGAAGAGGGGCGGGTGTCAAAATGATTTTTTTATTGCCAGTCAAAACGATTGAATATCTGTTTTGGTTTTGTTAATCATAAATTTTAAATGATTTTTTAAAGGAAGAAACCATGGCTATTAAATTTTTGAAAAGAAGTTTTTTCCAGCGATTGCTGGGGTTATCAGCGACCACCAAACCCGGAATAGATGGCTGTTGGAATTATGCAGATGGGCGGCTGACCATAGCGATAGATAAGGCTCCGGGATTGAATACTCCGGGTGGTGCAATACGGTTCGAGGGTAAAAACCTTCCCAAACGAGTGCTCGTTGTTTGCACAGAGGATGGCGAGTATCGGGCGTTTCACAATCGGTGTACCCATTTGGGTCATCGTCGATTGGATCCGGTTCCAGGGACCGAAACGGTTCAGTGCTGCAGTCTTAATAAATCCACCTATGATTCAGGCGGGAATAAAATATTCGGTCCTGCACCCCATTCGATTACCCTTTATCCTGTAAAAAAGGAGCAGGGAAATCTGATCATATCTGTGAACTGAAATTATTTAAATATAGCGATAATATGAAAAATGGGAAATGTATTGATCTCAACAGAGCAGCTTCTACCCTTAACTTGTGAAGCAAAAAATCTGGGAGCAACGGCTTCAGCCATTATTTTATCTAAAGAGATTCAAATTGAAGATAATCTGGCAGCCTTATGCAACGGGGAATATAAATGTCCTAAATTTGGTGTGGCAGCAAGTTGCCCTCCCCATGTGAAAGGCCCATTCGGGTTTAGAAAATGGCAAACACAGAGCCATTATTCCATTGTTGTTAAAATAGAATTACCAATCTCTGTTATGTTTTCCGATGAGCGAAAGGGTGTGATGCAGCTGCTTCACCATATTGTGGCAACAGTGGAGCAAAAAGCCATTAACTCAGGCTTTAAAAAGTCAAAGGGATTTGCTGGCGGATCATGTAAAGACCTGTTTTGTGAGGAACATGAAAACTGCTGCGTTTTAGCAGAGAACAAACCATGTCGTCACCTGGCGTCAGCTCGTCCGTCAATGTCGGGATTTGGTATCAATGTCATCCGATTGATGGCGTCTTCGGGGTGGTCAGCATCAAAAGCGGAAAAATCAAATTTATCGGATAAAAATTCTACAAGCTGGGTGGCGGGTCTGATCCTGGTTGCCTGAAATTTATATTTTTTTATGCAGCCAAAGGCAAAACACCACAGGTAAAGTTAAATAAGAAGAAGGAATCCCATTGATATGGCAAAATTCAACACCACCATGGATGTATTCAAATTATTGGAAAAAACCAATTGCCGCAAATGCAACAAACCGACCTGCCTTGCATTTGCAGCTGCCGTGTTTCAAGGCCAGGCGTCTTTAAGTGAATGTCCGTTTATTGATGAAAAAACGCTTAGCGCCTATGGTGGTCAAAAAGAGAAATATGAATCCAAGTCTGAGCAGGCGTATCTTCGAGTAATGGGTCAATTAAAAGAAAATATCAAGCAGACAGATCTTGAGTCCAGAGCGGATATATTGGGTGAGAAATTTTCAAATGGCAGACTTACTTTGAAAATTTTTGGAAAAGATTTCAGCGTTGATACAAAGGGTGAGATTTTTACAGATATTCATGTCAATCACTGGATTGCCCCGCCGGTGTTAAATTATATTCTGTCAGGCAAGGGACTGGCATTGGTTGAAACCTGGGTTCCGTTCCGGGAGCTTGAAACCTCCAAGGATTGGTCCCGGTTTTTTGAGCATCAATGCGTTAACCGGTTTAAAAAAATAGCAGACGCAAA
>CAYWNB010000017.1:29283-31916 GCA_964459195.1 uncultured Desulfobacula sp.
AGGTATAAATGCCGCAAACAAATTTAAGGAGTGTCATGCCCTATTTATATTCATTTAAGCAGAGAATCAAAGCCACCATCATCGGGTTTTCAGCTGCCTGGCTGGCCCGACTATGGTTTGCCACCGTGCGGATAACCATCATCAATCGGCAAGTATATGACCGTCATTTCAGGCAAACGGGCCTTCCCCACCACGTGGTGGGTGCCTCCTGGCACCGACATTCCATTTTCCTTTTTTATTTTTTCCGAAATTTAGGTGATCGGCTGATCATGATAAGCCGTAGTCTGGACGGAGAGATGACAGCCACCATCGCCAGACAATTTGGATACACACCGGTAAGGGGATCTTCTTCCAGGGGAGGAAGACAGGCTTTACACCAGATGATTGATGTCATGAACAAAGGGGATAAAAAATACCTGTGCGGTACTGCTGTTGACGGCCCCCAAGGACCACGGCGTAAATTGAAAAAAGGCATGGTCGCTGTGGCCAGGCAGACCGGGGCTCTATTCGTACCCATGGCCTGTTCCGGTGACCGGGTGATCACCTTTACCAAGGCATGGGATAGGACCATTTTGCCTAAACCGTTCAGCCGCATGGTCATTGAATTTGGCGAACCGGTTGCCATCCCCGAGGATATTACCGATGACGAACTTAAGTCCCTGTGTCAAAATATCGAGGACAAACTGAACAATATGACGGACAGACTGGATCGTATGTGTGGATACAAATCGTGCCCATGATGCTCTATATACTATAGTTTTTGGCATTCAACTGAAGTAATGTATGATGAAAATTCCTGCAGAAGAAAACTACACAGAGCCTTTAATCGCCTGATATGTATAACTTGATTTTGAACTATATTGTAGCTATTCCCAGAATGGACACTTCAGAATACCCCAGATACCCCTCAGCTTGCAGCCATCAACTGCAAACATTTCCCTGCTGACAGGAGTAATCAGGCAGACTTTATAAATGTTTTTATTTTAAAGAGGTCTTAACTGGCAGATTCTTTACAAGTTTAAAATTTACTGTTAGTGATTAAGGGAATATGGACTTGATCCAGTAATATTAGAAAATATGGGATTTAAAATGGGTATATTAGACAAAAAAGAATAGCTATGGAAACCCAGGATTATTATGAAATATTAAATGTTTCAAAAGATGCCGATATGACGCAGATAAAAAAAGCGTATCGGGATCTGGCAGTTAAATATCATCCGGATAGAAATATGGATGACCCTGCTGCCCTTGATACGATGAAACAGATAAATGAGGCTTATGCTGTATTGTCTGATTCAAAGAAAAGGCAGGATTACGATTCTTTGTGGAATCAATATGGTTCTGCTGATGCATATACGAAGTTTCGGCATAGTTATTCTGACCAGGATATTTTTAAAGGAACAGATATTCAAAAAGTGTTTGATGAACTGGCTCAGTCTTTTGGGTTCAGAAATTTTAGCGATATTTTTCAACAATTTGATGGTGCTGGAAGTAAAAAATTTGAGTTCAAAGGATCTAATTTTTCTATCAGAGGCGGATTCTTTTTTGGGATCATGAATTTTGACAAATCTCCATCAAAGAGTTCGCTGCCCGGAAAAATGGGTTGGGTTGCCCGAAAATTGTTGCAGAATCTATCAGGATCCAAAATTCCGCTTCATGGGAAAGATTTCCATGATACTATTCAAGTTAATAAGGATTTGGCGGAAAAAGGTGGTCCTTATGCGTATTACCACACATGGCAAACAAAGAAGCTGGTGATAACTATTCCATTCAATACCCGTAACGGGCAACAGATCCGTCTGAAAGGTATGGGGGCAGAAGGCCAGGGGGGAGAGAGGCCAGGAGACCTGTATCTGAAAATAGAAACGAATCAATCTATAGTGAGTAAAATTAGAAAATTTCTGCCATTTTGAGCGGCGAATACCAGAATCGAAAAATATATAAAGGTAGGCGTATTACCTTATTATGGAATTCCAGAAGGGGAGATCAGACTGTTATGCCTCCCAGTGAATTTCATTTTAATTTTTATAAAAATACAGAGAAACCGCTGTCATTAAAATTTTAAAATTAAAGAAAAGACAAGGGGGAATCTCCCCCTTAGCATGATACTCTTCCTGCAATAAATCACATAATATATTTTCATTGAATGAATAATCACGGCAAAAATTACATTTATTTATTATACACCACCGAATTATAGAATTTATAGCACTTTTCACAGTTAGCTTTTTTTTGTGTGAATACCCCTTAATTTGATTTTTAGAATGGACCTGGCCTGATATCCAAATAGTATCCGGATTAAATCTGGCTATCACCTAAGGTTTATACCCGCATCAGGCTTTCAAGCTGTTTAATGCTCTTGGCACTTCCCATGACTATAATAGTATCCCCAATGACAAATTTTGTATCTGCTTTAGGGTTAAACATCATTTTTCCGTTTTTATCCTGTATGGCAATAACAATCAGATTCATCTCCTGCCGAATACCGGAATCCACCAGACTGACATTGGTGAGTTTTGCTCCCTGCCTGACACGGATTTCCTCGAATTGAAATTCGGTTGACTCGTCATTAAATGCGGTTTCAAGGAATTTAATGACCGTAGGGCGTAAAATCGCATGGGCCATGCGCCGGG
>CAYWNB010000018.1:0-28967 GCA_964459195.1 uncultured Desulfobacula sp.
GGGTCTTTTGGAGGGTCCACCCGGACGATTTTTGCCTTGTCCGATTTGATTCGGGCAGGTTTTATTTGGCCAGGTTTTATTTTGACCGGTTCTGTTTTTTTAGGCAAATGACCGGGCCTTTTTTGTCACCTTGTCAGCCATTTCTTGTTTAAATGCAGCCAGTTTCTCCGCCATCCGGGAGTTGTTGACTCCGAGAATCTGGGCGGCAAAAATACCGGCGTTGTAGGCCCCGGATTTGCCGATGGCCATGGTGGCTACGGGAATGCCCGGAGGCATCTGGACCGTGGCCAACAGGCTGTCCATGCCCTGAAGAGCGGATGAATCAATGGGAACGCCGATGACGGGCAGGGTGGTGTGGGCGGCAATGACGCCGGCCAGATGTGCTGCATGGCCGGCACCGCAGATCAAGACGGCAACCCCTTTGCTTCGGGCTTCTTTTGCCAGTTGGGCCGCTGCATCCGGGGTTCTGTGGGCCGAGGCAACGGTGACATAATAGGGGATATCAAATTTTTTCAAAATAGACAGGGTATTTTCCATGACGGGAAAATCTGAATCACTGCCCATGATCACCCCGACCTTGGGGGGGATGGACAGGCGTTTCAGGGCCTTGGCCCCGATGTCTCGTCTGTAAAAATGGTCTTTGAAGGAAATCTTTGCAGATGCCTCATAGGCGGTTTTAATGGCCTCTTCCACGGTATCGCCTAGGGAGGTGACGCCCAGGACCCGGCCGCCGGCAGAGACCACGGTATTTCCCTCAAGGCCGGTGCCTGCATGGAACACCACGGTGTTTTTTACCGCATTGGCTTGTTCCAGTCCCAGGATTTCATGGCCTGTTTCATAGGAACCAGGGTATCCCCCCGAAGAGATGACCACGCACATGGCGGCCCTTGGATCAATTTTAGTGGTGTGGTTGTGCAGGGTGCCGTCACAGCAGGCTTCCATCAGGGGGACCAAATCATTTTCAAGGCGCATTAAAATGGGCTGGGTCTCGGGATCTCCCAGGCGGGTATTGAACTCGAGCACCTTGATCTGATCCTTGTCCACCATGAGGCCGGCATAGAGAACTCCCTTAAAAGGGGTGCCTTCCTTGGCCATCCCCTGGATGGTGGGGATCATGACCTCCCGCATGGCTTTTTCTCTGAGCAGGTGATCCAGGACAGGAGCCGGGGAATAGGCGCCCATGCCGCCGGTGTTGGGGCCTTCATCATTGTCAAACACCCGTTTGTGGTCCTGGGATTCGGGCAGGAGCAATACGGTCTTGCCATCGGAGAGGGCGATAAACGAGGCTTCTTCTCCGGCCAGGCATTCTTCCACCACCACAATGGCACCGGCATCCCCAAACATATTTTGGGTCAGCATGTCGTCAATGGATTGATAGGCCTCGTCCAGGGTGGCACAGATGATTACCCCCTTGCCGGCGGCCAGTCCATCGGCTTTGACCACGCAGGGGGCGCCCATGGCCTTGGCATAGACCTTGGCCTTGGCTGCATCGGTAAATGCTTTGCCCATGGCACAGGGAATATTGTACTTGCGCATGTGATTTTTTGAAAAGATTTTGGATCCTTCCAGCTGGGCTGCGGCCTTGCTGGGGCCAAAGGCCACAAGACCCTGGCTCTCAAAAACATCCACAATCCCTTTTACCAGGGGACCTTCAGGACCGACCACGGTGAGATCGATTTGGTTCTCCTTGGCAAAGGCTGCCAATGCGTCAATATCCTCGGCATTGATGGGGACGTTTTGGGCCAGGTCGTGGGTACCGGCATTGCCCGGGGCGCAATAGATTTTTTCAACCAGGGGACTTTTGGATATTTTCCACACCAGTGTGTGTTCTCTACCGCCGCTGCCTATGACGAGGATTTTCATCTTGCTCTCCTTAAATTTGTTCGTTTATTTTCTTCAATGGCCAATTGGATTAATTTGTCCAGCAATGCTGAAAAGGAATACCCGCCTACCTGTGCCGATTGGGGAAAGAGGCTGGTGGCGGTCATGCCGGGGATGGTATTGGTTTCAAGTACGGACAGTTCGCCATTTCTTAAGATCATGTCGGTCCGGGAGTATCCTTTGAGAAACAGGGCTTTATGGGCCAGGATGGCTAGTTCCTGAACCTTTAAGCGGGTGGATTCATCGATACGGGCCGGACAGATTTCTTCTGTTTCTCCTGCCACATATTTGGCCGTATAGTTAAAGAATTCATGGGAATCGCCTGGTATGATTTCAATGACCGGCAGGGCTTCTAATGTATCATTGCCCAATACCCCGCAGGTCAGTTCCACCCCTTTGACATAGGCTTCAAAAATCAGGGTGTCATCATGTTCAAACCCCAATTTGATGGCGGGTTCAAAATCTTGCTGACCCTTTACAATGGTCATGCCCACACTGGATCCAGCGCAGGCAGGCTTTACCACCAGGGGAAGGCCCAGGCTTTTGATTACCTCGGGAATGTTGATTTCGTCTTTTATATAGAAGGAAAGATAGGGCGGTGTCGGGACCTTTGCGCCCTCATAGAGGCGTTTTGCAACCAGTTTGTTCATGGCAGCGGCAGAGCCCAGGACGCCTGCTCCCTGGTAGGGGATGTCCAAAAGATCCAAAAGCCCCTGGACCGTGCCATCCTCTCCAAAGGGGCCGTGGAGAATGATCAGGGCTGCATCCAGGGTGGGGGCATCCATGACAAGTTTGGGCAGATCGGTTTTAGGATCATACCGGGTGATCTCGTAGCGGTTCTTGTCAAGGGCCTCAAATACCTGGGTGCCGCTGTTCAAGGAGACCTCTCTTTCCGAAGAGACTCCGCCGGATAAAAGGGCCAGTCTGATTTTTTTCATCTTACGCTCCTTCACTTTATCCCTGGATAATATGTTGTCTTGCGGTTTCAAATTCTTCTTTGCTGATCAATTCTCTGGCATAAAGCGTATTCAGTTCCAGCATTTTATGTTCTGCCTTGTCCGCTGAATTTTCAATGAGGTGGGTATCGGAAACGGGGTGACCTGAATCGTGATCAAGGAGCAGGTTGTTATTTTCCTTGGCCTTTATCTTAAAAGAGGCCAGGCCGCCCAGCAGTTTGACTTCAACGGTTCTGTCCTGGAATTCAGGGGCGGACAATACGGTTCGAAGATCCGTGGAGTGCTCCCGCACTCTTCGGTAGATGATCCAGGCAACGGTCAGCACCAGGATGGCAAGACCGGCCATTATATAGGGCAGATAATGGTATACGCCCTTGAAAAGGACCACTGACATGCCGACGCCTGCTAATAGAAATACGTGCAACAGCAAAATAAAATAAGCTGTAAAAATACTTTTAAAGAGTCCTTCTTTGTCTGCTTTTGGAATTTTCATGATAATCTTTTTATTATATTTTCCCTGTATTCATCGGTGAGCACCGGGAAAGAATGTGATTCTCCCCTGGTTGTGCCAAGTTTTGTTAAAAGATAGTTGAGCTTTTTTTGAATTTTTGACCTTTCCTTGGAATCATATTCGGTTTCCCCAAGCAATTGTTCTATCTTGGTAATCTTTTTTCTCAGTTCGACTTCCGGGGGCAGAAAACCAGCATTTTTAAGGATTTTATGGGCAAGCCGCAATTCTTGGGGGACATGCTGGTCTTCGAAGGTAAGGGGTTTTCCCTGGCCCGCAAGATTGTCAAAGCTCCCATCCTTTTGGGCCTTTTTTATTCTCTGCTCCACAAGTGCTTCAAACCCGGGGATCATAATACCTCTGGTGCTCCTGGTTGAAAATAGTTAAAAAAGTTCAGTTGAAAAAAATATTTGATTCTAATATTATTTTTATAAGACAAATATTATTTTGACCCTTGATTTTATTAAACCTGCCCCTGTTTTGCAAGCTATTTTCTTGACACACCAGAGGTGATGCTGTATTAATTTCCATCTAAATTAATGGAGTTATGGACCGTGTGCCCATGAAATTTAAAAGAAATAAACTTGTTTTTTTTGTTCTGCTGGGGTGTCTGACCATTTGTGGCCCTGGCGCCGGGGCAAACCAGGACAAGATCGTCCAGAGCGATCTGGGTCCAGATAACGTGAACCATGAAATTGTAGATACCAGGCTGTTTGACGGGTTTTTGTATTTTGCTGATCCGGGAAAAGGGGTGTTAAAGGCTTTGCCCAAACAATTCCCTTCAAATTTGAACGCCCATGAACTGGGGCAAGATATCCTTGGGGCATTGATGGCAGGGCCCCCTAATTCGGATCTGGCGTCCACTTTTCCAATGGATACAAAGCTGATTGCCCTTTTTATCTCCGAGGAGGGAAGGGCCTGGGTGGACCTGGGGATAGGGGACGGGCGTTTGAAAAACATGGACACCGTTTCAGAGCTATTGGCCATTTATTCAATCGTGAACTCCTTGGCATTGAACATTCCCGGGGTGAAACAGGTGAAATTACTTGTGAATGGATCTGATGTGGCAACCCTTGGGGGGCACGTCAGTCTTAAATATTTTTATAAACCAAATATGTTGATTGTAAAATGAGCAAACAAAAAAAGATCTCAAATATTAGAAATATCGGAATCATGGCCCATATTGATGCGGGCAAGACCACTGTAACCGAAAGAATCCTGTATTATACGGGTAAATCTTACAAAATAGGGGAGGTTCATGACGGTGAGGCCGTTATGGACTGGATGCAGGATGAACAGGACCGGGGAATTACCATTACCTCTGCTGTGACCACCTGTGAATGGCATCAGTCCGTGATCCAGATCATCGATACCCCGGGGCATGTGGATTTTACCGTGGAAGTGGAACGGGCGCTGCGGGTATTGGATGGTGCCATCGGGGTTTTCTGTGCAGTTGGCGGGGTGGAGCCCCAGTCTGAAACCGTATGGCGACAGGCAGACCGTTATTCTGTTCCCAGGATGGCCTTTATCAATAAAATGGACCGGACCGGTGCTGATTTTTTTGCAGCGGTTGATTCCATGATTGAAAAACTGGGTGCCAATCCCGTGGTGATTCAGCTGCCCATGGGGGCGGAGGATCGGTTTAGGGGGGTTATTGACCTTGTTGATATGCAGCAGATCTGCTGGGATGATGAAAGTCTGGGGGCTGAATTTACCATCTCTGATATTGATCCTGAATTTGAAGAGCTGGTACAAGAATACCGGGAGAAACTTCTGGAAGCCATTTCTGAGCAGGATGATGATATCATGGAGTTATACCTGGGGGAACAAGAGATCAGCCGTCAGGATCTGGTAATGGCCATCCGGAAGGCAACCATTGCCAGAAAGATTGTGCCGGTGCTTTGCGGCAGTGCTTTGAAGAACAAAGGGATTCAGCCTCTGCTCAATGCCGTTGAATTGTTTTTGCCAAGCCCCAAGGATGTTCCGCCCATAAAGGGAATTCATCCCGAGACAGGGGAGGAATTGATATTTTTACCTGAAAAGAATGCCCCCCTGGCCGCCCTGATTTTCAAGGTATCAATGATTGAGGGCCGAAAACTTTCCTTTGCCAGAATTTATTCAGGGAAAATTGAATCTGGATCCGAGGTGTTTAATCCGCTGTTAAATAAAAATGAAAAATTATCCCGGCTGCTCAGGATGCATGCCAATAAAAGGGAGCGCATTGATCTGGCATCGGCAGGAGATATTATTGGTCTTGTGGGGCTCAAGGAATCGGGTACCGGCGATACCCTGTGTTCCCAGAAGTTTCCTGTTTTCCTGGAAAAAATGGAATATGAGGCACCGGTCATCTCCATTGCCATTGAACCCAAAACCCATGCAGACCAGGAAAAAATAGACAGTGTACTGGAAAAATTTACGATTGAAGATCCCACTCTTAAGGTGAGCCGGGATGAAGAAACCGGCCAGACGATTCTTTCGGGCATGGGGGAACTTCACCTTGAAATTATTATTTCTCGGATGCTCAAAGAATTTAACACCAAGGTCAACGTGGGCAGTCCCCAGGTGGTTTACCGGGAAGTGATCACCTCTCCTGCAAAGGGGGAGGCTGTTTTTGAACGGGAGATTACCGGAAAAGCGCATTATGCCAAGGTGGCCATCCGTTTGTTGCCACTGGACAGGGGCGAAGGGGTTACCTTTACTTCCAATGTCACACCAGAGCAGATACCCGAACAATATGTGGCGGCCATTGAAACCGGCATTCGGGAAAGTCTTGAAGGCGGATTCTTAAAGGGATATCCCCTGGTGGATGTGGGGATTGTGCTGGAGGGGGGTGGCTTTGAAGAGGGTAGAAGTTCGGAACTATCTTTTTCCGTGTGTGCATCAATGGCATGTAAAAATGCTTTGAATATTGCTGCTCTGGCACTTTTGGAACCCATCATGTCAGTGGAAATCTTTGTGCCGGACACTTACATGGGAGATGCCATTTCCGATTTGAACGGCCGTGGCGGTAAGGTGGAATCCATCAATCCCAAGGCAGGTATCCAGGTGATTAAAGCCGTGGTTCCCCTGTCGAAAATGTTTGGGTATTCCACGGCGATTAGGTCTGCCACCCAGGGCAGGGGGACATTTACCATGCAGTTTTCAGCCTTTGATAAAGTTTGATTTTGGGTTGAGTTATAGCGCGTAACCTTTCCAATCTGGATACCCGATGATACGGGTGATTTTTTTATTATGAAAAATAGATGTCTAATTCTTGTTTGTTTGATTCTGCTGATAAACATTTTCGGCAGTTCACAAATTTTTGCGTCCGATGAAATTAGTATTACCATTCCCCATAATGTGATCACCAAAATGATTAAAGCCGCCCTACCATTGAACCTTGAACGAGGGTCATATGTAAAAGGTGAATTATGGATTCACGCCATTGATAACCTCAAAATTGGCTCTAATAAAGTGACCTTTGACCTTGATATCCGTGGTAAAAACATTAAACTTGAAACGCATTTGGGCAATCAGGTCCTGTTGATGAATATCGGAAACTTCAATACTGCTTTTAGCTGCAACGCTTCTCTGCGGTATGATGCAGGCAAACGATTGCTGTATATTACGCCCTATATTTTGCAAAAACCCAATAAAAATAAAGTGAATAAAATAGCGGACAACTTGTTAAAAGCGCTATTACTTATGAACGGTGTGGATTATCCCGTTGAAATTCCAAAGCTTCAGCCCCTTATTACCCAAATCAGCAGTGAACAATTTCATATCGACCTGGATATTACCAATATTTACACTGAAAATGATACGGTATTTATCAGCGGTCAACCCCAGTTTAAAAAAATAATGCCGTTCCTCCCAGAATAATACTCAAAAAAACAAGGGTTTTTTGGATCAAAATTTGACACAAGATTTTGTGGTTGGGAGGATTATCTCTTGGCTTTGAGCTGGCCTGAAATTCGGTCAAGACGTTTTTTGGCATCTTCCTTTGTTTTAAGGTCTTCCAGGCTATCAATTGCTCGCTTCAGGTGAAGGACAGCGTTTTTTAAATCCATGGATTCTGAATAATAGACCCCCAGGTAATAGTGGGACATGGGCTCGTTTTTTTCCTGGGACATGATATCGGCCAGGTGATAATAAGCACGGGGAAAGGCGTCCGGCTCTTCATCCAGCACCTGTTTTAAATTCTTTTCAGCGAGGCGGGTCTCTCCGGATTTAAGCTGGGCAATGGCAAGATAATACCTGGCCCAAAGCCCCATGATGGGGTTGTCTTTTACGCCTGTCAGCACATTTTTGGCGGTTTCAAGTTGTCCGTCATGGATGTAGATTCGGCCAAGTTCCATAAGAATCATGGGTTCAAATAAACGAATGGACAAGGCTTTTTTCAGGTAGGAGATGGCCAGGTTCCGCTGATTTTTTCTGGCGTATAACAGTCCCATTCCATAGAGGAGGGCCGGGTTTTCGGGCTCGCCTTGTAATTGGGTTGCCACTCGGTTGAAACTGGTGTCAGGGTTTCCGTAAAGTCCCATCAGCCGGTATTTAACCATGCTAAACTCAAAGGTTTCAGGGGGTGTTTTTATATTTTGGGCCGGGTTGTAATTTTCCAGGATTCCAGCAAGATGGATAATTCGGTTTCCTGTGCCCGGATGGGTTTTAAAATAATCCGGAATGCCTTCAATCCCGTGATAATCGGAGGCTCGCATTTTGGTAAGGCCGGACAGGAGGCCTTCGGGAGAATAGCCGGTTTCTTTTAAAAACAGGAAGGCATTCTGGTCTGCTTCGGTTTCATTTTCCCTGGTAAAGGCAAGCATGGCCGATTGACCGGCTGCCGCGGAGCCCATGGCTAATGCCGATCCTGCCGTTCCTCCCCCGGCCGCGCCTACGAGGATTCCCGCCAGCATGCCGGCCATGCTGCCGTAACTCAACAATTTGGACCGGTCAATGGATTCGGAAACATGCCGGTTTACGGCATGCCCCATTTCATGGGCCATGATCCCGGCAAGTTCGTCAATGGTATCCAATGCAAAGAGCAGCCCCTTATAAATGAAAATATTGGCGGCCGGGCTGGCAAAGGCATTAAAGGAATCATCATTGACCAAATAAAAGGTAAAATTAAAGGGTTGGGAGGGCAGGCCCGACAGGATATGGTAGCCCACGGTGTTGATCATGTGCATGGCAATGGGGTCATGGAGAATAACCCGCTGTGATTTCATCATTTCCATGAATTCTTTGCTGAGTTTTAGTTCTTCCGGAATGGAAATGGCAGAAACCGGAGCACAAGTTGAGCAAAGGAAAATGAGGATGAAACAGCCGAATAAAAAACGTCTGGCAAATTTCATAATTATATCCTATACACCTTTAAATTATAGGAATTAGATCTGAATAAATTCCGTATAAGTATCAATAAAATCAAGGCAAAAGTCAAAAGGTTTTATTATCTTTCCCCGCGGTTGTACGGGGCAGCCAGCATGGCCGGGGCATTGAGTTTTTTGGGGTCTTTTAAACTGATGAGCAGCAGAATCAGCAAGGTGGCGATATAGGGCAGCATAGATAGAAAATTGGGAGAAATCCCCAGGGGCTGCATTAAATACTGGACCACAAAGATGCCTCCGAAAAGAAAGGCAGCCCAGATGGCCCGGCCCGGGTTCCACAGGGCAAAAATTGTCAATGCAATGGCGATCCAGCCTCTTCCTGCGGTCATGCCCTCAATCCAGGATTTTGAATAGGATATGGACAAATGGGCCCCGGCCAGGGCGGAAAATCCCCCGCCAATGAGGACGGAAAGATAACGGATTAAAAATACATTGACCCCCTGGGTTTCAGTGGCCTTTGGGTTTTCTCCGGTGGCCCGGATCTGGATACCCAGCCGTGTCCGTTCCAGTAAAAACCAGGCGGCAAGGGCCAGAAAAATGGCCAGATAGAAAAAAGGACTTTGGAAAAATAGGATTTTTCCGATATAGGGGATGTCCGACAGATAGGGAATGGCAAAATCATTCATTTTTATGGTAAGGGGTTTGCCCACATAGGATTTGCCCAGCATGCCTGAAAGACCTAACCCAAGCATGGTAAGCGCCAGGCCTGAAACCACCTGGTTGGCCTGGAGGGTAATGGAGGCAAAGGCATGGATGATGGAGATGGTCATGCCGGCGACCATGGCGGCAAGAACCCCGAGCCAGGGCTGGCCGGTTGTCAGGGTGACAATAAAGGCCACCACCGCACCAACGGCCATAACCCCTTCCACTCCCAGGTTCAGAATGCCGGATCTTTCACAGATAATTTCTCCTGTGGTGGCCAGCAGCAGCGGGGTGCCAGCAATCATGGTTCGCTGGAGTGTTGAAATGATAATTTCTTCCATTGTTTTTTCCTATCAATTGGATTCCTATCAGTTTGATTCTTATTTGGTTGAAAAGCGGATATTCAGCGTGTTGTTTAAAAAATAATCCCCCATGATTAAAAAAATCAACAGGGTGCCGTTAACGATTTCAACCGTGGCGGCCGGCAGTCCCAAAGATATTTGGATGGCATCGCCTCCCACAAGAATACCGGCAAAAAATATGCCCGAGATAATGGCGTATAAGGGGTTCAGTTTGGCAAGCCAGGCCACAATGATGGCGGTAAAGCCATACCCCGAGGATATCGAGGCGGGATATCCCAGATAATGGTGGATGCCGGCTATTTCTCCCACGCCTGCAAACCCGGCAAGTCCCCCGGAAATGGCCATGATAATCAGGCTGGTTTTAAGAAAGTTAATGCCTGCATATTTGCCGGCATCTGGATTTTCCCCCACCACCCGGGTTTCATATCCGAACCTTGTTTTGTAAACTACCACACAGAGGATAATGGCGCAGATAATGGCTAAAATCAGGGTGGAATAGTGGATGCGAGATCCAGGGATTACCCCCAGTATGGCTGATTCGGGAAGATTGTTGGTGCCGGGAAATCCAAACCGGGTGTTTCCCTTCCAGGGACCGACAATGAGCATGGTTAAAAAATCAGCACAGATATAATTGAGCATCAATGTGGAAATAACCTCATTGATGGAATATTTGATTTTAAGGATTGCCGGAATGATTCCCCATAGGGCACCGCCAATGAATCCGGATAGAAACATCAAAGGGACAATAAGATAGGGGGGAAGACTCTCCCCAAAGGTGAGGCCTGTCCAGGTGGAGAAAATGGCGCCCATGAGCAGTTGGCCTTCTGCCCCGATATTCCAGAATTTGGCCCGAAAGGCCAGGGTGAGGCCGGCCCCGATGAGAATCAGCGGGATGGCCTTGGTCAGGGTTTCTTTAAGTCCGTAGAAGGACCCAAAAGACCCTAAAAATATTTCGGAAATGGCATAGAAAGGATTTACCCCGGCAACAAGGAAAATCATGCTGACGACCAAAAGGCCTGCGGCCAGGGAAAACACATTGGTCATCAGGGATCTTAGGGGGGTTATATTGTATCGATCGCTTGTGGTGATTTTTATCATATGGATACGCTTTCCTTGGAGCCGGCCATCATAAGGCCGATGTCACTCAGTCTTTTGTCATCGGAATTTAAAATTCCCATGAATTCTCCAGCAAAAATAACCGCCACCCGGTCGCAAAGCGCAAAAATTTCTTCAAGGTCTTCTGAAAACAACAATACCGAGCTGCCCTGTTTCCGAAGTTCCAAAAGGTGCTCCCTTAAAAATTGGGTAGCCCCCACATCCAGTCCATAGGTGGGGTGGGATGCCACTAAAAGCCGTGGCTGTTCACTGATTTCCCTGCCTAGAATTAATTTTTGGATATTGCCGCCGGACAGATTTCGGATCTGGTTGTTAATGGAATGGGTGGCGACTTTAAAATCGCTAATAATTGTTTTGGTATGGTTTTTCACCTGGCTGTACTTGAGGAAGTAGCGCTTGGAAAATTTTTTCAGGTGGTGTTGTTTTAAAATGGCATTGTCATAGAGAAAAAGTCCCGGCGCAATCCCGAAACGGATTCTTTCCTCGGGTACGTGGGAGACGCCATTGTCATAGATATGGCGGGGGGATTTGTTGGTGATATCCTTTCCATTCATCCAGACGGATCCCGAATTGATTTTCCGGATGCCGGTGATGGCCTCGGCCAGTTCCCTCTGGCCGTTCCCTGCAACCCCTGCAATACCAAAAATTTCGTTTTCAAACAATTCAAAGGAAATGCCCTTTACTGCAGGCATCCCTTTGTCTCCTGTGACATGGATATCTTGAACCGACAGAATTCTTTTGCCCGGCGTCAGTTTTTCCTTGTCAATGTTAAAGACCACATCCCTTCCCACCATCATCCGGGCCAACGCTTTTTTATCGGTATCAGCGGTGTCGGCATGTCCGACGATCTGACCTTTTTGTAATACGGTCACCCGGTCACAGATATCCATGATTTCGTCTAATTTATGGGAAATAAAGATGATCATATGGCCTTCGGCTTTCATTTGCCGCAGGATGGAGATTAATTCTTTAATTTCGACGGGGGTCAGCACCGAGGTGGGCTCATCTAGAATCAGTAAATCAGCTCCATTTAAGAGGGCTTTGATAATTTCAATTCGCTGCTGCTCTCCAGCGGACAATTGCCAGACCCGCTGGTCCAGATCCATCTTGAAATCAAATTGCTTGGAAAATTCTTCCACTCGTTTCCGCAGTTTGACTTTCGGGAAAAAAAAGGGGGTGTCTTTATACCCCAGGGCAATATTTTCAAGGACCGAATGATTTTGTATCAGCATGAAGTGCTGGTGGACCATGCCAATGCCATGGGTGATGGATTCAACGGGATTGGAGATACGGATGGGGGATCCGTTGATTTTTATCTGCCCTGAATCCGGCTGGTACAGCCCGTAGAGGATGTTCATCAGGGTTGTTTTCCCCGCCCCGTTTTCTCCTAGAAGTCCCAGGATCTCACCGGATTTTACATGGAGGTTGATGTCTCGATTGGCATGGATACCGTGAAATGACTTGCAAATATCTCGCATTTCAAGGTGTTGTATTTTTTTCATATGTGACTTTACAAAAAGGCCGGGAAACTTTCCCGGCCTTGTATGGTTTCTTTAAGCGTTTAAATTATTGGGGAAGGTCGCCTTTAATATTGTCTACATAATACATAATGCTCAAAAGATCTTTTTTGGACGCTTTGACACCGGCCGGTATCTGGATGGTTCCTTTGTTGTCGGCAATGGGACCGGTAAAGGGTTCAAATATATCCACGCCCTGCTGCATCTGCTCATATCGTTTCATCACCAGGTCATAGGCGGATATTTTGCCCAAATCCGGGGTATCGATCATGACTTTCTTTAATTCAGGGACAAACTTGGGGTTGATCATGTCAGTGGTGCTGCCGCCTAAAATGGCTGCCTTTTCCTTGGCCAGCCACCACATATCTTCATTGGTCCATTTGTCCGTGTAGATGTCTTCCAGGATCTTGGCATACATTCCCCCCCAGTTCATGTACTGGCCTGACACAACCGAGTCCTTTCCATAGGGCTGCATGGCGGAATAATGGGAGAAGGTGTAAATCTGTTTGCCTTTTTCTGTTACCTCCTGGCCCACTTCGATGACAGCCGGTGTGTCTTCGGTGAATGCCAGGGCGTCACACCCCTGGGCAATAAGGGATTGAGCCGCTTCTTTGGCTTTGTCCGGTCCGTACCAGGCATAGATCCAGCGGACATTGAGTTTTGCTTTCGGGTTGGCGGCTTTGATGCCAAGGGCGTAGGCATCAATGTGGCGAACCAGTTCAGGGATGGGAAAAGCCGCCACATAACCGATTTTATTGGTCTTGGTCAGGGCACCGGCCATGAGACCATTCAAATAGTACATCTGGTAAAGGTCACCAAAATAGGTTCCCACGTTGGGCGCCTGTTTAAATCCGGAGCTGTGCATGAAAATTTTATCCGGATATTTGGCGCCGGCTTTGATGGTATCATCCATATAACCAAAGCTGGTGGTAAACACCACATCACATTTTTGCTGCTGGATCAGGCGGTCGATGATTCTGGCACAGTCTGCTTCTGCAACGGATTCCACAATAACCGTTTCAAGCCAGGGGAATTTTTCTTTCGCAAATTTCCGACCAAGGTCATGGGCATGGGAAAAACCGTAATCCCCCACAGGTCCAACATAAATAAAACCAGCCTTGAGTTTTTTAGCGTCTTTGCCAAAGGCAGTGGCAGAAAAGCCTAAAAAAAAGATAGAACAGATTAGCATAAGCACGGTCCACTTTTTCATCTTTCAAAACTCCTTTTAATATTCAGTTAAAATAGAGGATAATACGATATTTACGCTTTTACAGTCAACCATTATGATGACGGAATGGACAAAATTTTTGAAGGGGGAAGCTATTGTCTAATGAAAGTGACGGTATTTGGGGAGGCTACAGCATTTTTTTTATCGACAGGAAGAATAAAATATGCTTGAATGATTTCTTTTCGGGTGGGGCTGTACACAAAACATGTAATGAGGACCTTATGGCGAGTATATCAGATGTATTAAAAAAGTCGACCATTTTCAATTCTCTGGAAGAAATAGACCTTCAACGAATCATTCCCCTGTTTGAACGAAGGGGATTGTACACAGGGGATGTCCTTAGCACAGCAGGAAACACGGCCCAGTATTTTTTTATACTGGAAAGAGGGGCCTTGCTCCTAGCAATGGAAGATGGTAAATCCGTTGTGTTGGCAACCCTTGGGGATTTTATTGCCATGGAACTTTTAAGCGACAGGGGCAGATATAAGACCACCATGACCGTCCTGGAAGATGGGATGGTGTTTAGTATTCCCCGGTTGTCCTTTTTAGACATTATTCAGGAGGATACCCCCGGGGCTGCTGCCATTATGCAGGCGTGGCAGGGATATCTTGATCAGACGGCGCCATTTGCCAAAAATATAGCGGACATTGATGTCCCTGCAATTTTTTAGGTTAAGGAGGTAAGGGTTTGTACGGAATAGAAGCAATCAATGCAAACAATGGATGGGCCATTTCGGCAGTGGGAATCACCATTGTATTTTCAGGCCTTGTGCTGCTCTCCTTTGTGATCGCACAACTTCACAAGGGATTGGACTTGTATGAAAACCCCCGGAAAATAAAAGGATGGTTTTCCCTGAAAAAAAAGCCGGTAAAAAAACTGGACAACTCCTTAGAAGTAAAGGAGATGCTGCTTGTCCTCACCGAGGAACAAAAGGAAATAGCCAAGCAATTTGCCCTTTTGGTCAGTACCCTGGAAGATCATTTTTCATTGCCCCGGCTCCTTGAGCTTGCCCGGATCAGCGGTGTGAAAAATTTTCATTCAAATTTGAACATACTTCTCAAGTCTGACATTCTCTTCCCGGATAAAGAAGGATTTTTTTGCTGGGACCAGGATTTGTACATCGAAACTATTTCAAACTAGATTTTATAATTGGGTCACCCTGAAAGATAATGACACCCAAGAGGACATAAAATGGATACCCTATTTTTAGAATTTTTTCAGAACACCGGTTTTTATTTATGCGATTACCGGAACATCATCATGATCATTATCGGCCTGGGTTTTATTTATTTGGGAATTGCCAAGGATTATGAACCCCTACTACTGGTGCCCATCGGATTTGGGATGCTCATGGGTAATATCCCCATCTTTAAGGGATTGGGGCTTGGTATCTATGAAAGCAATTCTGTTCTCCACTATCTTTACTTCGGGGTGACCCAGGGAATCTATCCCCCCCTTGTTTTTTTAGGCATCGGGGCCATGACGGACTTTTCCACCCTTCTGGCAAGACCCATACTCATGCTGCTGGGTGCAGCAGCCCAGACCGGGATTTTTATCACCTTTCTGGGGGCTCTGGCCCTGGGATTTCTTCCCAATGAAGCCGCTTCCATAGGGATCATCGGCGGTGCAGACGGTCCTACTGCCATTTTCCTCACCGCAAAACTTGCCCCCCACCTCATCGGTCCCATTGCCGTGGCTGCCTATTCCTATATGGCGCTGGTTCCCGTGATCCAGCCGCCCATCATGCGACTTTTGACCAGCCGTAAAGAGCGGCTCATCCGCATGGAAGAACCCAGAGAGGTCTCCAAAAGGGAAAAAATGATCTTTCCCATTGTGGCTTTTTTGCTCTGCTGCTTTCTGGCACCGGCTGCCCTGCCGTTGCTTGGCATGCTTTGTTTTGGGAATGTGCTGAAAGAAGCTGTGGTAACAGAACGCCTTGCTGTCACGGCCCGGACCTCCATCATTGATATTGCCACCATCCTTCTCGGGGTGACCGTGGGGGCCAGTACCCAGGGGGATGTATTCTTGACCTCCAAATCCGTGGGAATTTTTATCCTGGGTGCGGTTTCTTTTTGTATCGCCACGGCCTGCGGGGTTCTCTTTGCCAAGTTCATGAACCTGTTTTTGAAGAGCAAGATAAATCCCTTGCTGGGAGCTGCCGGTGTATCCGCCGTTCCGGATTCCGCTCGGGTGGTGCAGACTGTGGGTCAGCAGGAAGATCCCACCAATTTTCTTCTCATGCATGCCATGGCACCCAATGTGTCCGGGGTAATTGGATCGGCCATTGCCGCCGGGGTTCTCTGGAGTCTTATGGCTAAGGCGATGTAGGGTGTATTCCCATTGGATTATGAATATTGATATAACCAGAAAAAATACGAAAATGCAGCATGATTTTGTGCCTACAAAAAGCAAGAAAGATTAGAATATGGAAAGTAAAAATTATGGTGCAGAAAAAGACAGCTTGGGTTCTGTATTATTCCAACTCCGGTAATACCAAAAAACTGGCGGATCTGGCGGAAGAAACATTAAAAAATTGCGGCTGGGGGGTGGAAGCAGCCTTTTTCATGGATTTTGATCCGGTTGAGATGTCAAAGCCGGAAAAGAAGAGCTTTCCGGCTTTGACATAAAACGCCTCAAGTCCCCCAACCCGGTCCTGACTTTTTTGGACCGGTTCCTTCCTGTAACGCTGGAGCTCAAATCTCTGGCCCCTGTGCATTTCGATGTCTCCAAATGCTTGGACTGTGATTTATGCCTCAAAAACTGCGACACAAAATCCATCACCAAAGGACTTGACGGGGTCAAAACAATCAATCAGAAGACCTGCAAACGCTGCTATAAATGCGCCCGGGAATGTCCGGCTGGAGCCGTAACTGTCAACTGGGCCAGGAACGAAAAAATTTTGCGCCTTGCCAAAAAGATAGTCAAAAGCCCTGGGTCAAGGATCATGTTTTAGCGGCGCGTGATTACCCGAGATTGAAGTTTGGACCGATCTAAGTCTTCTGATCAAAAATAAGTGCCCCAAAGAGTGTTTCTTTGGGGCACTTATTGATTCATGTTCTATCTAAATATCAGAATATCCCTATCAGGATATAAATTCAGGGGCTACTGCTGCCAGCACGGCATAGCCGCCCTGGATATTTTTGGTATTGGTAAATCCGTTCTGGGCGAGTATAATCTGGCATTCATAGGACCGGGCCCCGGTGCCGCAGAGCAGGTACAAGAGGTCATCTTTTGGCACTTCATTGATCCTGTTCCTGAGTTCAGGATGGGGAATACTGATCCAGCGGTCTTTATACTTTTCAATAAAGGGGGCTGCCTCTATGGCATCCCGGACATCCAGAACCCTGGTTTTTTTTGTCTTGAATTGTTCCAGAAAATCCATCACATCAATGGGGATATTTCGTTTTTCTAAAATATTGTCCAGGGCATTGCCGGCATTGTTGATGATGTCCATGGCCGATGCATAGGGAGGCGCATAACCGGTTTCAAGGACACAGACATCATCCACATTAAGACCTGTCTGGAAAAGGGGGGCAATGGCATCCACCCTGGCCTTAATGGCATCTCCCTGTTTTCCAACGGCCTCTACCCCCAAAATTTTCCGGGTTTTGGCATCTGCAATCAGGGTGATAAACATCATCTGGGAATCGGGATAAAAATGGGCCCGGTCGTGTTGGGCCACAATGGCATGGATGGGGTCAAACCCGCTGGCTTTTGCCTGGGCTGCCGTGAGCCCTGCTGTGGCAATTGCCATGTCAAATATTTTAATGCAGAAGGTCCCCACGGTCCCCTTGAACTGGCTGGCCCGGCCATGGATGTTGTTGGCAATGATTCTGCCCTGGCGGTTGGCCAGGGACCCCAGGGGCATGGTCATGTTTTCACCGCTGACAAGGTTGCGAAGTTCCACACAGTCTCCCCCGGCATAAATATGGGGATCAGTGGTTCGCATACACCGGTCCACCAATAATGCACCGGAACTGCCCACGGCAAGTCCTGCCTCTGCTGCAAATTCGGTATTGGGCCTGACCCCGGCGGACATTACCACCAGATCACAGTCCAGAACCCCTTCGGCTGTATCAACTGAGGTTTCCACGGAGGTCACTCCCGAGGCAGGGCTGCCATTGATTCGTAGCACCCTTTCTGCGAGCATCACCTTAACCCCGTTTTGTTCAAGCTGGTTTTCAGCAATTTTTGAAACATGCTTTCCCAGGGCAGCCGGCAGCACTTGATCCGCCATCTCAACGATGGTGGTGTCCACTCCCCAAAGATCGGTGAGGGCTTCGGCCATTTCAATTCCAATGGCGCCAGCTCCGATGACAACCGCTTTTCCTACCTGGCCTTTGGAAAGAATATCCTTGATATCTCTGGCGCTATGGAGATTGGAAACGGTAAACACCCGGGGCAGGTCAGCGCCGGGGATGGGAGGCCTAAAAGGGCTGGCTCCGGTGGCAATGACCAGCTTGTCATAGGCCAGGGCTTCTTTTCTGCCGTCATCAAGATATCGGATTTCCAATTTTTTCCCCTTTCGGTCGATGCGGGTGGCCTCGACCCGGGGGATAACCTGAATGCCTTTGCAGGTTTTGAAAAATTCGGGGTCCCGCAGGGCATGGGAGGTGGTGGATTGGAGCCCTTCAATATCGGCGATATCCCCGCCCACATAATAGGGAATGCCGCATCCGCCGTAGGAGATCAGGTTGTCCCGGTCAATGACCGTGATATCGGCTTTCGGATCCAGCCGTCTAAGCCGGCAGGCCACCTTGGGTCCCAGGGCCACCGCGCCAACAATAATGATACGTTTTGTCATGATGTTTCCTTTCGTCACCTGAGGGCTGGTTTCGCCTGTTCCCAGGGTGATGGTTTGTGTTACCTCGTATAAATTTTTATTCATACTGTCTTTGCTATGTTGTTGCGGCGTATAAGGTAACACTTATTGATGAAGTTTCAATTGAAAGGGAAAATTATTTTTGGAGGGGGGTTAACTATAGTCGTTCAACCAGGACCTGGTAGGCATTATTGATTTCAATGAATTGGTCGTGGGACCCCCCTCTGTCCGGGTGGTGCTCCCTGGCAAGTCGTCTGTAAATTTTTCTTAATCCGCGTTTGTTCAGGTTCTTAAATTCTTCTTTGGTGATCTTAAAAATGGACCGGGCCTTGCGGGTTGAAAACGTTTTGGGCGACGGCGGGCTAAAGGAACGGTGGCGGAACCTGAAGGCCCTTTCCATCTCGTCCAAAAGGAGGGTATGGGCATAGTCATTATCAAAAAACATGATGAGATACCGGACCATATAGGCATGCAGATGGGAGATCAGGCCAAACAGACGCTTGTTGATCCGGCATATTTCTTTTAAAAAAAAGGCTTCCACCTTGTGTTGATCCAGGGCCTGGGGCATTTGTTTGGCCAGGGCCCCCTGGAAAAAAGATTGGAGATCAAAAATGGTGTACACATAGGACTTGAGGTTCGAGGGTTCCAGTGTTTTTTCCTGGGCCATGAATCCTTGTTCGATCTCATCCCGGGATTTTTTTTGCAGATCCTTGAATAACACTGCCGGCATGTTGGGCAGGGGGCCCTGGTCCATGTTCCCCAATTTTAAAAAATGGGTGCGCCGTTTGTCAAAGGCATGGGTGAGGCGTGATATTTCTTGTTTCTCTGCTGTGGTAAGCCTGGGGTGGGACCCAGAGGATCCAGAAGACCCAGGCCTGTTTCGGAAAAATCTGACGGCTTGTCTGATATCCGGGCGTACCCAGGGCCAGAAAAGGTCTTCAAGGGTGTCCGAATCAAATTTTTGGCTGGCACAAGATATTGTCTCTTCTAAATTTTCATCAATGTACCAGGCATTGCCGCCGGGGTAATTTATCCATGCCCCGGGGAAGGGACCCAGGTCAAAGAGATCGTGATGGATCCGTTTCTTTCCTGAAGAAACTGATTCCCTGAGAATATAGGTGGTTTTTCCCCGGGTTTTGACCAACGCCATATACATGTGTAAAGGACCCCTTTGCTTTTGGGTTCTTTTTAATGGCCGGAATGGGTTTTATAGGCCAGGGTTTTGATTTTCTTAAGGGTATATTCCCGTGTTCCCAAACCAATTTTTTCGGCATAGTCCAACTGGTGTTCCCAGTCTACCGAAGGGTATAATCCTTTGAATTTGTCTTGTCCGGGATCAAAATTGCAGGTTAAAACAGAGCCGGGCAGGGCCCTCTGGTTGTTGACAAGATCTGCACTAGCCTGGTCAATAGCCACGGGATCTGTGGATACCACCACGCCGATATCACTCACAATTGGGGATTCTGAATAGGGAAGGCAGTCACATTTAGGGGCAATGTCTGTGATGAAATTTATGAACAGGGCCTTGTTTTGTTTATTTTTCAATACGCCCAGGGTGTATTCCATCATTTTTTCCAGGAAGACCGGAACCGTCTGGTTCCAATTGATATTGATGGATTTTGTGGGACAGCGGACAATGCATTCACCACACCCGATGCACAGGGCTTTATTGATATAAGCTTTTTTTTCTTTAAGGGTTATGGCTTGTCCCGGGCAATGCTCGGCGCATTGGCCACAGCCGATACAGGTTTTGCGTTTGATTCTGGGGCTGACATTGGAATGTTGGTCCAGTTTGCCCCTCCGGGAGGCACATCCCATGCCCAGGTTTTTAAGGGTGCCGCCGAATCCGGCCAATTCATGGCCCTTGAAATGGGCCACAGAGACCAGGCCGTCTGCCTGGATGATCTCAGACCCGATATATACACTGCTGCAATGTTTCAAATCCACCTGGACCCGGGTTTCACTCTTTCCCAATAGCCCGTCTGCAATGATCACCGGTGCTCCGTCCATGGAGGAGTAGGAAAAACCGTTTTCAACGGCTGTTTTGATGTGGGATAGGGCATTGGACCGGGACCCCACATAGAGGGTATTGGCGTCGGTGAGAAAAGGGGTGGCCTTTGTCTCCCGGATGGTCTGGATAATTTGTCTGATATAAACGGGTCGGATAAAAGAGGTGTTTCCCTGTTCTCCAAAATGGATTTTTACGGCCGTCAGGTCTTCTTTTGACAAAATTTTTTTTATTCCGGCTTTTTTTACCAGGCGGCCCAGTTTCTGGGGAATATTTTCCCGGGATGTGGCGGTCAGGTCCATAAAAAACACATCTGCGCTCATGGGATCAGTTCCTCCTTTGGGCTTCCTTGATCAGGGTGGATATTTTTTTGGGGCGTGGCAGCTTTTTAATGTACAGTTCACACTTAAGGGCCTGGCTCTTTGTCATTTCCGAACTATTGGCCACAAGTGTTACCGGAAGTCTTCCCTTTGTATATTTTGCTCCCTTACCGGCATTGTGGGTGTTGATCCTGGCATTAAGATTATTGGTAATACCGCAGTACAAAGATAGATCCGCACATTCTAATAAATAGACCTGCCAATCTCTCAACTAGGCTTCCCCATTGATTTGGTCCCTGAGTTTTCCCGCACATTTAAAGGTAACCACCCGCCTTTTTTCCAGCATCATGGATTTGCCGGTGGCTGGGTTTCTTCCCTTGCGCTGTGCTTTCTCGTTTACCTGGAATTTACCAAATCCTGAAATCATCATATCTTCTCCAGATACCAGGGTTCCTTTGATTATTTCAAGTAAAATTTCAATGGTATCCTTTGCCTGGGCGGGCGTAAGATCATTCTCTTCGGAAATTTTTTCAATAATGGTTGTTTTGGTACAAGTCAATGTGGAATGTTTCCTTTATCAAGTGGTTAAAATTTAATGGAATAATTACTTATATTGGAGGGGAATGTCAAGGAGTATAGGGGCTGTAATATCAACTTTCATAAAAACCGAGTCTGCCCAATGGGTTTGATTTAATATAATTTGAGGAGAGCCAGGCTCAGTTTTGCCCGGGGAATGGGGCTAAATCTATCAGGGGATAGGGTTACACCATGGTTTGGAGGCGTCTGAAAAGTGTCTTCCTGGCAAGGATATTTCCGGAGATGATGCCCATCACCTTATTATCATCCACAATGGGCATGGTCGATATTTCATGGTTTTCCGCCTTGACATTGGAATACACTATCGGTTAATTATAAATTTTTAAAAGGATGTAATGGGGTTTTGTATGGAATCGTCTGTCCAATCTCACAAGATCGGAAAAATAAAAAAGATATATCAGCTCTATGAAGAGGCCATGACCGATACCCGTGTGGTTTGCAGGCAAGGGTGTTCAGACTGCTGTACCTGTAATGTTATCGTTACCAGCCTGGAAGTTAGATTTCTTTTACAATCCCTGGATTCAAAGGGTCTTGCAGATATGAAGCAGCGGTTGGAAAAAAATTTTCCCAGGAAACGATATATTCCTAAAATGACCACCAACCAGTTCGCAGCTTTTTGTATGTCCGGCCAGGACATACCTGAAGAAGAAAATAATCCGGACTGGGGGAAATGTCCCCTGCTGGAAGCAGATCGCTGTACCCTATACCCGGCCAGACCTTTTGGCTGCCGGAGCATGATGTCCCAGGTCGATTGCCGGGAAACAGGGTTTGCCCAGGTGCCTCCCTTGGCCTTGACCATTACCAATATTTTTTTGCAATATATTGAGCATTTGGATTACCAGGGATTTTCCGGAAATTTGTCTGATATGTTGGTCCTGTATCTGAAAAACCCTAATAATTTTGAAAAAAATCAAGGCTGCATCGAAAACATGAAAATGAAGGTGCTGCTGGTCCCCCCTGAGCACAGGTCCTGTGTGGGCAATCTTCTCAAACAAATGGCAGCCTTGACTTAAACCATTTAAATATATAAATACCAATTTTACATATAGTTGACCAAATTTCATATAAAATACTAAAGGATAGATAATGGGAAAAAATGTAGTAGGTAGGATTGATGATCCGGTGAAGATCCGCACCATCTTGGTGAGTGTGTCTGACAAATCAGGGCTCGAAGATTTTATCCCCGGCCTTTTGGCCTTGAATCCGGATATCCGGATTCTGTCAACCGGCGGAACCCATGGGCGAATAAAGGAGATTTTAGGGGAAAAAGCCAGCCTTTGCCTGGAACAGGTTTCAGAATATACGGGTCAGCCGGAAACCCAGGGCGGCTTGGTGAAGACCCTTGATTTTAAGATTTATCTGGGGCTGTTAACGGAAACCTATAATGATGCCCACCAAAAAGATTTGAAAAGAACCGATGCCCTTGCCATTGATATGGTGGTGGTCAACCTTTATCCCTTTAGTGAAACCATTGCCAAAGAGGGCGTGACCGTGGAAGATGCCCGGGGGAATATTGATATTGGCGGGCCGACCATGATACGGGCATCTGCCAAAAATTTTATCCGGGTGGCATCGGTGGTGGATCCTTTGTCCTACCCTCATATTCTGGCCAGGATGAAAGATCAGAAAGGTTCTTTATCCTTGGAAGATCGGTTTGAACTGTCCAAAAAAGCCTTCGAACATACGGCCGGTTATGACACCAATATTGCCGATTTTCTTGCCCAAAAGACCATTACCCAAGTACAAGTGTGCTATACATCAGGAGAATAAGCCATGTCCAAAGATTTGAAACAAATGTACAAGACCATCATGGACGACCATTTTACCCCGGGGATGGAAATCTCTTTTGTGGACGGGGACCAGCGCCAAACACTTTGTTACGAAAAGGTCTCCTGGGTCATTGACGGGGTGAACAAGGGGCTTCGTTACGGGGAAAACCCGGGACAGGAAGCCGCCTTGTACCGGCTTGTCAACGGGAATCTGACCCTGGGAAATGCCACGACCATTTTGCCGGGAAGACATCTGGTATCGGACATCGAACTGCTCCAGTCGGGAAAACATCCGGGCAAGACCAATCTGACCGATGCCGATAATGCCCTGAATATTTTGAGATATTTTACAGATACACCCTGTGCCGTGATTGTCAAGCATAACAACCCTTGTGGCGCTGCCCGGGCAGACAGCCTGGAACAGGCCTATGCCAAAGCCTATATGGCGGACCGTATCGCTGCCTTTGGCGGGTGTATTGCCCTGAACAAAGCAGTTGATATAGCAACGGCCCAGGCCATTGCCAGTCAGTATGCAGAAGTGGTGGTGGCTCCGGAATTTGAGGAGGGTGTTCTGGAGATCCTGGGTGCCAGAAAGAACCTTCGGGTGATCAAGATTAACGCCATGGATAAGCTTCAATCCTATATTGGTGACCGGGTGATTGATTTTAAGAGTCTCATGGACGGCGGTATTGTGGCCCAGTGGTCCTTTGTGCCGGAAACATTGAAAAAACAGGATCTGGTCACGGCGGTAACCCAATACAAGGGAGAATCCTATAAGGTCAACCGGGAACCCACAGACCAGGAATATGAGGACATGCTCTTTGGATGGCTGGTGGAATCGGGCATCACTTCCAACTCAGTCATCTATGTAAAGGACAACGCCACCGTGGGAATTGGCACAGGAGAGCAGGACCGGGTCGGTGTGGCAGAAATCGCCGTGGACAAGGCCTATCGAAAATTGTGTGACCGGTATTGTTTTGAACGCTATCAGCGAGGCTTCGCCGATTTGACGGACCCGGACAAGCGGGCGGAAATTGAGAGTGATGTGGCCGAGGTGAAGGGCGGTCTTGAGGGATCTGCCATGATTTCAGATGCATTTTTCCCCTTCCGGGATGGCATTGATGTGGGACTCAAACAGGGGGTAAAAGCCGTGGTTCAGCCAGGCGGCTCAATGAATGATTACCAGTCCATCACTGCCTGCAATGAAAATGATGCCACCATGGTTTACACCGGACAAAGAAGTTTTAAGCACTAGAAAGAATAGGGATCAGGCTTGCTTTGTTGTGCTTTAAGCAAAGCACAACAAAGCAAGCCTGATCCCGTTATTTACCGTTATTTATTTTTTTAGTATAATTCTGGCATCCACCACATCCAGCCCCTGTTCATAGAGAATCACAGGATTCAGATCCATCTCTTCAATGTCAGGATAGGATTCAATCAGTTCAGAACAGATGGATATCAGTTTTCTCAGGGCCTTTTTATCATACCCGTTTTGGCCCCTGACCCCGTCCAAAATGATAGAAGAGCGGGTATCTTCTATCATTTTTCGACAGGAGGCAGTGGATATCGGCAACACCCAGAAGGTCACATCCTTCATGATTTCAACCATGATTCCTCCCAGTCCGTACATGATGACCGGTCCGAACAATTCGTCTGTTTTGGTCCCGATGATAATCTCAAGCCCCGTTTGGGCCATGGGGGAAACCAATACCCCCCGGATGTCAGCCTTTGGGTTATAGGCCAGAGCGTTTTTCATGATTTGTCGGAATCCGTTTCTGATCTCCGTTTCCGACCCAAGGTTAAGTTTTACCCCCCCGGCATCGCTTTTGTGCAGGATATCCGGCGACACAATTTTTAATACCAGGTTCTTAGATATTTTTTTTGCAATTTCCCAGGCCTCGTCTTCCGTTTTGGCCACCTGTCCCACATCGGTCTGGGCCCCGTGGAGTTTGATCAGGCTTTTTGCTTCATGTTCTAACAGCACATGGCGGCCTTCCCGTCTGGCAGTCTCAATAATAAGATCGCCTTCTTTTTTGGCCCGGCTCTTCCAGTTAAAAACAAAACTGGTTTTTGCATGGTATGATTTTAGGTAATGGCCGTATTGACACAAAGAGGCCACACACTTACAGGAAATATCCAGGGAATCATGGACCGGTATATCATAGTGGCGCAGCAGATCCAGGGCCCGGGATTCGTGGGAACTGTAAAGGGAATGGACAAGGATCGGTTTTTTCCTCTTTTTGACCATGGCGCCGAAGCGATGGGCTGCAGCCTCCTCCCCAATGGCCAGGCTTTTATCAAACCGGATGCCGTATCCCCCAAAAAGACCGACCACAAGTATTCCGCCGACATTGGGGTCCTTGATGATGATTTTGACACAATCAGCAAACAGGCTGGGGTCCGCATCTGTTCCCCCTGCCACATCAACCGGATTGACCACAGATGCTGCCTCGGGCAGGATTGCCCTCAATTGGGCCTGGGTTTTATCCGATAATTGGGGCATGTTAATCCCGTAATCGGACAAAAGATCTGCCGCAATGGTTGCGTGCCCCCCGCCGTCGGCAAGAATGGCAATGGAATTGTTTTTAACGGCAGGCTGGCTTGAAAGGGTTTCTGCCACGGGAAAGAGTTCATCGGAATTTTCAATGACAATAATACCGGCCCTGGCATAGGCTGCCTTTGCCACTTCACTTACGCCTGCAAGGGAACCTGTATGGGATCCGGCCGATCTTTTGCCCGTGGCCGACCGCCCACTTTTCAAGAGAACAATGGGTTTTTTAATGCTGGTTTTATAGGCTTCCTGCAAGAATTTTCGCCCTTCGCTCATGCCCTCTACATACATGAGAATCACTTTTGTGTCGGGATCATTTCTGAAAAATTCAAGATATTCATGGAACTTAATATCAGATTCGTTGCCGACACCCACATAGTAGGTAAACCCTTCATGTTTGCGGATGGTGGCTTCGGTGATAAGTGTCAGGGCCATGTTCCCGCTTTGGCATAGCAGGGCAATATTTCCCAAGGGGGCATTCTGGATTCCCACCAGGTTCATATTTGTTTTAAGGTTGATCATGCCCGAGGTGTTGGGTCCGATAAACCGGATGCCATTTTCCTGGGCGGCCTTGACAACTTCCTGTTCCAGCTCTTTGCCCTTATCCCCAAGTTCCCTGAACCCCCCGGCGATGATGACGGCTCCTGCAACCTTTTTTTGGCCGCATCTTTTTAAAATGGCCGGGATGGTCCTGGCAGGGGTGGTAATAAGCGCTAGATCCACAGGCCCTTCAATGTCCATAATATCTTTGTAGCAGGCGAGTCCCAGTATCTTTTCTTCTTTGGGGTTTACCGGATAAATTTCGCCTTCAAACCCGTCTGCAAGAAGGGTTTTTATGGCCTGGTATCCTCGCTTTGTTTTGTTCTTGGACGCACCGATGATGGCAACGGATTTTGCATTGAGCACTTTATCCAACATGATATTTTCCTTTATTTTTTTCTTTGCTCAAAGGTATCCAAAGAAAGCTCTCTTTCCTTGGTTGACACACAGGCCAGACAGGCTTCAATTTCATAATCCATCAAGGCCTCAAGGCTGCTCTCTCCCTGGGCCATGAGAAACCCTTTTTTGATGAGTTTCAGGGAAAAGGATGAATTTTCGACAATTTTATGGGCCATGGCCATGGCTTCATCCATTAAATTTTCCAGGGGAACTGCTTTGTTCACCAGACCGATTCTCGCAGCTTCAACCCCTGTAATATTTTCGGCGGTAAACAAAAGCTCCCTTGCCTTGCCTGGTCCGATCAGATCTTGAACCAGGCGAAATGCGCCGCCCGTTACAGATGAGGTGACCCTTGCCTCGGGAGATCCGATGAGTGCTTCCTCGGCCGCAATTCTGATATCACAGGCCAGAGCAAGCTCATACCCGGAGCCAAGTGCATATCCGTTAATGGCGGCAATGGTGGGTTTTTCAAACCGGATTATTTTTCTGGATGCCTCCTGGAGGGATTCAAGGTAACGCCTGTACTCTTCAATGCTTCTGTCCTTGGAATCCTTCAGGTCAGCCCCGGTTGAAAAGGCCCTGCCGGCACCTGTGATGATCAGTGCTTTAATCGCTTTGTCTTGTTTGACATCCTCAAGGGCATCCTGAATCTCAACCCAAAGTTGGCGGTTCATTGCATTGAGCACCTTGGGGCGATTCAGCTGGATCAGTCCGATCTTGTCTCGTTTCTCGTAAATAATTGCTTCGTAATTCATGGAATTCACCTATTGCAAAAGGGGTTTAAAAAAATTGGGTGTAGATTAGGCCATGGGATATGGGATTGCAAGGAAATTCGACTGCACAAGATAATGTACACTTAAAACAATTTTTGTTAATCAGAAAAAAAGGAATCATCAATATATCGGGTGACCTTTTCAGCTGCCTGGTCTCTGTCCAGGATATCAAGGTCAATACAAAAGGAATCTTGTAAACCGTATTTTTCAACGATATCATTGAAAAATCTTTTTTTAACGGTGCACACAAGTAGTTTAATCTCTGAGTTGATGGCTGCCAGCAATACTTTTTCAAGCCCGGCACCTCTGAGTTCCAGTTTTCCAAGTTCGTCAATAAAGAACATGTCCGGACAATTGGATAGAAGCATGTCAATAAAATTGTTGTCCAGAAAATTTTGGGTATCCTGATTGAAAAAATATCCATTGTTGTTTTTTTTTGGAGTTGCCCAAGGGTAGGTTTCCTGTTTTCCTATTCGGTAAAGTACATACACTGAAGCAAATTGGGCAGAATTATGTATCCTTTCAGGCGCCTGTGCCAAAAATCCGTCTGTCTGCCATCGGGGGGAGAACCGCCCTGCCAGTAACCCCAGAAAACTTGTTTTTCCGCTGGTAACAGCCCCTGTAATCAAAACAATTTTTTGCATACAACTTACCGATCTTCTCAAAATTTTATGTCATGCTGGGAATCTAAAAAACCTCTTTGATCATGGGTTACTTAATTTTCAGGCAGCAAACTCAAACTATTCAGGCAGCAAATAAAGACAGCTGATTTCTCCTTGCATCGGCGTGCTGGATGGTCACATGGAGGATATCTCCCACCTTGAGTTTAAGTCCTGAATGGGGGAGTCTGGCTTCGAGCATGAATTCTTTGAGGAGAATATTATAATAATCTCGGTGGCAGTCCAGGACAAGGGTTTCAAAACTTTTCCCCCTCATGGTTTCAAGATATTTAATCAGCCAATATCGTTTTCTGGCTCCCTGGATTCGGCCTGAGTTGGCCATGGGTACGGCAATGGTCTGGAGAATTTCTTCCAGCTCTAGTTTTGAATAGGCCTTCCCAATGCCGAGGATTGACTTGATCTGGCGCTGGGTCAGCAGGTCATGGTAGCGTCTGATGGGGGAGGTGGCCGTTGCATAGGCCTTTACCCCGAGTCCGGCATGAAGTTCTGGTTTGATGCCGATGATGGCCCGGCTCAATTGTTTGCGCTGCAGGAAGTTGGGCATAAGGGCAGTTTCAATCCCTTTGAATATCCGCTGCCGTGGAGGCGCCTGGGACCGGAACACGGCTGGGACGTTGTGGTCGGCCAAAAATTCGGCCATGAGGGAATTGGCCAGAATCATCATCTCCGATACCAGCATCCGGGAGGGGTTTTCCCGGTCTATCTTTGCATATCGGATCTCTCGGTTATCTTCCAGCCAGACATTTACTTCGGGAAGGGTAATCTGGATGCCGCCGGCTTTAAGCCGTTTTTCACGCAATAGGGTGGCAATTTTGTACAGACTGGTAATGGGATCATTTTTCCCGTTCAGCAGATTGGCTTCCGTATAGCTCATTTTTTTATGAACTCGTATAATGCTGGGAACAATGTTGTATTCCAGGATTTCGAAAAA
>CAYWNB010000018.1:29067-30279 GCA_964459195.1 uncultured Desulfobacula sp.
CGTATAATGCTGGGAACAATGTTGTATTCCAGGATTTCGAAAAAACGGTTCATCTTAACCAAGGTGCTGATGCCCGGTCTTGTTTGACCTTCTTTCAGGCTGCAAAGGTCCTCTGACAGAGAGGGCGGGATCATGGGCAGTTTGTCATCGGGCATATAAATGGAACTGGCCCTATACCGTGCTGCCATGTCAATGGGATCTCCGGATTTGATATAGGCAGCCACATCAATGATGTGGATTCCCAGGCGGTATCCGTTTTCCGTATTTTCAAGGCTGATGGCATCGTCGTAGTCCTGGGTGGACTGACCGTCGATTGTGATCAAAGGAATGTCGGTCAGGTCAATGCGCTGGGGGTCCTTGAATACATGGCTCTGGGTTTGACTCAGTTTTTTTGCAGCCCCAAGCACGGTGTCGGAAAAGGTTGTGGAAATCTGCATGGCCAGAAGATCAATGTTTTCATCAATATTCCAGATGCCGGCGTTTACAAAAATTTTAAACAATTGTTCCGGTGCACTTAAGTCTGATTTTTTAAGCATTTGTTTTGCAACTGCGCTAAAATGACTGTCGCTGCCCTGAAGATAATAGGATTTAAGGATCTCTATCACCCCCGGATCTACCGGTACCGGTATTTCCGGAAGTCGTTCAGCCTGCATTAGGGTCAGCCATTGTGCTCCCTTGGAGATGAGGCCTTCCCGTCTTTCCCCTTCTTTTATCTGCCTTTTTTTGCCTTCCACCTGCTCCGGGCTACAGGGGGTGAAGATAGTATTATTGACTTTAAAATAGAGCCGGTCATTAAAAAAGGCACGGACAACTGCTGCTTCATGGTCCGGTGTCAGGGGAGGATCAAAACAGAACAGGGTCATGGCATCCATATCAATCTCTTCGGGTTCATCATGGAAAATTTCCCACAATTCCCGGATATCAATAGTTTCAGCCAGCCGTTTCCTGGTATCTGTTGCTTGTTTCAGATGATTGACAAGGGCAGTTTTGGACAGGGCTATATCCAGGCTCAGCTGTGAGATATGGGAGAGTCTTTTTTCGGAAAAATTGACCTCCCGGCTATTCTCATTGAGTAATCTGAGCTTGCCTTTTTTCTCGCTTAAGATGACCGCTGATACAATTTTTTGCTGATCTATATATTCTACAATGCACCCAATATTCATGGATCAGACCATAACAGGATGGCTAGGTAAAGTCAAACATAAGACTTGG
>CAYWNB010000019.1:0-29680 GCA_964459195.1 uncultured Desulfobacula sp.
ACAGGGATGTGCTGGAAAAAGAACTGGGCCTGTTTGGCTACAAAGTTAAACGGTGTGGTGGGTGAAGGGGAATGGTCACAAAATTGTTCTGCCCGGCCAGACAAAGGGTTCTCTTTTTTCTGAATCCGGGGAAGAACTGATGCCGCCGGAAGATTGGGCCTTTCTTCCCGCAGGAGATGCCGCCATTACCAAAAGCGTAAAGGCCAAGGTTTCTGTCTGGGTCGTGCAAGTTCGCAAGGGCAGGCGGATGATCTCAAAGGGAATCTGGGCCAATGGGGCTGATATTTTGAACTCCCGACAAGAAATCCTGGCCAGGCGGTTAACCCCTGAATATGCAAAACAAAGAAAGAGGGATCTTGCCCGGCAAAAAGCAAAACAGGCGACTTATGTCAATGAGTTTCTTGCCGAAGTTATCGGCTTCTTGGATTTCCACCCGCGATACCAGAAGGAGGCAAGGATTCTGGGGGAAAAAATCACCGCCCATGCCATTCCGGTCAGCAGTGGAACCGTGGCCAGAACCCGGAGGATTCCCCTTGCCCAACGCGCCGGGGCAGCTGCTATTGCCTGGATGCGCCATCAGACCACCGTCTATGATTCAATGCCTATTCCCCGGATAAAAGGAAAGAGGCGGGAAGTCCGCAGGGGGTTGGCCATAAAATCCATGGAGATACTGAAAGCCTACCGCCAGGGCAGGGAAATTGTTGAAACATGTCCTTTAAAAAAGGCATTGGCCTGATGTTGATGGGAGGGTGGCACGCACTTGTATCAACCTTTGAATTACACTGAGAACTGGAAAAAGAATTAAACGCCTTTTCAACGGCGCTTTCTGATGAATAGTTGCATGAATCCCTGGAGCAGCTTAAATTGCAGGCACAACCAGCCAAAGCAAACAAACAGCCAGAGCACGCTAATGTTGAACCCAAGGGTTGAAACCTGCACAGGGCCAATCCTTTTGACACGCGATAGAAAATGGGCACTCCCCAGGATGGAATCCGGGATCTGGGACACCGGGGAAGTAATCTGCACAAAGCTGTGGTTGACGCGGTAAAGTTGTTTCATGCGTAGGTCATTGAACATCAATGCCTCCAACCGCTGGTTTGATGCGGTGTTTTTCAAGTGTTTAACACCGTTAAATCCCAATTTTTTCTTCCGGTCTTTATGGAGGCGTTCGTTTTTCAAAGCAATGTTTTTACGCTTTTCCCAGATCTTTTTCCTGACCTCGCCCAGGTATTTTTTTATTTGTTTTTTTTCTTTTACCGTATAGTTTTCAGGGGTCAGTTGGCTGAGTTCGACTGGCAATGGTGGATGGCCGGAGTTTTTTAATTTTAATAATTCATTTCGCAGCAATTTAAAATCATCTGGATTTTTCCGTTCTTTTCCGGTTGTAGGATCCATTAGAAACGGTGCTTCAGCCAAGGAACGCAGTTCAGGGATAACACCGTCCAAAACGTATTCAGCCTGCCGGACCGCCATTTCATATTCCAGAAACGGTTCCCTGTAAGGATTTTTGGTGAACTGCCCGAGAAGAAGAGCTTCATACCCCCATCTTGAAGGCGTCAGGTTTGCAACCAACGGGACATTCCTGTGGGCGGCGGTTTTGGAGATTAATTCTTCAAACGGGATAATCGAACCGCACAGCAGGATTTGCGGAATCAAAATAAGGGGGATCAATATATAAATGGCAGAAGCATTTTTAAAAGACGCAGAGATATTTAACCCGATTGAACACGATACCATGGCAAGTGAAAAAAGGATGCCCCAGAAGATAAAAATGTCTGTGGGCAATTCAAGAATCAGGTAGGAAGGGAGCAGGAAAAGTCCCATTTGAACGGAGTTTAACACCCCTAAAAACAGAAACTTGGATATCACATACCCCCCCCAGGACAAGTGCAGGAATTTTTCACGCAACAGGGTGCGGGCATCCTTTAAAATTTCTTCACCACTGGTATTCAGACCGAAAAACAGGGCAAAAATCACACTGACAAAAAAGAAGGTTGGAATATTGGGATTGTCTCGGAAGGTGTAGTCGCCGTCAGTGCTGCCCAGGCACAATAATGCGCTTAGCGTCCCCAAGAGGATGGGAACCAACAGGTTTACCCAGGCATATTGATAGTTGGAAAGCCTGTTTTTGAAATTGCGCCAGGTGAAAATCAGGGTCTGTTTTATTTTTCCGGGACGCTTCAGGCAGTCTGAAGCCTCTGGAATAAAATTCGCATCTGTTTGAGCCTTTTGGTCTTCCAATGCAAGGGATTGGGGACCCTTTTTTATGGCATTTTTTTTGTACCGGTGATGCCATTGTTCCGGGGAAACCTGCCGCTCCTGGGTGAAGGTGCCTTTTGAATCGGGCTTCCGGGCTTCAATCAGGTTAAACAATTGTTCCGGGTTGACATTGCCGCATTCCTGGCAGATGCATTGTTCACTGCCGGCAATCTGGGATTCTTCCCGGAAGGTCTGGACAGCTTCGATGGGGTGGCCGTCAAAAATGGGATAGCCGCCCGTGTCCAACAGCCAGAGGCGGTCAAACATCCGGTATAAAGCAGAGGATGGTTGATGGATCACCACCAGGACAATACTGCCCCGGGTTGTCTGGGCCTTTAAAAGCCCCATGACATTTTCCGAATCCCCGGAAGACAGGCCCGAAGTCGGTTCATCAACAAATAATATACGGGGTCTGCGGATGAGCTCCAGGGCGATGTTCAGCCGTTTCCGCTGCCCGCCGCTGATGGTTTTTTCTGTGGGCGAGCCTACTTTCAGGTTGGCAATTTCAAGTTGTTTGAGCTCGGTTAACATCGAAACCACTCTTTTTTCCCGCTCCTGGCTGTCAAGGTGGGAAAGACAAAGCTGGGCAGCAAAATCCAGGTTTTCATTAACGGTCAGATCTTCAAATAAAAGATCGTCCTGGGGAACAAAACCAATGAGGCCGTCCAGATCTCCCCGGTCTTTGTAGATGTCTACACTATTAATGGATACAACGCCGCTGTCAGGGGACATTGAACCGTTTAGCAGGTTCATGAGCGTTGACTTGCCAGCACCGCTTGCCCCCATTATACCAACAAAGTCGCCTCCTTTAAGCTGGAACGAAAAATCATGAAGCCCGTTGGCACTGCCGGGAAAACAAAAATTGAGATTCTCTCCTTGGAAAACAATCCCGGACTCGTCCTTTTTTGAATACAGGTTTAAAAGTTCTGAAAAATAGAGGGACTGTCCAAATCCGTTGGACAAAACGCTTCCCTCCGAAAAGAACTTGATCATTTTATTATCAATGGAATTTCCATCCAGAAAAAGCGGTGTCCGGGAAACCGGTGCAATGAAAGCGCCCTGGATATTTTCAGAAAACAGCCCCATAAAGGAGCCCTGGAATAAGGGGGCCTGTTCTTTGGGAGGACTGCCGTCTTTTGCCGGAGGAAAAATGAACAACCCTGTATCATCTATCATCTCAGGATCGACCATATCCGGGTTGTGGGCATTTAAAATTTTGAACCCGGACAGGGTTTGATCCTTGAGATTGAATCCATGAGCAAACCGTAAAATCAGCTTGTCAAAGGAAGATTCAAATTCGGGAAAGGCGTTCCTGATTTCCAGAAAGTAAATCAGGAAGGCGTATTGCTCCTGGACAACAAGATGGGGGCTCAAAAGAGTGGAAAGGTATTCAATTTTTTCTTCCAGCACTTCGGCTGTGGGAGAAAGATCTGCCAGGTAAAGATCGGCCACGGCTTCAAATAGGCCGATATAGTCATCAATATTCCTAAGCCCCAGGTTATGATGCAGGTATTTCTCAAGGACCGGAAGCGTATTTTTCACCCCTTCCTGCCCCCGGGTGGAGGCCAGGATCGCAAATAAATGCAGCAGGCCGTTCAGCAGTTTTTCAGGCATGGATCAATCCTGTGAAAAATGAGGATTTCTTTCATACACAAGAAACCCCCTGGTTGATATCAGGCGTCTTTCCCGGAATATGGGCCGGACCGGCTTAATCCCCATTGGCATCAGGATCATACCCTTTTAATGTGCCGGTGACCATTTTCTGGCGAACCGGAGCGATAATACTCAGTATGGCTTTACCGTCCTCTTTGGTCAGGTTGCCGGATTTTTTCTTATACAGTGCCAGGATGGGATCCAGGACAAGTCGTTTTTCATCCAATTCACAGATGGTTTTCAGGTAAGCGTTACTTTCAACAGCAGTCATCAACTGCATGAGATATTCGATGGTTCCCTGCTCATTGGCCAGGGCGGCAAGGGCTTGGGCTCCACCATCGCTCTGGAGAACGAGCTGGGAAATCAGGTACAGGGATTCCACTGCCGTGGCAAATGAGACATCCACAATGGGATCAATCCCTTTAGGGGCATTTGAAAGTTTCATGAAAATTTTTTTTGTCATGTCATCCACCCGGGATAGAATCAGCCCAATATCTTCCTCGGTCATGGATTTTGGATCATCCAACATGGCCAGGTCTTTTTCATTTAATTTGTCCAGATCAAAGTGATTCCGGATTCCGGAAGTATCTATTAATTTTTTCGCGGTGAGAACATACACTGCCATTTCTTCTTTTTTATCAAAAAGCGCGGTGTAAAAAATATCTGCCGTGCAAATGCCTAAAGCGTATCTTCTGGCTTCCGCTGTTTCAAATACGGCAGGGTCCAGTCTGGCCGGAAGGGAGGGCTGATACGAAACATCAATTTCCAACAGTTCTTCGGTGGACTGGGGCTGGTATGCTGAAATGGATTTTTGGATGTTTATGGATATTTTATTGAACTCTTTTTGGGAAATTTCAGCGGTGAGTGTGTCGGACTGGGCAAAACAAATCCCGGGGAAAAATAAAGACAAAGACAATGCAGCAATGAATACGGTTTGAATTAAAGTTCGCATGGAAAAAGCTCCTCTATTAATATTTATTGATATTATATTATGAAACGTTGGTAAGCGAATATAAATCATACTTTTGAGAAAAGTAAACAAAATAATGAGAAAATGCCTGTGTGTTCTTATCAATTGGTCCCTTTCGGGTATCAAAAACAGTGATTTAAACCGAATAAACGATAATATGATCCATCTTTTTTCCATTAAATCAAGGGGGTGTATTGGTGCTATATGGATGTCAACTACAAGGATTTCAATCCCATGATACCTTTGAATGCCCAATGAATGATCCCGCGTTTGGCGCATCCGGGAAATTCAAATTTTCTGGAAATCCAGACCTTGGGATACACAAATCACTTAAAAACCACAAAAAACTTATAGGACAGGGATCTTCGTGCCAATATGGTGATTAATTGGACGTTAAAATATTTAACATTCACATAGAGAGTAAAAAAATATTTGGCACCGAAGGCCTGTTAGGGGGATACAATCCCAAAATGGGCAAAAACCTTGAAGAGCAACGCAAAGTGGACGTATGCCGGGGTATTTCCTTATGTTTGATGATATCACAGACCGGAAACGGGCTGAAGAAGAAAAAGTCCAATTGGAGGAGCAATACCGCCAGGCTCAAAAGATGGAATCCATAGGGCGCCTGGCAGGAGGAGTGGCACATGATTTTTGATTCAGCTTATTGTGTTGAACACGTCGGTTTTTCCCCGGGTGAATTTGTCTTATTAGCTGTAAGCGACAACGGTAGTGGTATGGATTAAAAAATTCTTAAAGGGTTTGGCTACAAAGTCTTGACAGCATGCACACCGGTTGAAGGCATTGCTCTGGCTAAGGAAAACTTCAAAAAAATTCACCTGCTCCTCACCGATGTGATTATGCCTGAAATGAATGGACGTGAGTTGTCAGAGCGTCTGCAATCCCAATTTCCAAATCTCAAATGTATTTTCATGTCAGGATATACGGCCAAAGCCATCGCCCACCATGGTGTTCTGGACGAGGGAATGGATTTTATTCAAAAACCATTCTCCAGAACAGACCTGGCAAAGATAGTCAGAAAAGTGCTGGATGAAAATTAAAATTGGAGCACGACTTCCAAAAGAATTGCTCAGAACCCCGGAGCTGGCGGTAGCGACCACTTTAACGTGAATCGTTCACTTTTTCCAAGGAAGATGAACCACAAGATTTGGTATCTTTTAGTTTTTTTTGAAACGCATTCAACCACAATAGGTAGTATCCAGTATTTTTTTGTCCCGATGAGTAAGGATTAACTTGGGGAGATATATTAGATTCCAAGGGGGATTTATATTTAACTCAGACCGGGACATTCCCGCCCAATTATGGTATAAGTTCCGGTGCAAGTGAAACCATAAAATTTAAGAGAAGATAATTCATGTCATTTGATGAACTTGGCCTTCGGGTCGAATTGCTTAATGCCGTTAAGTCCAAGGGGTATACCACTCCCACTCCCATTCAGACCCGGGTCATTCCGGTAATTCTCAACGGCAGGGATATCCTTGCCCGGGCTCAGACAGGAACGGGAAAAACAGATGCATTTGCCCTCCCCCTGGTTGAATTGTTGAGTCGGGGGAATAACAAAAGGAAACACCCCCGGGCCCTTATCCTGGCGCCCACCAGGGAACTTGCTCTCCAGGTGGGTGAGAGTATCAAGGCCTATGGACGGCGGGTGTCTATTCGGTGTACTGTTGTTTACGGCGGGGTTAACATCGACCCCCAGATAGATCGGCTCAAGCGGGGGGTTGATATCCTTGTGGCAACACCGGGCCGCCTTTTGGATCTTGCCGGTCATAGGGACCTGAATTTATCCCAGATAGAGTTTCTGGTGTTTGATGAGGCAGACAGAATGCTGGACCTGGGATTCAGTAAGGAAATTTCTGAGGTTTTGGAACTGGTTCCAGAAGACCGCAGAACCATGCTGTTCTCCGCCACCTATACCCAACAGATCCGGGATCTTGCCAAACGAATGCTGGCGGAACCGGAATATATAGAGGTAACCCCCAGCAATACAGCAGCAGAATCCATAGTCCAGAAGGTTCACCTGGTGGACAAATCCCATAAACGGGACCTGCTCATCCATCTGATAACCCAGGGACGCTGGAGCCAGATATTGGTTTTTGTCCGCACAAAATTCGGGGCAAACAAGCTGACTGAGAGACTGGTTGAAAAAGGGATCTCTGCTGCTGCCCTCCATGGCAACAAGAGCCAGTCCTTTAGAACCCGCACCCTCAAAGAGTTCAAGAACGGTGAGATCCGTACCCTGGTGGCAACAGATGTGGCGGCAAGGGGGCTTGATATCAGCAATTTGCCCCATGTGGTAAATTACGATATGCCCCAAGTTCCTGAAGATTATATCCACCGCATCGGCCGGACCGGGCGGGCAGGGGTCAGTGGCATTGCTGTCTCTCTGGTCAGTCCCGAAGAAAGGACTCATTTAAAGGCCATTGAAGCCCTGCTCAAGCAAAAGATTCCCAGGGAAGAGGTAAGTGGGTTTACCATTGGGGGCGTGGTGCCTGATTTTGTGCTATTGCGACCCAACAATCCTTCGAGTGAAAAAAAGGCGGACAAGGCCATTCGAGAGATTGTCGATCAAAGAAAAATTACAAAGCAGCGTGGCAAGTCAAAAAAAGGCAACCCCCGGGGGAGAAAAAAATAGGAGATCATGATCGTTCGTCTGGAAACCATCCAAGACATAATCCCGATTTTCAGAGAGTATCTGGGGAGGATGCGAAAGTTTTATACCATTTATAACTTTGATGCCTGGTGTGAAGGGGGGATCAAGAATTTACAAGACGATTTCATGGCAGAAGCGCGAGTGATTTATGTTCTCAAGGAATCAGAATCGATTGTTGGCTTTGCCCAGATCAATCAACACTTGCGGTTCAATGGTGACGGTTTTGCCATGGCAGAGTTTTATGTTCAAAAACAGCATGGACGAAGCGGGCGGGGGAGAAAATTGGCCGAATATAGTTTTGACCAGTATCCTGGCCCTTGGGAAGTCGCCATCACCCTAAAAAATAAGGATGCCCGAATGTTTTGGAGAAAGGTGGTCTCCTCTTATACCACTGGTCAATTTATTGAAAAATCAAAGGCTTCTTTTAAGGGTACAGGTTTTTTATTCAACAATTCAACACTGAAAATGAGGAAAAGAGTATGACCAATAATGATATCCTGCGCCGTATCCGCTATACCTTTGATTTTAGCGATTCAAAAATGATGGCTGTGTTTGGCCTGGCAGATTTTCCGGCAACCCGGAGTAAGATTAGCGACTGGCTTAAAAAGGAGGATGACCCGGCATTTCAGGAATGCAGCGATGCCCAGCTGGCCGTTTTTTTAAATGGGTTTATCATTGATAGACGGGGTAAAAAAGAAGGTTCCCAGCCCGAACCTGAACAGGTATTGACCAATAATATTATTTTTAGAAAATTAAGAATCGCATTGGATCTGAAGGCAGAGGATATCATCGACATCATGAATATGACAGATGTGCGTATTAGCAAGCCCGAATTGAGCGCATTTTTCAGAAAACCTGAGAACAGGCATTATCGCGCCTGTAAAGACCAGGTGCTTCGCAATTTTTTAAAGGGTGTTCAGCTTAAATATCGCCCGGAAATTTAATTGAAACCTTTAACTGGAGATAATGATGACTGTTTATTGGACAAGCGTTGAATTTGATATTTTAGATCCGGCAGCCTACGAAGACTGTGTGGGCGGTTTTGTCTATTTGTTTTTAAAAGCCCCGGATGTCCGGGGGGCCATTCCAAGAATTGAGGCTGTCATTGAAGAAGAGGGGCTGAGGATCAGTCAGATTGAATTTGTATCCCCCTATGACGATATCCCCTGGGATTCAAAAGAAGAACAAATTTTATATGATGCGTTGGCAAAGGAAGCAGCTGCGTGTGAAGAGGTTGTCTGGGATGAAATATCTGCTTATGAGTCAAAGGATGAAGAAGGGGTATAAAATTCATACCGAACTGGGATTTGAATTTGAATTTAAGAACTTAGGGGTAGCCCTGGCTCATATTTTTGAAAAACAATAAAAATCTCTTTGCCGGGGTCTTTAATTTTTTAAAAATTTGGTATACAATTTGCTTTTGCATGAGTGTTATTACTAGTGTTATGAAATGATTTGTAATAATTTATTGAAAAGATAAATATTAATTAATTAAACCCAATCAGGAGGAAAAGAAACATGAAATTCGGATCAGTTGATGAAATACTAACCTTTGCCACTGACAGAGAAAAAGAAGCAGTTGAATTTTATGCGTCCCTTGCAAAGCAGGCAACCCGTGCCTCCCTCAAGGAAACCTTTGAACGTTTTTCAAAGGAAGAAGAAAAACATGTGGCCCTTTTATCTGATATTTCCGGCAACAGAGAAAAAATTGATGCCTATGAATTCAAGACAATCACAGATCTCAAAATTTCTGACTATATGGTGGAAAAAGAATATGAAGAAGGCATGCCCATGCCTGAAATCCTCAAACTTGCCATGAAAAAAGAAGAAATTGCGGTTAAACTTTATACGGATCTTGCAGGACAGACAGACCATGAAGATGCCAAAAAACTTTTTTTGATCCTTGTTCAGGAAGAAGCCAAGCACAAACTGGGTCTTGAAACCATGTATGACGATTACCTGGCTGACCAGGATAATTAATCGGATCATTGATCCAATACTGCAGGGGAATTGGCAACTCAGTCAATTCCCCTATTCTTTTAAGGGAAGGTTTACAAAAAACTCAAACGAGGGAGAACAATGGATCTTAAATATCTTTTCAGGCCCACCTCAATGGCGGTAATAGGTGTTTCCACTACCCATGACAGCCACCCTGCCAATGTTATTTATACAAAAAACCATTTGCGGTACCCGGTCAAGACCTATGCTGTAAATCCCAAGGGGGGGTTGTTGAACAGGGAACCCTTGTATCGGCAATTGGGGGATATTGAAGAGTCTGTGGACATGGCTGTTATTGCTGTCCGTGCCCAGTTTGTTCCCGGGGTGGTTGAAGACTGCATTAAAAATGGGGTGAAAGGGGCCGTGATCGTTTCCGGAGGCTTCGCCGAATCCGGCAACCACGCGCTTCAAAAACGGGTGACCGACATTGCAAGGGAGGCAGATTTTCCCTTTGTGGGGCCCAATTGCCTGGGAATTTATGCCCCGGATGTTGTGGATACCTTTTTTCTTCCCGGGGAACGCATTGTCCGGCCCGAACGAGGGAATGTCGGTTTTGTTTCCCAGAGCGGCGGTGTGCTTGTGGACCAGATGGTAAAATTTGCAGGCCAGGGAATTGGTATCTCCCTGGGGGTGAGTATCGGCAACAAGGCCGTTCTCCGGGAAATAGACATGATGGATTGGTTTGAGGCTGACCTTGGAACCCGGGTGATTGCCTTTTACATTGAAGGATTTGAGCAAGGAGAGGGACGCGAATTTATCCGTCGGGCGGAACGCTGCTCCAAACCCATTGTGGTGTTAAAGGCAGGCAAAAGCCCAAAGGGAATGGCAGCTGTCTCCAGCCATACAGCATCTCTTGCCGGAGATTACCGGGTTTTTTCCGAAATCATGAAACAATATTGTGTGGCTGAAGCTGACAATGAATATGAACTGACCTCTTTTTGTGAGGCCCTAAGCTGTTATCCCAAGGGAATCCGGGGGAATGTGGGAATTGTTTCCCTGAGCGGCGGCCACGGGGTGGTGGCGGCAGATGCCTGTGCCGCACAGGGGGTGAACATCCCCGGGATTTCTTCTCAAACCGTTGGAAATATAAGGGAGAACCTCTCCGTTGAAATCAGAAATATTGCCTCTTTGACCAATCCCATGGATCTGACCGGGTCCTGTGTGGACAGCGATATTGAGACTTCGGTGCGCCACCTGTCCCGGGATGAAAACATTGATTGCATATTGGCCCTGCTGTTGCCCTATTCTCCGGGTATCTCAGCTGATATCGGTGCCAAGCTTTCCCAGGTGGCCAGGAACGAAGGCAAACCCATGATTGCCTATGTTCCCAATGAAGACAAATACAAGATCATCATCGAAGGGTTTGAGCTCAACAACATTCCCGTGGCATCTTCAGTGGAAGGTGCCGTGCTCATGGCAAAGGCGTTAAAGAGGTGCAGACCATGTTAAGTCAACTATACAAGGGTATTCTTGAACGTTCAAAGAACCGCGGGTGGGTATTGGAACCCGATGCCAAACAGATCATGGCAAACCGGGGATTTGATGTCCCCAATTTTGTTCTGACCGATTCCATTGAGGTTGCCAGGGAATTTTTAAAACATTCCCCTGGGCCTGTGGTGGCCAAGGCCGTATCTGAAAAAATTCTCCATAAAACTGAATTTGATGCTGTTGTCACGGGCATTTATGATGAACGAAGGCTTGAACAGGAGATGACCCGGCTCAAAACCCTCCAGGGGTGTGAACAGATCCTGGTGGAGGAAATGGTGCAAGGCCTTGAAATCATCATTGGTGCTAAAAATGATTTCCAGTTCGGGCCGGTGATTGTCCTGGGTCTGGGAGGGACCTCCGTGGAAATTTATAATGATACTGCCATCCGCATGGCCCCGGTAACCCCTGGGGATGTGACGTCCATGGTCAATTCCCTCAAGGCGAAAAAGCTGTTCAAGGGGTACCGCAAAAAACCCGGGGTGAACATGGAGCGGCTCACCGATCTGGTGGTGAAATTTTCATCTTTGATCATGGACCTGGAGGAAAACTTTCAGTCCATTGATCTCAACCCGGTCATCTGTACAAAGGATCGGTGTGTCATCGCCGATGCCAGGATCATGCTCCTTGAGGGACGATGATCTATCTCCTTAATTTTTAAAGCGAGACTACCCCATGACACTAAAACAAACCATAAAACTGATCTCCTGGAATGTGAACGGCCTGCGGGCTGTGGTGAAAAAAGATTTTTTCGGGTCTATAAAAACCATGGCCCCGGATATTTTAATGCTCCAGGAAACCAAACTTCAAGCGGACCAGCGCACCCATGAAATGATAAACCAGCCTTCCTTTGAATCCTTCTGGAATTATTCCACGGTGAAAAAAGGGTACAGCGGGGTGGCAGCCTATTCAAAGCCGGTTCCGGCAAAGGTGATTACTGATTTTGCAAATCCTCGGTTTGACGGCGAGGGCCGGGTGATCCAAATGGATTATGATGCCTTTACCCTCTTTAATATTTATTTTCCCAACGGCCAGATGAGTGATGACAGGCTTGCTTATAAAATGGACTTTTATGACTGGTTTCTGGAATATGCCCAAGGGTTGCGAGATGAAGGCAAAAGTTTGATCATCACAGGAGATTTTAATACGGCCCATAATGATATTGACCTGAAAAATCCCAAGCCCAATTCAAAACGGTCGGGATTTTTGAGGGTTGAACGGGATGTGCTGGATAAAATGGTGGAAATGGGATATGTGGATACCTTTCGCCATTTCCATCCGGACACCATAAAATATTCCTGGTGGTCCTATCGGTTCAGTGCCCGGAAGAACAATGCCGGGTGGCGCATCGATTATTTCTTTGTGACCCAGGATCTCATCGACAAAGGCCTTGTCAAAGAGGCCTTTATCGATAATGAGATCCTGGGATCGGATCATTGTCCGGTGGGGCTTGTTCTTGAGATCTAATCTTTGAAGACCAGTTTCCCGCCGATGAGCCCTGCAATGCCGGCAGCTGCCAGCATGATCACATTGACCAGAATAAAAATCCAGGCATTGGAAGAGGACAGCACATCCGGGTTGACCAGATACCAGACCCCGGATATCAGGCAGGCCGTGGTCGTGAGGGCGGCTGCCATGATTTTTATTTTAAAAATCGTGGTAAGGGCCTGGTTATATTTCTTTTTCCATTCAATGATGCCTGAAAACAGAACAAAGGGCAGGGCCAGGATCACAAAGATTAGATTGATAAACCCGGCTTTGGCAAAAAGTTCTGTATTAAACACCCAGGCCAGAAGAAACAAGACGACCGCAACCGGCAGGATGCCGTTGGGAAAATGGACCGATACCGGATGGGCATGGTGCTTGATCATGAAGCCGATGATTCGTTCATACAAGTTGGCGGGTTTTGCAGGCGCTGGTGTCGAAGGTTTAGAGGGCGCTTTCGCTGCCGGGGCTGCTGGTTTTTCAGCTGCACTTGCCAGGGGTTTGTCTGCTGCCGGGACAGGAGCATCATCCCCGGCATCAATGAGTACAAATTTTTCACTGCCGACCCCACACACCGGGCATTTTTCTGGAGGTGTCTCTCCCGTATGAATATATTTACAAACACTGCACTGCCATTTTTTCATTCTTTTTTTTCCTTGTTATAAAAAATGTTATAAAATATGTCATAAAAAGCAAAGCGTTACCGTTCATCAATTCCTGTATACATGCATTCATCCGGTCCGCAATAATCCCCCACATAGGCGGCTCCCGGCCTGTAAAGAGATGGCTTGGGGGCTGCCATGGCAAATTGTTCTTCAATGACATGGGCACTCCATCCACTGACCCGGGAGATGGCAAATAAGGGGGAAAACAGATCCGTTGTAATGCCCATGGCATAAAACAGGGAGGCGGAGTAAAAGTCTACATTGCAAAATATTTCCCTATTTTTTCGTTCCATGAAGGCTTTTTTACCCCTGATCTCAAGTTCCTTTGACAACTCGTACCAGCGGGTATCTCCGGATAACTCTCCCATTCGTTTGGACATGGGATCGATAATTTTGGCCCGGGGGTCATCGGTTTGATATACGGCATGGCCAAGGCCCATGATAAGCCCCCCTTTATCCAGAATATCATTAATGTAGCTATCGATTTTATCAATGGTATTTATTTGCGTTAACATTTTCATGACCCGGACATTGGCCCCGCCGTGGAGGGCCCCGGAAAGGGAGCCGATGGCCGCGGATATGGATGCATAGATATGGGCTTTTGTGGACGCCACCTGGCGGGCCGTAAATGTGGAGGCATTAAAGGAATGCTCGGCATGGAGGACCAGGCTTACATCAAAGAAATGGGCGGTCTCCTTGTCAGGCGCTTCTCCATTGAGCATATACAAAAAATTGGCAGCATGGTTCAGGCTGTTGTCCGCTGCAATGGGCTCCTTGTCGTTCCGGATGCGGTCCCAGGCTGCTGTAATGGTGGGCAACCCTGCAATGAGGTTTTCTGCACTGTAAAGGGTGTTTTCCATGCCTTCTTTTCCTGCGGTCGCATCGGTTTGGATGAGCAAGGGGGTTGCCATCTGGAGAACGTCCATGGGATTCATGTTCCGGGGCAGGGATTTTAAAAAGGGGAACAGATTCTCCGGTACCCGGCGTTTGCTTTTTAAACTCTGGTCAAAATTTTCCAGTTCTTTTTTTCGGGGCAACCGTTCATAGAGGAGTAAAAAACAGGTTTCTTCAAAGCTTGCCTTTTTTGCCAACCCTTCAATCGAATAACCCCGGTAGATGAGTTTGCCTTCCTTGCCCTTTACATCACATATCTTGGAGCTTGCTACCTCAATTCCCCGGAGGCCGGTATTTAATACAGGCGTACATACATTTTCATTTTCGTTCATGGGTATCTCCCAGACATTAAAATATTGACGTTAAAACATTTTTTCAGGGGGTCTTCTTTCCGGGACGTATTGGGCCTCTCTTTCATTATTGTTCAAGGCCGCTGATACATAGAGGGCGCAATAACAGGTGCCGAATTCTTCCAGGTCCGGTTCCCTGTAATCACAAGGGCAGACAATATCCTTGTCTTGTTCCCTGTCCCCGCAGGCCAGGCGGCAGGGGCAGGCCATATACCCGTAACGCTCCTTGTTGAGCAACAGTGCTTCCAGCAGTTCAAATACCAGGTCTTTGTCTTTATTAAAATAGATGCCGCGGGCTTCCTGTGATTTTTTTAATGCTGCATAAAGTTGTTCAACTTTCATTTTTTATCCCCAATGCTGCTTTAATTTCTTTTTCCTTGTATCCGACAATCACCGTTTCGTTGATTTTGACGGTGGGAAAGGAGCACCGTGGATTCAAGGCTTTGATATCTGCCAAAATGGCTTTGCGTTCTTCTCCCTCCAGGTCATCCACTTCTATATAGTTATATTCAACATCACATTCAGTGAATAATTTTTTTGTTGATTTGCAATGGCTGCAGGTGCTCAGCGCATAGAGTGTGGGTTTTTCCGTGACCATTATGATCTCCTTAATTTAAGGTCTGTCTGTTAACAAGTGGTTTGAACAATCAGAATCCATGGTGCAACTTTTTAGAATTTTCCAATCTTGTTATTCGATTTTATCTCTTGATCTTGTTATCCGATAATTTATTATTTTGCATATTTTGTACCGTTTTGGCAAGGTTAAAGTCATTCAACCTGGGGCCTGCTTTATTTTATGGAAAAAATAAGGACTTGGTTGAATATTGCTTTGCCAAAGATCCAATGAATGATATCTTGAGCCAGGCCTGATTCTTTTGATGAAGTGTTTAACCGGATCCAAATTTTAAAGGAGAAAATCAATGAGCCTGTGGTATTGCTCTGTTTGTCATTCTGAATTTACAAGTAAAGAAAAACCCAGTGTTTGCGATACCTGTCAATCCGATGAGCGGATGATCATGGACAAACAATCCATTCCCCAGAGCCTGGATGCGGTCCGGGACGCTGCCAGAACAAAAATGAAGGGCATCTGTGCGGTCTATCCCTCATGTGACGGGAATTTTGATAAAATTTGCCAGAAGGAAGCCTATGGAAAGCCCATTGGTCTTGGGGGGGCCGGATCCGGCCAGTCTTTTCGGGCCAATGGGACAGCCCTTGCCAATGTCCGGTTTAATATGTCCGTGGTCGGGGAGCATTTTGAGCCGGATACCCGCTGTTCTTTTCTCGGGATGGACCTTGATTTTCCGGTGATGGCCTCTTCAACGGCTGGGGCTCAAAAGTATAATGATGCACTTGATGAAATCAGCTTTTGTAAATCGGTCCTTTTGGGATCCAAAGAGGCGGGCACCATCGGGCTGAGGGGAGATACCTGGTTTTATACCCGGGAGAACCATCCCTCTCTCAATGCCATGCGAGATTGCGGTGGATATGGTATTCCCATATTTAAACCTAGGTCCCAGGAGGTGCTCAAAGAATTGATAGAACGGGCCGAATCCTATGGATGCAAGGCCGTTGGATTGGATCTGGATGGAGCCGGTTCCACCATCATGGCCCGGCATGGCCAGCCGGTATTTAAAAAAAGTGTAAAAGATATTGAAGAACTGGTGCGGTTTTCATCTCTGCCCTTTATTGCCAAGGGAATCATGCGGCCGGATGAGGCTCAAAAATGTGTGGACGCAGGAGTCTCGGTTATCGGGGTTTCCAATCACGGGGGCCGGGTGCTGGATGCCACGCCTGGAACTGCAGAGGTCCTGCCCCTTATTCGGGAACAGGTGGGCAGTTCCATCACCATCACGGTGGACGGCGGGGTGAGGACTGGGTATGATGTATTAAAAATGCTGGCCCTTGGGGCCGATGTCGTGCTCCTGGGCCGTGATATTATCCGGGCCGCTGTTGGCGGCGGAACGCTTGGTGTCAAGCTTCACCTGGAACATGTTCACGCAACACTAAAAAAAGCCATGTTCATGACCGGAACAAAGACCATTAAAATGGCAGATTCAAGAATATTATTTTAAATATCATTTGTGAGGCGTTTTTTTTAAAATCGCCTGGGTAGCTTATTTTAAGGAGGGCTCATGGGAAAATTTTTAATCGTTTTTGCAACCAGATCCGACGAAACAAAGGGGATTGCCAATCTTATTGGAGAAGGCATTCGTATTGCAGGGCATGAGGCTAATGTCAAAAAAATAAATGAAATAAAAAACGAAGAAGACCTAAAAGGATACGACGGGTATGTTTTTGGATCGGCCACCTATCACGGGGAAATGATTACCTCCATGAAACAGCTTTTGTTTATTGCAGAAAGGGCAGAACTGAAAGGAAAACCCGGTGGGGCCTTTGGTGCCTTCGGCTGGAGCGGGGAAGCGCCGGGAAGAATTTTTGATACCATGGCCAATATTTATGGCATGAACATGGTTGCAGCAGGCCCCCTGATGCTCAAGGCCAGCTGGGTGGAAGGCGGGATGAAGGCATGCCAGGAATATGGAAAAAGCATTGCGGCCATGATTTAAAATTGGAAAAGGCTATTGAACGAATTATTTGAGACAAACGACAGGGTCTTTCTTCAATGGATGAAAGACCAATGGGGTATTTGCTTTAAGCAGGTTCGTCAAGAGTTTGATATACAGGGAAGCCCTGCGCGCTCCCTTTCCAGGGCCGTTATTGAAACGGTTTCAGGGCGGCTTTTTTTGCTGGAAAAATTTCCCAGGGAAAAATTTATTGTCCGGGAGAGGGTCTCGCGCACCATTGACCATTTAAACGGCCAGGGTCTCGTCCAGGCATTGGGGGGGCAACGAACCCAACAAGGCGAGTTTCTTCCTTTTTTTAAGGGAAATTGTTTTCAGATTTCCCCCTTTTTGGACAGTACCGGGCTTGCGCGACCCGACTGGCTTGGTTCGGCCGAGATCGGGAAAAATATGGCCCTGTTCTTGATTCAAATGCAATCGGCATCCCGGGATCTTTCAGGTCAAATCTCGTTTACCCCTTTTTCCATTAAATCCTATATTTTAAAATTGTTTGCAGATATGCGGGACCATGAACCAAAGATGGTTGATCGCTATTCCCCGTTTTCGGATTTTTTGGGGCAAAATTTCATGGATGTCCATGATCGTTTGCCCCAAACATTTTGCCACGGGGATTTTCATCCCCTGAATGTGCTCTGGGATCAGCATCGGATAAGGGCTGTGATTGACTGGGAATTTGCTGGCCTGAAACCCGATTGCTATGACGCCGCCAACCTTTTGGGGTGCGCCGGGATAGAAGACCCCGAAGGGCTTGCCATGCCCATGGTTACCACCTTTTTAGGCAAGATCAGGTCTGCCGGGATTATCAGCCCCATCGGGTGGCAGTATTTTCCCGAGTATATTTTGGCCCTGCGGTTTGCCTGGCTCTCGGAGTGGCTTCGGAAAAAAGATGAACAAATGCTGGAATTAGAGGCGGCTTATATGGGGGTTCTGATCCGACATATGGAAGAATTGCGCAGCATCTGGGATAGCCTACCCCCAGCCAGAGAAAGGCTAGCACAATGTGCGAACTAACAGCCCAGCAATTGAAACAATTGATTGCAGACACCAGGGAAAAGGCGTTTCTAATCGTGGATGTCCGCCAGGCTGCGGAATACCGCCTGGACCACATTCCGGGGGCGGTGAATATCCCCCTGGCAAAGATTGAGTTTGATCCCTTTGTTTCTGATGAAACAAGGAAGGTGATTTTTTATTGCCGCCACGGCAGCCGGTCAACGGTGGCTGTTGTGCTGGCAACCGACGTGGGACTGAAAAAAGAGAATGCCTTTCATTTGAGGGGGGGCATGATGGCCTATACCGGGGAAATTCTTCTGGACGTTCCCCGGGTGGATCTTTTCTCTTCCGGCATGACATTGGTGGCGGTTATGGAACGCGCCATTAATTTTGAAAAAGGGGCGTTTCTTTTTTATAACGCTGCAAAGAAAAAATTTATCGGAACCCCCTTGCATGGGACCATGGTCAAGATGTCCCAGGCCGAGGTGGGCCATGCAAAGATCATATTCAAAATGCTTTCTGCCCATGAATCCGGCAGTCTTTCCTTTGAGGATGTTTTTGATAGATGTCCGGGGGATATCCTTGAGGGGGGAAAGTCCCTTGGCGAAATGAATAGGTTCCTGGATGGGGTTTCTCCTGAAAATAAAGTCGATATCCTTGAGGTTGCCATTGACTTGGAGTTTTGTGCCTATGATCTATATAAGACCATGGCTGAGCGTTCAAAGGGGCCGGTGATTAAGAACATGTTTTTTACCCTGGCCGAGGCGGAGAAAGATCATCTGTCCACCATGATCAACAGCCTTGAGTTGATATATCCGGAATAGTCTCTATCTTGTTCAATCCACCATAACCCGTCCGAAATTTTTACAAGGTGTCATATAAACAGAAAATTAGGCCTTGATTTTTTTACCACCTGGGACATATTTGTACTGAACAAAGAGGGTTAGTGATACGACTGTCTGAGACAGATCTGTATTCAAGGGGCCCCTTTGCGTACCTTTATACTCAACCGAGACCTGTTATGTAATATTATTAAAGAATCGCCTTGTTTGGTATGATGCTTGCAAAAAAACGTTCAGTGCAAAAATATAAGGTTGTGATTGATACTTCAGGAGGAATGTACATGGCTGAATTTAACGATCAAAAAAAGAAAAAAAAACAGGGGAAAGGATTGGAAAAAAACTCTCAAGTAGTGTCTGTAAACTTTTACGGGGCATTAAAATCCAAAAACGAAATATATTTTCAAATGGCTTCTCTTTTTAAAGAGGTAACCCAGGCTGAAAAAGATCAGGATGAAATAAAATTGAAAACTGAATGGATGGAACAGATTTTAATATCAACTTCTTCAGATATTCATGGTAAATTTTTTATAAATAGCATATAAAATTATCAACTCTATTTTTTAATCGATCATCAGTTCGTTCAAATAAAACACCAAAAAAAAGGAGTGAATTCAATGGCAGAGAAAATGGGTATTTACAAATGTGAAAAATGCGGCAATATCGCACAGGTCCTCCATGGAGAGACACCACCGGTTATGTGCTGCGGCCAGGCAATGGACCGTTTGGTGGAAAATACAGTGGATGCAGCAGTGGAAAAGCATATACCGGTTGTTGAGCGAGTGGATGGCGGTTACCTGGTCAAGGTTGGCAGTGTGGCCCATCCCATGACCGCCGATCATTGGATCGAATGGATTGAGCTTGTCAGCTGTGAGGGGAACTATGTACAACGGCAGATGCTGACGCCCACAAGTACGCCGGAAGCCACATTTAAGACCGATTCTGATAAGGTGGTTGCATTGGCCTATTGTAATCTCCACGGCCTTTGGAAATCCTGATCCTCCCTGATTCTTGTTTAAAGGAGTTTCGGTTAGTAAAAAAAATCCCACTGTATTTTCTTTGAAAAACAGTGGGATTTTTTATTGTTTTGTTGGATTGAATCTATTTGAATTCCATCAATTTTCCGGCAAGCATTTGTATGTGGCTCATTTCTTCTTTGATAATATCGTTTATCTTGGATTTGCCCATTTTTTCGGAAATGAGTTCTTTCATGCCAAGATAAAAGGCAATGGAATCTTTTTCAGCTGTGATGGCAGCGGCAAGAATTCCTTTCATGGTGGTTTCCGGTTGATCTTTTTCAAAAAAGATCCGGGTGTCGGCAAGGGCTTTTAAGTAAAGGGCGCTCTCATTTTCAGGATCATATGTCATGGTTGAAATTGCTGAACCTGCCAGGCCTTTTTGCATGTTGGCAAAGGTTTTCTCATGGGTATCTTCCATTTCAGCAAGGCCCATAAGAAATTGTTTGTGATTCTTTTCATCCACCCGGTTGGCGGCTTCCCGGTAGTAGCGTGCACCGTTTATTTCAATCTGCTTTGCTATCTCCAGGATATCATTTGCACAGAACTCGTTGGCCATTCTTCCCTCCAAATTTATTATATGGTTAAGATAAGTTCTTTTTGAGTGTTTTTGCCAGTTTTACGCCTAGCTCAAAACAACGTTCTAAATCTGCTTCATCAGGTACATATTGAATCTTAACACCCGGATCAATAATGGTAAGTTTCATCTCTTCAAAATCTTTGTTCAAAATTTTAACGGCTTCACCGCTCCAACCATAGGATCCAAAGGCTGCCGCAATTTTGTTCTGGGGACGAAGTCCCTTGATATAGGCCATGACGTCGGCAATCACAGGGAAAATATTATTGTTCAGTGTGGGGGATCCCACGGCAATGGCACCGGCATCCAATATTTCTGTTATGATATCACTTCTATGCCATTTGCGTGTGTTCATCAGTCTGACATTGACATCTTCGGATTCAACTCCGCTGGTGATGGCCCGGGCCATTTTTGCAGTGCTTTCCCACATGGAATCAAAGATGATCACAACTTTTCGGGTGGGTTCCTGCTTGGACCATGTGTCGTAGGCGTCGATGATCTTGGACGGGTTGTCCCGCCAGAGAATTCCGTGGTCCGGGCAGATCATGTCGATTTTCAGGTTCAGATTGGCCACATCCTTGAGCAATGCCTGGACCCTGGGGGAAAAATGAAGCAGGATGTTGGCATAGTATTTCCGGGCATGGGGCATGATTTCATCGCCGATCTCATCATCAAAGAACATGTCTCCGGCATAGTGCTGGCCAAAGGCATCACTTGAGAAGAGGATGGCCTCTTCGGCAAGATAGGTAAACATGCTGTCCGGCCAGTGGAGCATTTTTGTATCAAGAAAGGAAAAGGTCCGGTTCCCAATCTCGAGCGTATCTCCGGTTCCCACCACCTGAAAATTGAATTTCCGGTTAAAGTGCGCTTCCAGGTTTTTGGCGCCCATTTTGGAACAATAGATGGGTTTGTCTTCCCCGATTTTATGCATCACCTTTGGAATGGAACCGGAATGATCCATTTCGGTATGGTTGCTGATGACAATGTCAATGAGTTTCGGGTCGATGATTCTGCTGATATTGGCCAGCAGTTCATCGCCAAAGTGCTCCTTGACCGTATCAATGAGAACATTTTTTTCGCCTAGAACCAGAAAGGCGTTGTAAGTGGTGCCTTCATAGGTTGAATAGCCGTGGAAATCACGGATATCCCAGTCCCGGCATCCAACAGAAAATACCCCGTCTGCTATTTCAATGGGCTTATACATGTAAATACCTCTTTAAAATCTAATCATCCAGTTTTTCAAAATCTTCCTGGGCAGCGCCACAAAGGGGGCAGACCCAGTCTTCAGGAAGGTCATCCCATGAAGTTCCAGGGGCAACACCATTGTCAGGGTCTCCTTGGGCAGGGTCATATACATATCCGCAGGGGCATTCATAGTTACTCATCATCATATCCTCCAAAAAAAGTTAAATAATAACAAATCATCTTACACTCGATCATTGTATTGTCAGTTTAAATTCAAGACCAATAAAGAACAAATAAAAAACTATTGCAAAGGCCGTGCCTGCAATGATAGCCCAAGATGGATGATAAAAAAAGGTTTCAACTTGATTGGTATTATTATAGTATAAGGCCTTTAAAATCAATGAATCATTTAATAAAAGAGATATCATGAACGATCGGATATTTACAAAAAAAATCACCATTAATGTGCCAGTAGAACAATTGTTTGCCTGGCATGCCAGGAATGGGGCTATCCTGAGGCTGACGCCGCCCTGGACACCCCTTCGGCTTATTTCCCGCAGCGGCAATGGCATCGATAAAGGGGTCCAGGTTCGGTTCCAAATGAGCCTTTTAAAAATTCCCATGATCTGGGAGGCCGAACATATCGCCTATCAGGAAAATGTTCTTTTCCAGGATCACCAGACAAAGGGCCCCTTTGGCAAATGGGTCCATACCCATTTATTCCATGCCCAGGGTAAAAACAGGGCCGTTATGGAGGACCGGGTTGAGTATAAACTGCCTCTGGGGTTTTTAAGCCTTCCCTTTTACGGCCATGCCAAACGGCAATTGGAAAGGGTGTTTGACTACCGCCATCGGGTGTTGAAACATGATCTGGAACAGCGGGCAGACAAAGTTAAAAAACAACGAATCCTCATTTCCGGTGCCAGCGGTACCATCGGCTCGATTCTGGTGCCTTTTCTGCGGACCTGCGGCCACGAGGTGATCCGTCTGGTCCGGGATCCGTCACACCTGGCCGAAGATGAACTTTATTGGGATCCCTACAATGATATCCTGGATATGGTAAAAGCAGGACCCATTGATGCGGTGATCAATTTGAACGGGGTGGATATTTCTCGGGGCAAATGGACAAAGGATCAGAAGCAGTTGATCCTTGATTCCCGGGTAGCCCCCACCACGCTGCTGGCAAAAAAAATGAGTGAAATGGCCAGCCCTCCCTCCATTTTTATTTCCTCGTCTGCCATTGGGTTATATGGTGAGGGCGGAGACCGGGTCCTCACGGAAAATGAGACAAAAGGAGACTCGTTCATTTCCTCTGTGTGTGACCAATGGGAAACAGCTTCTTTAACGGCGAAATCCGCAGGAATTCGGACGGTTCAATTGCGGTTCGGGGTGGTCCTTACCCCGGCCGGAGGAGCCCTTGCCAGGATGATGCTGCCCTTTTCTTTGGGGTTTGGTACAAGGCTGTCCCATGGAGGTCAGTACATGAGCTGGATCAGCATGGATGATGTGCTCGCCGGTATCCTCCATATTTTAGAAAATAAGGCCATTCAAGGGCCGGTCAACCTGACAGCTCCCCAGCCCGTGACAAACAAAGAATTTACCCGCTCCCTTGGCCGGGTCTTTTCACGTCCGGCCTTTTCTGTTCTTCCCCGGTGGGCCGCCATTGGGTTGTGGGGGGATATGGGCGAAGAGACCCTTTTGACCTCTGCCCGGGTGGTTCCGGAAAAATTACTAAAAAGCGGCTTTGTGTTTGAGCATAATGAGTTGCTCCCGGCATTGAAAGATATGCTGGGAAGGTGATACAAGTATAATCCAATAAACCAGATAACTTAAAACGGATTCCCCAATGAATAACAAATTAAAAGCCTTGTTCTCTTTTTTGATGATTACAGCCCTGGCATTCGGGTTCATCGATATATATTTTCCCGTTCAAACCTATAGTTTTGAACGGCTCCATATCTTTTTGTTTAATCTATGCACCGGCGGCTCTATTTTGCTGTATTATACCGAAGGTCAGGCAAGGGTCTCCAAAACCGTGCGGCTGTTTTTTCTGGGGTCTCTTATCTATGCCTTTTCCGCATTTTTTTTGGTCTATCCTTTGACCATGCTTGTTTCTGTGGGGCTTTATATATTAGTGGAAAAGGTGAGAATCGAAAAATTTTCTGTTCTTCCTCTTCAGTTTTTTCAAAACAAAGTCAGTGTGTCGGACAAATTCCATCAGGCCGCTTTGCTCTGCCTTTCCACGGGTATTGCCATGGCATCCCTGGTGATTTTGAACAATGAATATTTTAAATGGGTGACCATGGAAAAGTTGACCTTAAACACCTTTTTTCTGGGGTTTTCTTTTCCCTTGTCCCTGATCACCCTTTCCCTTGTTTTTTCAATGTTGAAAAAGATTGAAGGGTCCGGCCGGAAAGTGATTATGGAACTTTGCTTCTGGACCATTACCCTGGGGGTGATTATCTTTTTCATCTTTATCCTGTTTGAACGCTTTATACCCCAGATATTTGTGACAACCGCTCTTTTTGTCGCCGTTGTCACGGTATTTTATTTGTACTCAACCTTTGCCGACAAGATGCAGCAAAAGCTGTTCTTAACATCGGGTATCGGATTCTTGATTCTTACGGCCATTTCCGGTATTCTCTATATTTTTTTGCAGATGGGAGACGACTATAACCCGGAACGAACGAAATGGCTGCTCCACATGCACGTTTTTGCCTCCCTTTATGGCTGGAACCTCTGCGGTTTGTCCTTGATTTGTCGGTTTGATGACTTTCCCATCAAGCTGCATTCTCCCACGGTTATTTTTGTCCATTGGCTAACCGCTATCGTTTTAGCTCCCCTAGGGGTTTTCTACGGTTGGTTTGCTCTGTTGGCCATTTTAGGATACACTTTTATTACTATTACCCTGTTTTTCAGCAGCAACTGCAGGGAAAGATCCCTTAGGGGGGCGGCAGTAAATGAGAAATAGTGAGAGAATAAAAAAGTTCTTGGCCTTGTTTTCAAAGGGAGACCGGGTGCTGGTGGTGATCAATGCAGATCCCGATGCCATTGGCTCTGCCATGGCCATCAAACGAATCCTCTGGCGAAAGGTTGCAGAGGTTACCATTGCCCATTTTAACAGGATCAGCCGCCCGGATAACCTTGCCATGATTGAGTATACCGAGTCCGGCCTTATTCCCTTGAAATCCATAAAAAAAGATGATTTTCAGCGGTTTGTGGTGGTGGATTCCCAGCAGGATCACAATGAGGCATTTTTGCCCTTTACCTATGATGCCATTATCGATCATCACCCCCTGTCCTGTGACAAGGCTGCCTATGCAGATATCCGGCCCGGGTATGGTGCTTGTTCCACCCTCATGACCGAATATTTAAAAGCATTGAAAATCAAGCCTTCTGCAAAACTTGCCGCCGCCCTGATGCTCGGTATAAAAACCGATACGGCCGATTTTACCCGTCAGACAAGTCTTAAGGATATCCGGGCCTTTCAGTATTTGTATCGGTTTGCAGACATGCATATCGTCACAAAGGTGGAGCGGACATTGATAACAGAGAGTAACATGGATTTTCTAGGCCAGGCCATCAAAAAAAGAAAGGTTATCAACAACCGGGCCTTTTTCCATGCCGGCATTATTTCCAAACCCGATGAGCTGGTGGTGGTGGCAGATTTTTTCTTGACCATGGCCCGGGTCAATTGGAGCGTCATTTCCGGGGTAATGGGAAAAGAGCTGATTATTATTTTTCGCAATGACGGATTGAGAAAAGGAGCGGGAAATACAGCCAAGGAGGCCTTTGGGAAATTTGGGTCTGCTGGGGGGAAAAAGACCATGGCCCGGGCCGAACTTTCCCTGAAACTTGTCCGGAAGGAGATCAAAGGGGTGAGTCAAAAAGCGATTGCCGACTGGATTGTTTGTCTGGTTGAAAAAACAGCAGGGAAGAAAATAGAATAATATTCCGGAAAAAAATCAAGACAATGAAGCCGGTTTTGTGTTAAATAAAAAAATATGATGTTATTGAGCCGGGTGCTGGTATGGCACCCGGCTGATTTTATGGAACTGGAGTGAACCCCACTCCCGATACATGAACTAAAAAAAGGAGCTATAAAATGTTTAAAAGAAATCTGGTAATCCTGGCCGGTATCATGGCACTTCTCTTGGCAGGAAGCAGCCAGGCTCTGGCAGGTAAGAAAATTGTAAATGGAATCGATGCCAACTTTCCTCCCTTTGCTTTTATTGATAAAACAGGTACCCCCAACGGTTTTGACGTGGAAGCCATGAATTGGATCGCAAAGGAGATGGGCTATGAGGTGACACATCAGGCCTTTGATTGGGACGGGATTGTGACCAGTCTGCTGACTAAAAAAATCGACATGGTTGCTTCGGGCATGAGCATTACCCCGGACCGGCTGAAAAAGGTTGCCTTTACCAACCCCTATTGGAAAATTAAACAGGTAATGGTGGTTCAAAAGGGGTCTGATTTGACCCTGGACAATCTGCTTCACGGCAAGAAACTCATCGGGGTTCAGCAGGGAACCACCGAGGCCAAATGGCTCAAGGAAGGAGCCAAGAAAAACGGATGGAACTTTGAACTTCGATATTACAACTCTTCTCCTTTGGCGGTTGAGGATATCCTCAACGGAAGAATTGCTGCGGCTGCCATGGACGATGCCCCTGCAAAGGATGCTGTCGGTAAAAAAGATGTTAAGGTCCTTGGTACCTTTGGCATGCATTCAGAAGATTTTGGATATGCCATCCGCAAAGAGGACAAAACGCTCATGGCCGATATAAACGAAGGCCTGAAAAGACTGATGGCCTCTCCCCATTGGAAAGAACTGGTTAAAAAATACGATATAAAATAAGGTTGCTGGGCCTGGGCCTGGGCTTTTTGGTCCGGGCCCAGGCATTAAGGTTGAAGCGTGATAAAATGATAGAAAGTTTTAACGCCATAAAAGAATCGTTGCCCTATCTTCTCCAGGGAGGCGTGATAACCCTTGTGATCGTGGTGGGTGCCATGGCACTGGGACTTGTTCTGGGGCTTTGCATGGCCGTGGGGCAGGTCTACGGTCACCCCTTTCTTAAACGGGTCATTGGGGTCTACATCTGGTTTTTCCAGGGGGTCCCGATTCTGGTTCTTCTTTTCCTCTTTTATTTTGGGCTGTTTAATTATATTGGCCTCAACCTAGGCGCTGTTGCAGCGGTCATGGTGGTTCTTGGAATGACCACGGCGGCTTACCAGGCAAATATCTTCAGGGGTGCCATTCTTCTGCTTCCCCAGGGCCAGTTTAAGGCAGCCAGCGCCATCGGCATGAGTGACCTTACGGCCATTACCAGTATCATCCTTCCCCAGGTATTGCGATTGTCCATACCGGCCTGGTCCAACGAGTTCTCCATTGTCCTGAAGGACTCGGCCCTGGCCTTTGTTCTGGGGGCACCGGAGATCATGGCCCGGGCTAAGTTTATTGCTTCCCGGACATACGAGCACCTTCCCTTGTATATTATTGCAGGGCTTATTTATTTTGTTTTGACATGGGCCGGTGTTATGGCTTTGTCAAAATTGGAAAAAACCGTCAGAATACCAGGCTATTCGAACAAAGGAATGTAAACCCATGGGTGATCCCATTCTCAGAGTGGAAAACATAAGAAAATCTTTTAATGGCGAAGCCATTCTCAAGGGAGTGGATTTAAGTTTGGGCAAGGGGGAAATCAAAATTCTCATCGGGCCTTCCGGGGGAGGGAAAAGCACCCTGCTGCAGTGCATGAACTGCCTGGTGACACCGGATTCCGGGAAGTTCTGGCTGGAAGAAAAACCCGTGGATATCACCCATAAAAAGGAACTCTATGCCTTTCGGCAGCAGGTGGGGATGATTTTTCAGGATTTCAATTTGTTTGATCATTTAACTGCTCTTAATAATTTGACCATTGCCCTTTGCAAGGTTAAAAAAATGAGCAAAAAGGCAGCAACGGTCAGGGCCATGGCAGAGCTCGCCCAGGTGGGGTTAGCAGACAAGACACATTTATATCCGGCGGAACTTTCCGGGGGGCAAAAACAGCGGGTTGCCATTGCAAGGGCATTGGCCATGGACCCCAAGGTGCTTTTGCTGGATGAACCCACCTCGGCCCTGGATCCTGAGGTTATGGGCGAGGTGCTTGATGTGATCCGCAACCTGGCTGAAAAAGGGATGACCATGATCATGGCCACCCACCAGGTCAGTCTGATCCGTACCCTTGCCGATGAAATCCTTTTTATGGAAGCAGGGGCTGTGGTGGAACAGGGACAGCCAAAAGAGTTATTGGTTTCGGGGGCCCGGAGTCAGGATTTTTGCGATAAACTCAATCGTATCACTGGGGAAAGGCGTTAAAAATGGCGCTTTCTCCTTTTTACCAGGAATTGTTTGAAGCGCTGAACCGAGGGCTTCTCATGAGCGTTGCTCTCATCATCCCTTCCGCCCTTGGCGGTGTTTTCATCGGTGTCATTGTTGGATGCCTCAGAACCTACGGGAGATTCTTTGTCCGCAGCGTCTGTGATACCTACGCGGCCATCTTCCGGGGTACCCCCCTGGTGGTTCAGCTGTTTATCCTTTATTTTGGTCTTCCCAACATCGGTATCTATCTTTCTCCCTATGCGGCGGCAGTGATCGGGTTTGCCCTGTGCAGCGGTGCCTATCAGTCTGAATATATAAGGGGGGCGCTTCTCTCCATCAAGAGGACCCAGTATTTTGGCGCCCAGGCCCTGGGATTTTCAAGGTTTCAGTCCATCGTCTGGATCATTATTCCCCAGGCAATGCGAAAGGCGCTGCCGGGTTGCGGAAATGAAATTGTATACCTGATCAAGTACTCTTCTCTGGCATATGTGGTGACCTTCATGGAGTTGACCGGAGAGGGGAAGACCCTTGCCACGGAATACTTTCGGTTTACAGAAGTGTTTGCCATCATCGGGCTTTATTATCTTCTTCTGGTTTCCCTTGCCACCCTGGTCTTAAAGAAGATTGAAAAGGCCGTCACCATTCCGGGATTCGGCAAATCATGAAGCAGGTATTTATTTTTGGCAGTGCTGTTAAAACTCAACGGCTTGTCTTTGATACCCGTTTTAATTTGTGAGCAATTTGCACAGGTGTTCGCTTAAAAACAGGGTGGCTTCAATATCCAGATGGTCTAAAATAGTCTCGTCAAAGAGCAGTTTTACATCGGCCTCAAATCCTTCGCTCGCATCCCAAAACAAAAGGGTGATAAAAATTTTGGGGAATACCCTGAACTGAAAGGCCAGGTCCGGGGACTCATACCGGTCCTTTACATTGGTCCCGCCCTCCTTTTTGCAGGCAATTTCAAGGACCTGCCTTCGGGCGGAAAAGGCTTTTTTCAGGGGTATTTCTACCTGGTTCCTCATGGAGACGATTTTGGAGACGGTATTGGGAAATTCCTTAAAACTTTTCATATTGCCGGTGGGTGAGGTGGTGCCGCCGGATGCCATGTGGATATAGATAACCGTTTGTTCGTTCCGGGTCAAATCGCCTCCGGTCTGGTCTGTCACCCGGCTTTTGGAAATGAGGACGGTCCGGTTAAAATAGGGCAGAACGATATGGTCAATTCCTTTGAGAGGGCCGTTATGGCTTCCGAGGCTGGCGCCGATTCTTTGGGCAATATCTTCAAGGACCATGGAGGCGGCTTTTTCTTTTGCCAGGGACAGGGATTCGGCGGCCATATCTTTTTTTAGCCATTTGCCCTGGGCATATTGTTCGTTCAGTTCTTCCTGGGCCGGTGCCAGAAGAGCGGGGTCAATGTGAGGACAATTTTTCAGAGGAAGTTTTTCCGATACCACCATGCCGGCAAAGGCAATACAGGTGGGAAACCCGCAGTCTTTGCAATTGGTTCTGGGCAGAATTTTTACATAAAGATCAACAACAGACAGGGCCATGGTTTTTTCCTTAGAAAAAAGATAAAAAAAAGACCGATAAAAACTTTACTGCTCTTGAATTCGGCCTTGCTGTTACCCTGAAGACCCAAGGAGAGAAAAAAATCTCCATGAGCTTCAGGGAACATATTATTTCAATAGTCTAATCTTTTT
>CAYWNB010000020.1:0-1873 GCA_964459195.1 uncultured Desulfobacula sp.
CCCCAGTTGTTTCAATTTGTAATCAAATAAAATTCGCGTGCCCGATCCGGGCTGGCGGTTTATAAACCGGAGTTTTTCTGTTTTCAGGTCTTCAGTTTTCAGGTCTTCAATGGAACGAATATTTTTGGGGTTTCCCCGTGGGACGATTAGCCCCTGCTCCCGCATGACCAGATTAACAATCTTTACCCCAAGACCGGGCAGATATTTTTTAACATATGAAAAGTTATAACTGCCGTCAACAGGGTCCAGTAAATGGGCCCCGGCCATATGGCACCCCCCTTTTTTAATGGCCATCAATCCCCCCATGCTTCCCACATGGCTGGAGGAGATATTGACGTCTTTCTTTCCCTGGCGGATCTGATCCCCCAGAAGATCCAGGGTATTGTCATGGGAACCGATGATGACCAGGGTATTTTCTATGGCCGGCAAAGGCCGCAGCAAATAGGCGTTAACCTTTTCTCCTTGGGCGACACCCTCAATATGCCTCGGGATCCGAATCACCCCGTCTGCCTCGGTAAGGGTGGTGATACTCCCGGAACCCCGGGGAAGCTGGGACGCGATCAGCTGCCCGTCCACGGAGCCGATTTTAACCCTTAAAAACTCTTCCTGGCCCAGCTTGGAGGCAATCTTTCTGGCCGGCGTCACCAGGGCTGTCTGAAGGAGTTTTTCCGGTAATTGCTGCATATGGAGCAGCAAGGGTCCGGCAAACTGCTCAAAAGCAACAATGGCAGCCACAGGATATCCGGGAATTCCAAACACCGGCACCTGGCCGACCTTGCCGAACAGGACCGGTTTTCCAGGCATCATGGTGACCCCGTGAACATATACCTCGCCCAAAGAAGCGATGACCGGCCTTGCAAAATCCTTAGACCCGGCTGAAGAGCCGCCAATAATACAAACCATATCGTAGAGGCCTGCAGCCTTTTCAACGGCAGCTTGTATGGTGCCAAGATCATCCTTGAGCATGGGGTGAATCTCAAAATAGGCCCCGTGGTCCTGGCAAAGGCCGCCCAGAACCGTGGAATTGGACTCCACCACATCTCCTGGTTTCATCTCGTCCGGCCGGACGTCCTGCCATTGCTTGAGTTCAGACCCGGTCGGAATTATCATCACCCTTGGCTGTTTATACACCGACACCTGGAAAATGCCGCCAGCAAGCAGGGCCCCAAGAGAATAGGAATTAATCTGGTGCCCCCGGGGAAACAGGATCTTGGTGGCCACAATATCCTCTCCCATTTTCCGAACATGCTGCCAGGGGAACACGGGCGCTTCAATTTCAACCCAATTGTCGTCCAGGATATTTAAGTGCTCAATCATGATAACGGCATTGGTATCGGGCGGCATGGCATGGCCGGTGTTCACCCAGAAGGCATTTTCTTCGGGAACAAGTGTTTTAGGCATCTCTTCACTGGCCCCAAAGGTAATCTGGGCATCCACGGCAATGCCGTCCATGGCGGCGGCATGAAAATTGGGAGAAGAGATGGCTGCCATGGGCGGTTTTGCCAGCACTCTTTCCTTTGAGTTCACCACATCAACACTCTCTATTTGAGTAGTATAGGCATTAAAATGGTCAAACAGGCATGTCTTTGCCTCTTCAATACTCTTCATATCCAGGTATACATTTCTTTTTGAATTCATGGGGTCTGTTGTTGCCTTTTTTAAAAGTTGCCTTTTTTAGGAGCTGCTTTTTTTATAAACTGTTATAAAAGGATAATATCAACCAGGGTATCTTTTTCCAGGCCTTCCACATGCTCTCCTATTTCAAGAAGGCCGTCTGCATAGATCATGGTCCGGATCAATCCGGATTTCCCCAGGACCGGCCGGGCCAGCATCCGACACGGCCCAGGTTCAAGTGGATTCTTTTCAAGTGGAC
>CAYWNB010000020.1:1973-12032 GCA_964459195.1 uncultured Desulfobacula sp.
GGCCGGGCCAGCATCCGACACGGCCCAGGTTCAAGTGGATTCTTTTCAAGTGGACTATTTTCAAGTGGCCACTTTTCAAGCATTACCCTGACAAAATCTCGCCTGCCCTGGGCAGAAGCAACATTCCGGGTCAATTTCGCCGGAATCCGAATTTGCCTCACCGGCTCTTTGTATCCCTGGAGCCGCTGCAAAAAGGGAATCACAATAATTTTTACCACCACCATGGCAGATACCACCTGGCCGGGAAGCCCCCAGACGGGTTTATTTGCGCTTTTGGCGAGAATGGTGGGTTTGCCCGGGCTGACCGACATGCCGTGGACCAGAACTTGGGTATCTGCCAGGGAAGAGAGGACCTCCACGGTATAATCCCGGGTGCCCACAGAACTGCCCCCGGATATCAATACCATATCGCATTCCCCAAGGGCCCGTTCGCAGGCCTTTTTAAGGGCCGCAGGATTGTCCTTGATGATCCCGTACCTGACGGGCAGGGCATGGGCTTCTTCGATAAATCCGGCCAGGGTATAGGAATTAATATCCCGGATTTTACCGGGAACAGGTTCCTGAGTGATGGGAATAATTTCATCCCCTGTGGAAATAATCCCCACCCGGGGCACCTGATACACTTCAAGCTTAGAAAACCCGAGTCCTGCCGCAAGTCCTGCTTCCTGGGGCCGAATAAAGGTTCCATCGGCGAGCACGGTCTGATCCCTGGCAAAATCCTCTGAAGCATCAATCACGTGCTGGAGGGGGGCCACACTCTTGTATATTTCCACCGACCCCTCATCCACCGCTTCCGTATGCTCCACCATGACAACGCTGTCCGCCCCTTTGGGCAACATACCGCCGGTGGAAATAGGGGCTGCCTGCCCCGGCGCCAATTCAAAATCCGGCACCTGGCCCATCCGGATGGATCCCACAAGTTCAAGCCATGCAGGACTTGACTCGGAAGCGCCGTAGGTGGATGCGGCATGGACCGCATATCCGTCCATGGTGGCCCGTCTGAACCCGGGCATATCCCTTCCTGCGGTCAAATCCGCTGCCAGAATCCTGGAACAAGCATCTGCCACGTCAATTATTTCACGGTCCACAGCAGGAAATATTTCCACCAGGGACGAGACCTCTTCAAGGGTTTTTACATTAAAAAAATGGTTCATCTTAATGCTTTCTTTACCCGTTCCATGGCCAGGGTCACATTCTCAAGACTGTTAAAAGCAGAAATCCGTATGAAGGGATTACCGCAGCGGCCAAACCCACCGCCGGGGGTACAGACCACCGAGGCCTTGTTGAGCAGAAGGTCAAAGAAATCCCAGGAATCCCTTCCCTGGCCGTCTATCCATATATAGGGAGAATTTTTACCCCCCACATAATCAAAGCCCAGGGACGCAATGGTTTGACAGATAATATCGGCATTGTTCAGGTAATAATCGATCAATTCTTTTACCTGGACCTGGCCCTCTTTGGAATATACCGCTTGGGTTGCTCGTTGAACCGGATAGGAGACCCCGTTGAACTTTGTGCTCTGGCGACGATGCCACAGACGGTGCAGGGAGATTTTCTCTCCGGTTGAAGAAAAAACCATGCACTCTTTGGGCACCACGGTAAACCCGCACCGGGTACCGGTAAAGCCGGCTGTCTTGGAAAAACTTCTGAATTCAACGGCCACCTCCTTGGCACCTTCTATCTCATAGATACTTCTGGGCAGGGCCTCATCCCGGATAAACGCTTCATAGGCGGCATCAAAGAGAATCAAGGCACGGTTTTCCTTTGCATAGTCCACCCAGAATTTCAGTTCTGCCTTGGTGGCCGTGGCGCCGGTGGGATTGTTGGGAAAACACAAATAAATCAAATCCACTTTTTCCTTCGGCAATTCCGGCATGAAGTTGTTCTCTTTAAGGCAGTCCATGTAAACAATATTTTCGTACCTGCCGTTTTGAAAATCTCCGGTTCTGCCGGCCATGACATTGGTATCCAGATAGACCGGATAAACCGGGTCTGGAATGGCAATTTTGATATCCTTTGCAAACAATTCCTGAAAATTACCGGTATCACATTTAGCGCCGTCACTGACAAAAATTTCGTCGGCGGTTATATCCGCTCCCCGGGAGTTAAAATCATGGGCCGCAATGGTTTCCCGCAAGAAAGCATATCCCTGCTCGGGACCATAGCCCCGGAAGGTTTTCTCAACAGCCATTTCGTCCACGCCCTCATGAAATCCCTTTATCACAGCCTTGGGTAATGCCCGGGTCACATCTCCAATCCCTAGGCGAATGACATGGGTGTCTGGATTTTTCTGCTGGAATTCTTCCACCCGCTTTGCAATATCTGAAAAAAGGTAGGACGCCTGTAATTTATTATAATTCTCATTTGCTCTGATCATGAATTTTTTTCCTTTCACTCCTAATATATATATACCAGTAGAAACGCCTACTGGTCTCAGTTTAACAAAGCGGACAAATATGTCAATTCCATGTTTGTTTTCATCATATTTGCTTTCATCATGTCTCCTGGCGAATCTGCCAAACAGCCATTGCAAGTGCTTTGAATTCTGCAACAGACAAGGTTTCCGCCCGACGCGCAGGCTCGATGGCAGCCTGGGTCAATGCCTCTATTACAACAGGTTTTTCAAGACCCAGCTCACCACCGGCCATGGAATTTTTCAAGGATTTTCGCCGTTTTGAAAAAGCCGATTTGATCACATCGAACAGCAGATCCTCCATGGGCGGTGACATGTCGGCTGTGGCCAGAAAATCAAACCGCAATACCGTTGAATGCACCTCAGGTTTTGGAAAAAAAGAACCGGGGTTGATATCGGCAACAAATCCGACATCGGCTGCATATTGCACCACGGCGGACAATCTTGAGTAATCCCGGCCCCCAGGGGAGGCAATGATACGAGTGGCAAGCTCTCTTTGAAACATTAAAAAAGCCTTTTCAATGACGGCCCTTTCCTTTACGAGACGAAATAGTATCTGGGATGAAATATTATAGGGAAGGTTTCCAAAAACCACCAGTCGATCATCCCCGGCGATTTCTTTAAAATCTGTTTTCATTATATTCTGGTTGATCACCGTAACATTACCGATTTGCTCTTGTTCGAGTTCTTCGTTTAGAAGCGGAACCAGCCGCCTGTCCAATTCAACCGCGATGACACGGGCGGCTCGCCGGGCAAGGGGAATGGTTAGTGCTCCGAGGCCCGGCCCGATTTCAAGGACAATGGACTCCTTGGATATCCCAGCACGGTCAACAATCATTTGTGCTGTTCCCGGGTCGGACAAAAAATTTTGTCCCATTTCCTTACCCGCATATAGTTTTTCCTTTTTTAACAATTGTCCCGGATGTGTCATATCACCTGCCTGTTCGCTTCCTGTGCTTAACTGCACAAGGCTTAGTTGTTCTATTGTTAGGTCTGGCGTGACGGCAAAGGCCCCGCCACAGCCAGACTGTATTTGACCTACTCGCTTAATTTACAAGCAAAATTACTACTTGACTTTCTTTGAATCCGGAAGTAATTTTATACATTATACTTCAACGGATAATAAGATTCAATACCAATACGAACCAGAGTAGTTCACTCGTTGTTTGATTTATAAACATTCCTATCTGCTCTGACCCGGAGCAGGCGTGTGAATGGTTATATTGCAATCAAAAAATCAACCCTTTTTTTCAGGAGATGTATCATGACTGAGAACACTGAACTTGGAACCAACTGGGAAAGTTTTGTTAAAATGCTGCTACACCGGCTGGATATTCCCAGCAAAGAAGACATAAACAATTTAAACACCAGGCTTGACAAGCTTGAACAATTACTCTATCAGAAACAGCCGGGCGCCAAAAGGAGTGCCCAGCCACGGGCAGCCAAACGCAAAAGTGCCTCGGCCATTGTTCTGGAGATCATTGCAAATCATCCCAAAGGAACCAATTTCAAGACCATAAAAGCTGCAACCGGGTTTGACGACAAAAAACTGAGAAATATTATTTTCAGACTGGATAAAATAGGAAAGATTCAACGGGTTAACCGGGGGATCTATAAAAAAATCTAACGGAAAAACACACATGGAAACGACTTCATTTAAAAAAGGCCAGGAAATCAGCGGGTATATCGTCAATCGAATCTGCCCGTTGCCCACCATTGACTCAGTGCTCATTGAACTGAGTCATCAAGAGACAAAAGCCAGGCATATTCATATTGCCAACAAGGACACCGAAAACACCTTTGGTGTATTTTTCAGAACAGTGCCCAAGGATTCAACGGGGGTGGCCCATATCCTTGAGCATACGGTCCTGTGCGGATCCGCCAAATTTGCCGTCCGTGACCCCTTTTTTTCCATGATAAAGCGAAGCCTGTCCACCTTCATGAATGCCTTTACCGCTTCGGACTGGACCATGTATCCCTTTGCCTCCCAGAACGAAAAAGACTATTATAATCTCATGGATGTCTATCTGGATGCGGCTTTTTTCCCCAATATTGACGATCTGAGTTTTAAACAGGAGGGGCATCGGCTGGCGCTTTCAGAAACAGAGGGCCAGGAGAGTGAGCTCGAATACAAGGGCGTTGTCTACAATGAAATGAAAGGTGCCATGTCCTCACCTTCCCAGGTGCTTTCAAGGTCACTTCTGGCAAGTCTTTACCCGGATACCACCTATAGCAACAACTCAGGAGGCGAGCCCGCTGATATTCCCAAACTAAGCCATGAAGCGCTCAAAGATTTCCATGCCCGTTACTATCACCCGTCTAATTCCTATTTTTATACCTATGGGTCCTTCCCCCTGGAAGCGACACTGGCAGTTCTCGCAAAAAAAGTATTGGGAAAATTTAATTATCTGGAAATTGATTCAGCCGTACCGGCTCAGCCCCGGTGGGACACCCCCAGAGAACAGATCCAGGCCTATGCCTATTCCGACCCGGATGATCTGACCCAAAAATACCAGACCTGTGTGGCCTGGCTGACCTGTGATGTTAAAGATTCCTTTGAAATTCTGGTTCTAACGGTCCTGGAACAAATCCTCCTGGGAAATTCTGCCTCGCCCTTAAGAAAAGCGTTGATCGATTCCAATCTGGGGTCTGCCCTTTCCGATGCAACGGGATTTGATGCAGACAACCGGGATACCATGTTTGCCTGCGGTTTAAAAGATATTGCCAAAGAATCCATACCCCGAGTGGAAGCGCTTATTTTTTCAACATTGCGACAGGTGGCAGAGACCGGGATAGATCAAAAGCTCATTGATTCGGCCATTCACCAGATTGAATTTTACCGCAAGGAAATTACCAACACCCCCTACCCCTTTGGGATTAAATTATTGCTTTCCTTTGCCGGTACCATGATTCATGATGGGGATCCGGTATCCTGCATCAATATTGATGACGACCTTGAAACCCTGGTTCACAACATCCGCCAAGGAGGTTTTCTTGAGAACCGCATTATTCACTACTTTCTTGAAAATCCCCACAGGGTTCTTTTTACCCTGGAACCGGACAACCAACTTGAGAAAAATCAGGCCAATGCGACAAGGTCAGAACTAAAAGCCCTTTTGGCAACCCTTACACCAGAGGATCTGTCAAGAATCAAACAAGACTCTGCCGATCTGGAGTTGCTTCAGGAATCAGAAGAAGACCTTTCATCCCTTCCCACCCTCGAGCTTTCCGATGTCCCCCCGGATATCGAAATCATCAAACCGGACCGGGTCAAGGATATTGCCTTTTCCACCTGTTATGACAAGGCCACTTCCGGAATCCTCTATTTTACCTGTCCTGTGGGAGCAGGAAATATCCCGGTTGATCTTTTTCCCCTGGTTCCCTTTTTCGCCAATGCCTTTACCAACAGCGGCACGAAAAAAAGTTCCTATTCCAAGATAGCGGAAACTATGGACCTGTATACCGGTGGGGTTAGCCTGTCTCCCTTTTCAGGGTCCTATTTTTCCAAAGGGGCGGATGCCCATTCATTTCTGGCCCTCCAGGGGAAAGCCCTGGACCGGAACATTGACCGATTGTTTGATATGATGGATGAGTTTGTCAAGGAGTTTGGATTCCAAGATCAAGACCGGCTGAAAAGCCTTCTGCTCCAATACCAATCCGGCATGGAATCCTCCATTGTTTCAGCAGGTCACCGGTATGCCATCTCCCTTTCCGCCCGCCACCTTTCCAAGGCATCCCATATCAACGAACTCTGGCACGGAATCGATCAGTTTCAGCTCATAAAAAAAATTACCGGCCAACTGACAGATCCCGATACCAGCAAAAAAACGTTGGACACCCTGTCGTCAAATCTTACGACCATTGCCAGCTCCCTGTTCAGCCGAGACAATTTAAAACCAGCCATCATCGGCAGCACCCAGGCCCTGCACCAGGCCGATCAAAGAATAAGCCGGCTCCATGCTCAACTGAGCCAGTTTAAAAAAAATACTGAAAAAAAACATAGGAATACATTTTATACCCCGGACATTGGTCTTGACACCCAAAGGCCCTATGACGGGTGGTATACCAATACAAGTGTTTCCTTTGTGGGCCAGTCCTTTAAAACCGTCCGCATCACCCATAAAGATTCTCCGGGACTTGCGGTGATCTCTAAAATTTTAAGATCCCTTTACCTCCACCGGGAAATCAGGGAAAAAGGCGGGGCCTACGGTGGATTTGCCATGTATAATACAGAAGAAGGCATCTTTTCCTTTGGCTCTTACCGGGACCCCCATATCAAACGAACCTTGGATGTATATAAGAAGGCCTGCGATTATATTACCCGGGGAGAATTTACCCAGACAGATGTAAAGGAAGCCATTCTTCAGGTTTGCTCGGATATTGATAAACCGGAGACCCCGGGGCCTGCTGCCATGAAAGCCTTTTACCGGGATATCACCCACCTGTCCAATGAAATCCGTCAGCATTTCAAGGATACCCTGCTCCAGCTGGACAAAAACCGGATCCAGGAAATAGCCAAAACCTATTTTACCATTGAAGAGGATCAGAAAGGCATCTGTGTTATCTCAAGCAAAGCCCTGCTTGAGGAGGCCAATAAAGCCCTTGAAGCGGACAACCGTCCCCCTTTAAGATTGATTAAAATTTAGAAAAAAGAACTGGTGTCCCCTGGAAAAAAAAGTATTTTCCCAGGGGGCACCAGTTAAACCACTCCCGGGGGTTTTAGCTCAGGTCCGGGCGCCCAACCATTGGTTATACTGGCACATGCCGGCCAGGGCTTTAACCGCCCTTTCCGGTGATGGGAAAAAGACTCCTTTATAAGGATTGTTATCATACCGGTAAAGGGTACGGCTAATTTCATCGGTCAAAAGGCTGACCCCCAGAACCGGTTTTTCATATTTTCGGGTCATCTCCACTATATATTTTGCATAGGCATCCTCTTCTGCCAGAAGCGTCTCCTTAAAAAGCGCGGCTGAGCGTTCATCTATATTCGGATCTGTTTTCAGGACGGAATCAATCATGGAGTTGGCCAGTACTCTTTTCCCGTGGATGCCCAGGTGAATCACGGCATCACAGCCGTCCCACTTGAGCAATTCCTCCATACAGGTCTTGGGAATATCAGGATCCCCTTCTCCCACGATGTCAACGGGATTGCCATGGCTCCAGAAAGAGGGAAGGATGTTGTTAAGACGTTCAATGATACCTTCTGACAAATCAGGAACTTCAAGGCCATAATCCGCACACAGATCTGTGGTGATAACCCCCCAACCGCCCCCCAGGGTCATGATGGCCACCCGTTTCCCCTTGGGCAGGGGAAGGGATGAAAACACGGCAGACAAATCCAGCAACTCCATGGGCTGTTCCACCTGGATCACCCCGGCCTGGCGACAGGCCGCTTCAAACACCTTTACATCCGAGGCCATGGCGCCGGTGTGGCTTGCGGCAGCTCTTTTCCCCATCCGAGTTCTGCCCCCCTTGAGAACCACCACTGGTTTTTTACGGGATACCCGAGCAGCAGACCTGAAAAACCTTGCACCATCCTTAACACTCTCAATATACAGGACCACGGTCCGGGTCAGTTCATCTATTTCAAAGACCTCCATATAATCCTCAATGGTGACCATGCCTTCATTCCCAGAACCTGAAAAAGCACGGATGCCAATATCCTGCTGTTCGGCAAATGCCAACAGTTGAGTCCCCATATTGCCGGACTGGCAGACAAGGGCTGTGGAACCTGGCAGGGGATAGGCATTGGCGGCACAGCAAAAAAAATCAGCATGGGGATTACAAATCCCCATGGTATTGGGACCCAGCACCAGGATATTGGCTTTTCTGGCTTTTTCCATCAAATCAATTTCAAGGGCCTGCCCCTCCAGCCCCACCTCCTTGAACCCCGAAGTGATGAGCAGCATCCCCCGCACCTTTTTTTCAACAAGGGCAGGTATCAAATCAATAACCTTTTCTGCGGGGATTGTGACCACGACCAGGTCGATATTCCCTTCAATCTCCGTCAGATTCCGGTACGCTTTCCGGCCGAGGATCTTACCTCCCTTGGGATTTACCAGGTAAACAGCTCCCTTGTAATTGCGGGACAGGGTATTGGTGGGCAGCATATGCCCCCACTTGCCCGGAACAGAAGAGGCCCCGATAAAGGCAATTGATTCCGGGTAAAAACAGGATCCCAGTACAGAGAGGTCTACCCTGTTTTTTTTTCTTTGGTTTTTCTTGCTCTGGTTTTCCTTTTCTCGTTTATCCCCCAACACCACCAGACCATCCACGGCAACAGGAGACCCATCCTTTTGGATGATCAAAGGGTTGATATCAATTTCTTGAATACCCGGGTTCTCAAGGGCCAGATCAGACAGACCCCCCAAAATTTTTTTAATGGCATCCCTATCCACGGCCGCATCCCCCCGGAAGGCTTCCAACAATTTTTTAGAGGACAATTGGGCCATCATGTCCTCCATATCCAGATCGTTCAGGGGGGCTATTTTCAGGACAATATCATTTAAGGCCTCGGTGAGGACACCTCCCACCCCAAACATGATCACCGGGCCAAATTGCGGGTCCTTGAACATGCCGACAACAAACTCCCTCTTTCCTTTGACCATGGGCTGTACCAAAAATGCCTCAAGGGTATTTTTGCCAGCGGTTTCCATCTCCTGGGCGGCCTGTCTTACCTGATCTTCAGTGGCAAGCCCCAGGCAGACCATCCCCGATTCCGTCTTATGGAGGATGTGGGATCCAACCCCCTTCAGGGCCACGGGAAAGCCGCAGGCAACTGCCGCAGCCACTGCCTGGTCAATCCCTTTTACCCGTTTTTCCTGGACCACTGGAATACCATAACAAGAAAACAATACTTTTGCCTCGTCCTCACTGATTACGTGGGATCCTGCTGCCTGCTTTCCTACAATTTTTTTTTGAACCTCTTGCCTGGTTATCATGCTTTTACTCCGTTGAATACAATGTTTGTAATCCCTTTGGATACCTGGTCAATATCAAGTTCCCTGGCAAATATAATTTCCCCGATACAGGCATGTTCAATGGCCCCGAGAATCACCTTGCGCAATAGATACGGGTCTGTATCCGGTTTAAATTCTTTTGTTTTTATCCCCTCTTCAATGATGCCAAGGATGATTCCGGCATATTGTCGCACCAGCCCATAAGCGCTGGAGTTAAAATATTCCGGAGAATTTCTCACCTCCAGCAACAAAATTTTTGAAAAAACCCGATTGTCTGCATAGCTTTCAAGACTGGCAAAGATAACCACTTCCAGCTTTTTAACGCAGGTTTTTTCATGGGCCACCCGGCTTTCTATTTTTGCCATGAACTCAAAAAAATGGTCATTGAGCACCTGATAAATCAGGTCTTTCTTATCCTTAAAATATTTATAAATAAGCCCTTCGGTGACCTGGGCATTTTTGGCAATTTCCGCCGTTGTAATTGAATGAAAATCCTTTTCCTTCATCAGCGAATAAAAAGAATTCATGATTTTGATTCTTCCCGGCGGATTTGTCTTGCCTTTGTGTTTCATGGAGAGCCCGTCTTTGTTGAAGATTTGTGTTAATTTTCATAAGGTAAGTAATGTTTACTTACAAAAAATTTCAAAGTCAAGCCGAATTAAAAATTTCCCGTTAAAAAAAATTTAT
>CAYWNB010000020.1:12132-27421 GCA_964459195.1 uncultured Desulfobacula sp.
ACAAAAAATTTCAAAGTCAAGCCGAATTAAAAATTTCCCGTTAAAAAAAATTTATTTTCCCTACCAGATTGAAACCCACCCAATTTTTGCTTATAGTTAGGAATTTAACCATTGCCATCACCGATCACATGCCCCTACCCGATATGCCATTGACAGGGACAGGCTCGAGGACTACCGCAATGAAAAAGAATTCAACAACACGCTAAATAATGCCTTTAAGGGCGATATCCAAGCCCCTGGATCATCACCGCCGCCATCAAACGAGGCATCCCCATTGTAATGGGGTCAGACTCCCATACCCCCAAAACCCTGGGCCAATATTTTCCCCAGGCACAAGGCCTGGTCCAATAGCGAAAAAATACAAAGGGCCTCTTATTTCAGGCTATCGCCCGGATCTGACCGGCCAGCTCCCATAGGGCCTGGACCTTTGGATTTGTCAAATTATTTTGGAGGGTACACAGACCGATCTCATAGGCAGGCAGCTCGGGCACAGACTCCAGGATAATAATTTCTTCTGAAAAAGGACTTTTTTCCAATACCAACCTGGGAACAAGCCCCATGCCGCACCCAAGATTCACCAGGGCAATGATGGCCTCGTGTCCTGCCACCCGGGAATAAATATTGGGAACCAACCGGTTTTCTGCAAACCAGAAATCCATTCGTTCCCGACTCAAACCAACATCTGCAATGATCATGGGGGTTTTTTCCCAATCGATGACCCCCTTTTTGTACACAATGATGCCGGGAAACCGTCTGGAGGAAATAAAAACCAGGGGACTTACGGCCATTTTCAGAAAAATGAGATGTTTTGGCATCTTTTCCGGCAGGGCGGCAATAACCGCATCCACATCCCGGTTGACAATCCGGGACAAGGCTCGGGCAGGATCCCCGGTCTCCAGCTTAATCTGAACCTTGGGATGAACTGCCCGGTATTTGGTGATAATCTCGGGCAAAATGCTATAGGCGGCGGTCACCGAACAATACAAGGAAAGTTCTCCGGAAAGAACATCATCTTCGGTGAGCTCCCTCTGGAGCTTCTCCCAGCGCAGGAGCACATCTTCGGCATATTTTTTAAAGGCAACCCCGGCAAAGGTCAGTTCCACAGACCTGTTGTCCCGTATAAACAGCTGCACTCCCACCTCGGCTTCCAACCGCTGGATCACCCGGGTCAGGGCCGAAGGCGTAATATTGCAGGCAAGGCTGGTCCGGGCAAAATGAAGAGAGACCGAAAGCTGCCTGAACAATTGCAAGGTTCTAATATCCATAGAAATTAAAATCTCCAAGGTTATATTTCGTTTTTAGAAACACTATATTGCAAATGATTCATTTGACGCAACACAAAAAATAGTTCATTTTAGAAAGACAATACAAAAATATATTAATAAGGTTATACAAAGGAGAATACAATGGGTACCAATTATTTTAATACCTTGCCCCTGAGACTGCAGCTTGAAGAATTATCCCAGTGCCGTTTCATGGACAATTCCGAATTCAACGGCGTCACCGCCCTAAAGGGCAAAAAAATAGTCATCGTGGGATGTGGCGCCCAGGGACTTCATCAGGGACTTAATCTCCGGGACAGCGGTCTTGATGTATCTTACACCCTCAGAGCTGCTGCCATCAGTGAGAAAAGACAATCCTGGAAAAATGCCACGGAAAACGAATTTACCGTGGACACCTATGAAAACATCCTTCCCTCAGCCGACCTTGTCATCAACCTGACCCCTGACAAACAACACACAGCCGTGGTTGAAGCCGTCATGCCCCTGATGAAAAAAAATGCCTGTCTCTCTTACTCCCACGGGTTCAACATAGTGGAAGAAGGCATGCAGATCAGACGAGACCTCACCGTGATCATGGTGGCCCCTAAATCTCCCGGCACAGAAGTCCGGGAAGAATATAAACGGGGATTTGGCGTTCCCACCCTCATTGCTGTCCACAGGGAAAATGATCCCCGGAGCGAGGGTCTGGAGCTGGCCAAAGCCTATGCAGCCGGGACAGGCGCAGACAAGGCCGGGGTGCTCATGTCTTCATTTGTGGCAGAAGTAAAATCCGACCTCATGGGCGAGCAGACCATCCTCTGCGGCATGCTCCAGGTGGGCTCCTTGCTCTGCTATGACAAGATGATGGAAAAGGGCATGGATGCTGCGTACGCTTCCAAATTGGTCCAGCACGGCTGGGAAACCGTCACGGAAGCCTTAAAACACGGCGGCATCACCAATATGATGGATCGATTGACCAATCCGGCCAAAATACTGGCCTTTGATCTGGGCGAACAGCTCAAAGAGATCCTGGCGCCTTTGTTCAAAAAACACATGGATGATATCATGACCGGCCATTTTTCAACCACCATGATGGTAGACTGGGCAAATGATGACATCAATCTGCTCACCTGGCGGGCCCAAACCGCCGAGACCCCCTTTGAAAAATCATCTTCCACGGGCAAAGATATTTGTGAACAGGAATACTTTGACAATGGTATCCTCATGGTGGCCATGGTCAAGGCCGGGGTGGAACTGGCATTTGACACCATGGTGTCCGCCGGTATTATTGAAGAATCCGCCTATTATGAATCCCTCCATGAAGTCCCCCTCATAGCCAACCTCATTGCCCGGAAAAAACTCTATGAAATGAATGTGGTCATCTCCGATACCGCTGAATACGGATGCTATCTCTTTGCCCACAAAGCTGTCCCCATGCTCAAAGAGTTCATGGAAGCCATTGATACGAATGTCATTGGCAGGGGGCTTGAAATAAAAGATACCGGCTGCGACAATATTCGCCTCATCCAGGTCAACGACGCCATCCGAACCACAGGCGTGGAACAAGTGGGCAAGACCCTGAGAGCCTATATGCAGGCAATGAAACCAATCATCTAAGAGCCAAAAACTCCCAAGGCCCGTGCAAAACAAAAATAAAGATCCGGCCATTAATTTTTAAATACCAGGTATTTCAATGAATTTCATAAAATCGGTAACCCCACCTGCCCCACTCCCTCCAAGGGCCTATTTTTTTATTTTCGCCAAAACTGACATTCTGATCCACCGCATTGGCACAAAGATAGCCGTTCCCTGTATGGAGAATGAAGCAATTGTTTCCCTGGGATTAAAAGATATTTGTTTTTTTGGCACTCACAAAAATATTCCCTGTTATTGTGGAAAAATTGATCTGGATAAAATACCGCCCGCCCATGAATTTATTAAGCTCAGAACTCTTTATACCTGGGTTGAAGATATTTTCTGGTTCATGGCCGGCTATGCCAGACAGATCCATGACTGGAATATAAATTTTAAATTTTGCGGCCGCTGCGGCACCCGGACAAGAAAAAAAGAAACCGAATTTGCCAGGGTTTGTCCCGCCTGTGAGTTACATCATTACCCACGGATATCCCCTGCCATCATCACCGCCATCGTGAAAGGTAATCAAATACTGCTGGCCAGGGGGGTCAATTTTCCCAACAAAAAAATGTTCAGTGTGTTGGCCGGATTTGTCGAACCCGGAGAAACACTGGAAGAATGCCTGCGCCGGGAAGTCTTTGAAGAGGTGGGCATTCAGGTTAAACATATCCGCTATTTTAAAAGCCAGTCCTGGCCTTTCCCAGACAGCCTGATGATCGGTTTCACCGCCCAATATGACAGTGGTCAGATATCCAGGGACCCTTCGGAAATCCTTGAAGCAGGCTGGTTTGAGGCCGATCACCTGCCAACGATCCCGGAGAAAAAGGTTCTGGCAGGTGAACTGATCGACTGGTTTGTGCGCAGCCAAACACCCGATTTAGGTTAATTTTCCATCCGATGGCCTATCGTGGTTTGTCCTTCACCGACCGGGGTTTCACCCGATGGGTCGGTACAGCCGAAAAGGGGTCTTCAGGCCAATAATGTTTGGGATACCGGCCCATTAAATCCTTTTTCACAGCCCGGTAGGTATTTTCCCAGAAACTTTCCAGATCCTGGGTGATCTGAACGGGCCGACCAGCAGGCGACAGCAGGTGGAGGGTGATCGGGATCTTACCCCGCGCAATGGCAGGGCTCTTTGTCAGGCCAAACATCTCCTGTAGCCGGACTGCCAGAATCGGGGATTCTAAAGGCCCGTTATCGTCCCGATATTGGAGGGGAACCCTTGATCCAGAGGGCACCGCCACATGGGTGGGGGCATGGGTGTGAAGGATCTGCTGCTCTTCCCATGTCAGAAGACTGGTCAGGGCAGATGACAGATCCACCTGCTTTAACCCGGCTGCCGAGTGGATGTGGTCCAAAAACGGGCCCAGCCATTGGGCAAGGGTTTCCAACAGGGCAGCGTCTGACAAATCCGGCAAACTATGAAAATGACCACAATTTTTTAAAAACACGGCCCGCTCCTGGAAATGCCTCAGCTTTTTGGTCCAGGGCAGAATATCCAGACCTGTTTCCAGAATTCCCTGGATCATGCCAGCACGAACAGCTTCAATGTTTGGCGTTTCCACCATTCTTTCCCGGATGACAAGCTTGCCATAGCAGGTTTTCAATACCGCCTGTACTGACCGAGTCTGTTTATTCCACACGCATTCTTCCCGGGTCTTGATCTGGTCCTTAAAGTCCTGTTCCAAATCTTTTTCCGAATAGGGGGCTGCCAGAAAGATCCCTGCATTTCGCGGGTTTCCATCCAGATGAATGGCAACGATATAGGAAAAAGAGGACAAGGAATTGACAGACCTGAAAAACGCCCCACTCCCCGATGCCATTAGAAAGGAATCCTCCTTGTTGTTTCGTTTTTTAGCCACCCGCTCGGGCCAGGCAAAGGCCAGTACAGATCCGGACAATTCCATGTTTGTGCCTAAAGAATTAATATTGAGGTCTTGTTCTATTTTGGCGGTATTTTTCAAAATGGTGCGAGTCAGAAATTCATTGAAACCTGTGACCTTCCCCCCCCTTTTTTTAGAAGAACGAAAAGAAGATCGGCCATACGACAGGGAAGACAGAACCTCCAGGCGAAGACGGATATCCGGATCAAAGCCCTCCAAAAGAATATCACGTTCCCCCAAAAGAGCTGCCAGTCGGCAGGCCAGGCGGCCCTGGCCCATCTGATCTGCTCTAAGAATCATATGGGCCAATCTCGGATGAACCCCGGCGGACAAAAGCCTGCGGCCATGGGGGGTGATACGGCCTTGGGTGTCCAACCCCTTTAATTTCGTCAGCAAACCTTTTGCATGGTCAAAGGAAGTTTCCGGCGGCAGGTCCATCCATTTAAGGCTCTTGGGATCGGACACCCCCCATTGGGCCAGTTCCAGGACCAGGGAGGTCAGGTCAGCAGAAAGGATCTCCGGGCGGTTAAAGGGGATCAATCCTTGGGTTTGATGCGCGGCCCAGATTCTGTAGCAGACCCCGGGTCCGGTTCTTCCTGCCCGCCCCCGGCGCTGATCTGCCGATGCCCGGGACACACAAATGGTATCCAGCTGCCCCATACCGGTGCCCGGCGAAAATCGGGGCACCCGCATCAGCCCGGTATCCACCACGACCCTTACCCCTTCTATGGTGAGGGAGGTTTCTGCAATGGCGGTTGCCAGTACTATTTTCCGGCGGCCCGGCAGGGAGGGAGCAATGGCGGCTGCCTGGTCCGTTCGGGACAAATTACCATAAAGCGGCAAAATAGAAATTTTCGGGCAGGGCTGGCCGGGTTGATTCAAAGGAAGGAGGCTTTCCAAGGCCTGGGTCAAATCTCTGATCTCCCGGACCCCGGGAAGAAAAATCAACATATCACCGGAGTGCTGGGACAGACCCTTTTCAACAGCCAGCAGGCAGGCCGACCGGATACCACGGTACCGGTCCTGACCCTGGTAAGGATTCCCCCTGGCCGGGGCAGCTGCCTCCGGGGGCAGATAGTGGGTGACAACCGGATAGGTCCTGCCCCGGGAGACAACCATGGGAGCATTGTCCATGAGAGTAGATATGGCTGCCGTGTCCATGGTGGCAGACATGACAAGGATACGCAGCTCGGTGTTAAATACCCCTGCTGCCTCCAGGCAGAAGGCCAGGCCAAGGTCGCTGTGGATATGACGCTCATGGAATTCATCAAAAATCACAAGCCCGACTTGTTCCAGGGAAGGGTCTGCCTGGATCCGCCGGGTCAATATCCCTTCGGTTATCACCTCGATCCGGGTCCCAGGACCGATGCACCGCTCCATGCGGATCTGGTATCCAACGGTCTGTCCCGGCTGCTCCCCCAGCATCCCGGCCATATGAGCGGCACAGGCTTTCGCCGCCAGGCGGCGGGGTTCGAGCATCACAATTTTTTTCCCCTCAAGCCAGGGCTGATTCAGCAGCGCCAGGGGAACAAAAGTGGTTTTTCCTGCACCGGGCGGGGCCTGGAGAACAGCGCTTCGTTCAGATGTCAAGGCCCGAACAAGATCGGGAATAACCAAAGTTACGGGCAGATCTTTTCCAAGCTCCTGCAAACAACACCCCTGGGAGTTCATTTGTCAACACCCTCACCAGAGGATGAATTAAGCTGAGCGAACCCAGCCCGGACAGGATAATGGTCCGATGGAAATCTGTTTCCAAACGAATCTGTCACAACCTGCTGAAAAACCGGTGTCAGCCCCCCTTTGTAGAGAATCCAATCAATCTGTTTTCCCGTGTCCCTGCCTTCAAATCCATGGAAAGTGGTGGTTATCCCTTGATTAAAAACCGGGCCAGAAGCCGGACCAAACACCATGCCGAACCCCTGGGTTTTGAACAGAATATGGGCCAGGGAATCTGGATTGGCATTAAAATCACCAACGATAATAACGGGCAGGCCAAGGGGAAATTCCGTCAAAAAATCGATGACCAATCCAGCGCTTTTTTCCTGGACAACAGGGTCAAAATCAAAATGGGTATTGGCCACAATGATCTGGTCATTTTCTCGTTGAAACAAGCCGATCACACATTGCCGGGGCCACTTTGAACCCGTTAGTTTGGAAGCAACACCCGGGGTATCGCTCAAAAAATAATGTTTTTGTTCCAGACAATTCCAAGACGGATGAAAAAAAATCAAATTGCTCTGCCATCTGTCAATGGCTTTATTGTGCTGCCCTATAACCTTATATCCAGACAAAGTCCGGGTCAAAAAATCCGCCTGGAAATGATTGACCTCCTGGAAACCTATAAAATCAGATCTGTATTTTTCAAGGAGTTCTGCCACCAGGGATTTTCGATGCTGCCATCCGTTTTCACCGTCCTGGGCGAGCCCAAATCGAAGATTCATGGTCATAATGGTCGTCTCAATATTGTCTTGTCTCATGGGCTCCTCCTTGACACTAAGAATGCGATATTCTCGGAGCCATGTCAACACCCGGCCCATTCTGGACCGGGAGATCCCCCGTCCCTTTTACCTGGATAGCATTTCTCTATTGTCCTCCCCCCCCCTTTTGGGATACATAAAAAATAAAAAGGAACGTTAAATTTAAAAAAAGGAATCTTGTCCATGGCATACGAAAAAAAATCCATCATCGTCCCAAAAGAGAAAGCAGTCTTCTGGATGGACAAAAATGGCGTCTGGCACAATGAACACGGAAAATTTGAACATCCAAAAATTATCCGACATTTTAATCGGTCCATCCAAAAAGATGACCTAGGATACTATCTCTCCCAGGAAACAGATGAAGTTGAAGAAAAAGTTTATTTTCCCCATGAGGATACGGTTTTATTTGTGGTTGATTTTTCCCTGGGAGAGAAATTAAGACTGACCTTGAACACCACAAAAATCATGACCCTTGATCCAGCACAATTGTTTACCCGGAATGATAGTCTCTACCTTCAAACCCCTGAACACTGCATCAAATTCTCCCAACACGCCCTTATAAAATTATCCAGATACATGGAAGAATTAGACGGCGGGTTTTGCCTGAAGCTGAACCAAGCGACCCATGCCATTCCTGAACGATAGGGATCTTGCCGCAAGTTTGCATCAGAACACCAGCAAACTTGGTAAACCTTGGGTAGCCTCATCTGTTTTTTTCCCTGATCTTTCTTATCCACCTTGGGCTGATTTTGCAATGGAAAATCAAAAGGAGAACCAACAAAAGGGACCCATCCCCCATTGACAAGAACCGAACAGGACCGATATTGAATAATGTTGTATAATCAACGAACAAAAATGATGGATAAAAAATGGATATGCTTATCTTAAAATATTTCATGCGGGGTTATCTTTATCTGCGATATTTTTTCCATAAAATAACCCGAACCGGAACCTTTGGCTTGGACCGGGCTGACATTATGCCAACTCCCCATAAAAAAAGTGGAAATGCTTTAAAGGACGCCCTTTTTCGCCACCATGTCAAACAATTTCACGAATCCTCCTGTTCCGTTGCTTCGGTGGTATCTGTGGTCAATGCCATTCTGGAAAAAGAGAGAACCCTGAACCATGGCCCCATTACCCAGCAGAAAATTCTTAAAAAGGTACAAACAGCCCATTGGAAAGAACGAATGGGAACCAATGGGTACAAAGGACGCCGGGGTCTTCCCCTGGAAATTCTGGGGCAAGTTGTAAAAGCCAGCCTGGAGGCCTATGGCATTCGTTACCACTCCCTTGAAATTGTCCAGGCCCGGGGGGCAAGAAACTCTTCTTTGCCCAGGGCAAGTCTTTTGTCACGGTTAAAACGATTTGAAACCCAGGGGGATTGCCTTATCATTGCCCATTTTGACCAGGGCTGTTTTCTCCAGGAGTTAAACATCCCCCATATTTCACCGGTGGGAGGATTTGATCCTATCACCCATAAGGTCACCCTCTTGGATGTGGATCCCTCCCAGCCCCATCCTTACCAGGTATCCTTTGATAGATTTTACAAGGGCATCTCCACACATTATAATTATGTATTCAAACATTTTGGTTATGGCCGGGGCGGGTATATCTATATCCAACTTCATTCATAGGTCCTATCGAACAAGGCCTTCCTATTTTTTCTTTTTTTAGTATGGAGGGTCATCTAAAAAGCTTAATTTTAATAGCCCTAAACTTAAAAATAAATAAAAAATTAAGGGGTTAATAAAGAAAAGTTTTCTTTATTAGTTGACATATCAACTAATAAAGAATTTTTAAAAAAATTATGCCCCTTTTTTCCCTGAAAAAATCCACCGATAAATCGATTTGTTTTTGGGGCTAAGATACAGTCACTTTGTATGCACAATCCCGCTATTTTTATTTATGTCAATACAGGCATAACCATCTTTTTTCCAAGGATAGTTGATATATCAACTATCCTTGAGGCGGTTTTATTTTTCAAACCCAACTTTTCCCTTGACAGGGTTTCTTCCTTTTAAATATAGTTAATAATATAGCTGATATATAGTTACATTATAGCATCATTTATTTATACTCATATTTAAGGAGGTGAACTTTATAAGGATAAGCCCCACCCAGTATCGGTTTCCACAATAAGGGTCCACGTAAACCTTGGCTCCACTACAAATTTTATCAGGAGGTCAACAAAATGAAGAGAATTACCATTCCAGCTTTATTCGTTTTTTGTATTTGCTCATTGTTTACCGTCACCGCATCGGCAAAAACCCAGCTCACCTACTCAAACTTTTTTCCTCCCACCCATATCCAAAGCCAATTGGCTGAAAGCTGGTGCAAAGAAGTTGAGAAAAGAACCAATGGAGAAATTGCCATCAATTATTTTCCTGCCGGAACTTTGACCAAGGCACCCCAAACCTATGACGGTGTTGTCCAGGGAATTGCAGACATCGGCATGACCGTGCTCGCCTATTCAAGGGGACGTTTTCCAATTGCTTCGGCCATTGACCTTCCCATGGGTTATACCAATGGGGTCCAGGCCACAGCCGTTGCCAACGCAGTATTAAACAAATTTGAGCCCAAGGAATTCGACGATACGGCCATGATGTTCGTCCATGCCCATGGCCCCGGTTTGCTCCATACCCGGGATAAAGCCGTCTCCACCCTTGAAGGAATCAAAGGCCTTAAAATAAGGAGCACCGGCACCAGCGGCCTTGTCGCGGCAGCCCTGGGCGCCTCCCCAGTGGGTAAATCCATGAGAGAATGCTACCAGATGCTTCAAAAAGGAGTTGTGGACGGTTCTTTCCAACCGATTGAAGCCAACAAGGGCTGGAAACTGGGCGAAGTGGTTCACTTTATGACCCAGAACTTTTCAACTGCCTATACCACCACCTTTGCCGTGTTCATGAACAAAGACAAATGGGCAGCTCTCACACCGAAACAGCAGAAAATCATCAAAGAGATCAATTTGGAATGGTCAGCAAAACACGGAATTGCCTGGGATGAAGCGGACAAATTGGGCATGGAATTCTTTTTATCCAAGGGCGGAAAAGTAATCCCCCTTTCCGATGCTGAGTCCAAACGCTGGGAAAAAGCAGCTGCCCCGGTTATTGATGTGTATATCGAAAAAGTCGCCAAAAAAGGCATTGATGGAAAAGCGGTTGTAGACTTTATAAAAGCAAATATGTAACAGCCATACCTTTCAATCCCTTGTCCACTGACCACCCCCCTTGGTTGGCCAGTGGACAACCAAATTGACATTAAACCGAATAATAAATCGGGATTTCCAATGAAAATGATTTCTTCCGTTCTGGACAAATTTTCAGATTTTCTAAAAATAATCGGTGCCATTGCACTCACCAGCATGATGCTCTTAACAGTTGTGGATGTCATCGGTCGTTTTTTCAAGCACCCCATATTCGGTTCCGTGGAACTGGTAGGTTTTCTGGCAACCATCATCGTGGCTGCAGCCCTGCCCTATACCCATAAGGTGGACGGCCATGTGGGGGTGGAAATACTGGTTCGGCTTCTGTCAAAAAAAGCCCAGATCTGCTTCGATATTTTCACCAGGAGCTTGAGCCTTGTTCTTTTCTCTATAATCACCTGGCAGATGTTTCTCTATGCCAAGGACATCCGTGAAACCGGTGAGGTCTCCATGAACCTGGAATTCCCTATTTATTACATCGTATACCTCCTGGCATTTGGTCTGTTGATTTTCTCTGTAACCATTCTTGAGACAATCCTTGGCAATATTAAGCAATTAAGAGAGTTGAAAACAAAATGAGCCCCACTTTTATTGGTATCACCGGTATTATCATTATGATTCTCATGTTCCTGACACGGATGCCCGTGGCATTTGTCATGGCAACGGTGGGATTTGTGGGATTTTCCTGCGTGATCAGCCCAGATGCCGGACTTGTCCTGCTGTCCAGGAACATCTATGAAACATTTGACTCCTATAGTTTGACCACCATCCCCTTGTTCATCCTCATGGGCCAGCTGGGATTCAACTCCGGCATCAGTAAACGACTCTATGACGCTGGCTACAAGTTCATGGGCAGCGTCAGAGGCGGCCTTGCCATGGCCACGGTCACTGCCTGCACCGCCTTTGGTGCGGTGTGCGGGTCCAGCCCTGCCACGGCAGCCACCATGGCAACGGTGGGCCTGCCCGAGATGAAACGGTACGGTTACGATGATGAACTTGCCACAGGGTCTGTGGCCTCAGGCGGTGGTATCGGCATGATCATGCCCCCTTCCGTTGTGTTGATCATTTACGGAATCCTCACGGAACAATCCATTGGCGCCCTGTTTGTCGCGGGAATTTTCCCCGCCCTTTTGGTGACGGTGCTCTTTATCATCTGCATCTATATCCGGTGCCGGATCTCTCCGGAACAAGGCCCCCCCGGAGAACACTTTTCCTGGCCGGAAAAGCTCAAGGCCCTTTTGGGTCTTGGCGAAACTCTGATTATCTTCACCCTGGTCATCGGCGGAATTTTCATCGGACTTTTTACCCCCACGGAAGCCGCAGCCATCGGTGCCTTTGGCATGCTGATCATCGCCATTGCCAGGCGCCAGATCACCTGGAAAGGCTTTGTCAAATCCCTGATGGAAACTCTGAGAACCTCCTGCATGGTACTCATGCTCATTGCAGGGGCCGTAATCTTCGGCAAGTTTTTGGCCGTAACCCGGATCCCCTTTGAAATCGCCGGCTGGGTGTCAGGACTTGAGATGTCCCCGGTGCTGGTCATGGCAGTGATCATCGGAATTTACTTCATCGGCGGCTGCTTCATGGATGCCCTGGCCTTTGTCACACTGACCGTGCCCATTTTCTTTCCCGTGGTCATGGAATTAGGGTTTGATCCCATCTGGTTCGGGATCATCATTGTCATGGTCACGGAAATGGGGGTTATCACCCCGCCTGTGGGCATAAATGTTTATGTTGTATACGGAGTGGCCAAAAATGTTTTAAAAGAGGAGATCCCCCTGGAAAAAATTTTCAAGGGCATTTTCCCCTTTCTTCTTGCCGTCATCCTGGGCGTTATTATTCTGATCATGTTTCCTTCCATCATCTTATTTTTGCCCAATCTCATGTACTGACCCATCATAAAAGAGCCTGTCCCCACTTTTAGGGACAGGCTCTTTTATAGTGTAACCTGAATATTTCTATAAAATCAGGGTTTCTCTGATTAATTTTTTCCTCACACGCTATATACAAAATCTATCGCTTGGTCTTTTTCCTCTTGGAGCTGGGGTTTGAGGATTGTTTCCTTTCAATTAAGCTGGCCAGACCAGGTTCATGGGCCGGTTGAGGGCTATGAACCAGATCCCGCATCCCTTGGAAATAGGTTCTGTGACGGGTGGGTTCACCATTACATTGCCATTGGGTTTTCCCATGGCAAAGCTTAAGTACCCATACCTTTCTTTCAGATACGTGTGCAGATCCCACCATGTCAGGCCTGGGGAAATTTCGGGTACCACCACATAGTAGATCTCTTCGTTGTCATCTTCATTCCTCAGCAGGATTTGAAGGGGGAGATGGACCTTGTCCTGCATGGCCTGAACCATCATTTCCGCTGTCATCTGCATAATGGTTTCAAACTTGCCGGGAACACTGGAAAAGGTGTCCAGGGACTGGCTTGAAAGGCAACGGACGGTCACTTCGCAGGCATCATTTTTTAATCCCAAGGCATTGACCAGGACAAAAAGGCTTTTTTCGTCACTTCCCGTATGGATGATAATCCGGTCGGCTTGACCGGTATTGGCCCGGGTCAGGGACTGGATTTTGTCTGGCAGACCCCGGACAAAGAATAGGTTCTCCACTTCCGGCAAAGGGTGCCGGGGGATGTCGGCCAGCAGCACCAGGTCCCTTGTCGCATAGGTCTCATCCTTTAGGATCTGTTCCACCAGGTATTCGGTTTCTTCGGTATACCCCACCAAAAGAATGTGATTGGATCCTTTATAGTTTTTTTCTCCGTGCATTTTTTTATCTCTCCTTTCAATCAGATAGGATGCCATATGGGTTATGAAGGCTGCTCCAAGCCCGATGCCCATGAAAATGGGCACAAGGGTCGCCACAATCCTGCCGGCCGTGGAAACCGGAAAAAGATCTCCGTATCCCACGGTGGTGGAGGTTACAATGCTCCACCACAAGGCCTCATCAAAGCGGGTCAGGGCTGTTCCCACGGGTTCAACCAGTGTAATCAGAATACTGGAGACCAAGAGCAGCATCATATAGACTGTCACAAGGGTGATACCCTTGCGCTTGATCCCTGCCCGGAAAATGGCCTTTAAAAAATAAATCAAAATAGTTTCCCTTACTTCAAAGCGGTGTGCCTATACCTGCTTATTCCAGCAGCCAGGAGTCATGGTTGTAAATGGTAAGCAGCACAGGGTAGAGGATGGTGTTGATCTCTCGTCTATCTGTTTCCAGCAGCCCCTTGCCAAAAACCAATTCACTTCTGAACAGTTCCGGGGTTAAAAACCGGGTCTCCACAGAAAATTCCAAGGTTTTAATCCGGTCCATGATTTTGTTCTTTTGTATGCCGGGATGCCAGGCCAGGTACCAGCCCCAATCGCCAAAGCTGGGCACATTTTCATGGAAGGGAAGAATGGTAAGGCCTGCATTTTCAATGGTTCGGCCGATGCACAAAAAACTTTCCTTTGCCAGATAGGGGGAAGTGGACTGGACCACCATGAGCCCGTTTTGGGACAAATGCAGTTTGATTTTTTTATAAAATTCCCGGGAATAGAGCTTGGCAAGTTCAGGAGTGGAAGGATCGGGCATGTCCACGATGATGATATCCCAAGATCCCGGGATTTTTTCCAGAAATTTGTCCGCATCAATATTCATCACCTTTACATCGACCAGGTGCCGGCTTGCGCTGGTCCGGGTGCCAGGCGTTTGATCAGGTGCCCCGCTGGCGGCGGCCGGGTCAGATGAAATTTGATCCGATCGCCGGTTTTTAGTTGTGTTCATATAAATCTGCCGGTCCGGACCCGGGGTTACGCCCGCTGCCGATAGAATCGTATTCCTGGCATCCTTAAAGGCATTCTTGTTGATCCGGGCCAAAAGGGGATGGGTGGCGGCAAGGGTTGTCATGGCCGGATCCAGATCCACCAGCATCACCTCTTTGACCTCTTTATATTTTAAAACTTCCCGCAGGGCGCAGCCGTCGCCTCCTCCCAGAATCAAAACTCTTTTTTTTACCTTGGCCAGGGCCATGACCGGGTGTACCAGGGGTTCATGGTATCGGGCTTCGTCTGTGCTGCACAATTGGAGATTGCCGTTTAAAAAGAGGCGAATTTCATCAAAGGGCTTGTAGTGGGTGATGACAATGTGCTGGTATTGGCTGGCACGGCTATAAACAATGGGATCATCGTAAAGGGGTTGTTCTATTTTGACCTGCCACTCCCGGTTGTTCAGGTATCCGTACACAAGGGTAAACAAGGTAAGCCCCATGATAAGGGAGAGGGCAACACTCGTAGGAATCAATTTTTTTCGGGTAAAATAAACAAAGGTGACCAGGGCCAGTAAAAAATTCATACCCGCCGTTAAAAAAGCGGCCTCGGTAATGGGGGTATACCGCAGGAGCACAAATACATATATCAAAGATCCGATGAGGCTGCCGATGTAGTCGGCGGACAGGATATTGCCAAGATTTGTGGACAACTCTGTGCTGTAATCGTTATTGATCCGAATGATCACCGGAATTTCCAGGCCGATCATGATGCCGATGAGACTGACAAAAAAATAAAGAACCAGGCTGTAATGGGCCGTATATCCATAGGACAGATAGGTAAGGAGAGGGGAAAACCCTCCTGCAAGGGCCAGGGCAATTTCAATGCCGATAAAGGCATAGATCAGATATTCTTTTTTAATCCTGGCCTGGATCAGGCTGCCAAATCCCATCCAGAACATCATGAGCCCGATGACCATGGCCCATTGTTCAAAGGCGTTGCCAAGGATCATGGAGGCAAGGCTTGCCTGGATATACTCAAGGATGATGCCGCAGGCCCCGCTGGCAAACATGCAGGC
>CAYWNB010000020.1:27521-29647 GCA_964459195.1 uncultured Desulfobacula sp.
TTCATAGATAAAGCCAAATGCCAGCAGGGCTATCTGCCCCAGAACAAAGAAGAGGACAGCACTGACCAGGGACTGGAAAAAGGTGCCGCCCCCCCCGGAAAGACTGCCCTTGAGGATAAATCCCGTGGCAATGTACATGCTGGCTTCCACCGTCCCCAGGGCTGTATTCCCCGTTATCTTTCGTCCGTCAGCCAGGGTGAATTCTTTGACGCATTCAAGATCATTGTTCAGGTGGCCCATCATGATAAAATCATTTATGAACCGGGATGAAAAAAGGAACCCTGTGATGATAAGTCCATCCACGACAAGCTGGATCAGGTCCAGAAAAAAGCCTCCCGAGGTGCCGGAGAGGGCCCCTGAAAGGGCAATGGAAATGCCCAGATAAAGTCCTGCCCGCCGCAGACCCACGGCAAGGTTGCCGTCATCAATATGGCGGTCATCATCAAAATCACGGGTTCTCCAGTCATCCACCTGTTTGACCAGCCAGATAAAGAAAATGCAGGTAACAGCATAGATAAATCCCTGTCCGATGCCGATGAGAATTGGTGCGATATTCATGTGTAATCTCCTTAAAGTTATTTGCCCTTGGCCTTGGGACCGCCGCCGCGAAGCTTAGCGCTGGCGCCTCTGACAGATGCGGACTGGGATTTAAAACCGCCTGTTTTTGAAAAATTGCTGCTCTGGTATTTGGGGGATTGTTTCACAAAGTTGCCCCGGGTGCCATATCTTTGGTTTCCGTTTTGGGTTTTCCCAAAATAGGGCTGTCGGTTCCGGTAGCCATTGTTCCAGCTATTCCACCCCCCATAACCAAAAGAGGAGGAGGGGAAAAAGAAAAGATGAGAGAACAAGGCGTATTTGCCGTACCAGGACCAGAAACTGTTCCCCGTGTTATCTTTTTTCCATTCACCATACTTGTCATTGCCCACATAGGCCATGCCCGGCGGAGTGGCCTGGGTAATGCGATCCTGCTCAAATACCCCATAGGGTTTTGACAGGATGGCCATGCCAAGAAATTCCAGATTTTGTTCATAAAAGGAGGCGTCCACCTTGACCCAATCTGTTTCACTGGTCTCCCCGTTTTCTTCCTTTAGATACTTGTGGTAATAGAGAGCTTTATCATTTTCAACCCAGAAGGAGGCGGCGTTGTGATTTCGTGCAGGCCATTGCTCCGTGGCATTGATATTCAATTTCTTCCAGGTGTTCCCGATCTTGTTGGAAAAACTGATTCCGCCGAATCCCGGAGACAGGGAGGCAATGATTTCCTGATCACTTTCAACCAAAGCATCATATACCGATGGGGTAACCTTGCGCTGAAAAGTGGCAAACTTGGGATCATAATAGTCGGAGTTTTCGTCCCAGGATTCCCTCTTTATGGTAACATAGAAATCGGTCTTCATATCCTGGAGAACCTTTGTATAGCTCGCATAAAGCTGGTCCAGCTCCTGCTCAAAAACCGCCCGGGTTTGTTCAAGGGTCTTAAAATCTTGGGTGAGGGCATCGGCAGTGTCGATGAAGGCGGCAAAGTCCGGTTTTTCCTTGGATCTGTAAGCGGCATACTCCTTATCCATGAGGGTCAGGCGATTTTTTGTGTCCTGTCGAATCTTTAGAAAAGGGGCAAACCGGGCATCAATATTTCCCACAGAATCAGGAAACTTGTCCCGGGCCGCTGCAACGGGTCCTTGTTCCAGATCCATTACCCGGGTGGTTATTCGTTTGCTGATGGCTTCGGCTTTTGCCTGGATATCATCGGTATTGTCCATGGCCTCCCTGATTCTCAGGAATCGGTTGATGGGAACCTTAGCCTGTTGCCTGGCCTCCTGGATAATCTGGTTGATCCGGTTTGTCTGGGTCAGAACCTGGGGCGCGGATTCAGGCTTGTTTTTCTTCACCAGGGGGATCAGTTCTTTTTTGTTGAGGTCACTTGCCCGGGCGAGTTCCTGGTTTGCTCGGGTAAACAGCTGATCCCACTCTTCTTTTTGGGCATAAACGGCAACCGGTTTGAATTTTTTTGATTTTTTAAGGCTTGCAAATTGTTTGTGGCTTTGTTTGATATCCTTTTGGGCCGCTTCAATGACATCGGGAATGGCCTTGGCATTTTTTTTAACATCATCGGGAAGGCCCTTGCC
>CAYWNB010000021.1:0-2690 GCA_964459195.1 uncultured Desulfobacula sp.
CGCATGGAACCTAATGAAACGCTTTTTATATTATCTTTCATCCATTCATCTCCAACTTGGGTTTGATCATTAGTGTTTTCCTCAAATTTGAAGTTTTTTTTACTTTTTTACTGTCGATCCTGGTGGTTAGATTCATAGCAGCCCTGAATGATAAAAAGTGCATCTTCGTTTAGTGATGTCCGGTTAGCTGATGATATCCCGGTTTTTTATAAATTTTCGGACAGGGCCAGGATATTTTTGTTGATGGCAATATTGAGATCCGGGTTGACATACTCATGGTGCCGGGGCTCAAAGGGGAGAAAAACAAGACCGATTTCCCTGGGCACAACCGTTGCCATGGAAAGAACGGGTAAATGATCTTTTAAGGGGCGCACCATGGAGGCCAGGGTGATTTTTATGCTTTGGGTTGCTTCCGCTGAGGGCAGGGTGATGGGCAGATGGATATTTTTTCTGATTTTTTTTTCAAGGGAGGGATCCGGCTGGGAAATGACAAACTGGGTGCTGAGTCTCAGGAAAATTTTCGGCTGTAATTTAAATGCAGGTGCCCAAAAATACAGGGACTTATTTTCCCATTCCGGCTGGATGGCTTTGGGGAGGTTTCCCATGCGAACCAGGTCTGCATATGTTTTTATGGCAATGGGGGAAAGATCAGCCTTTATTTTCCAGAAGGGGATCATGACATCATCGGGTTGTTTGGGTTTCTCACTTGTGTATTTAATTTTTCCAAGTTTGTTGCCCCTTGTTCTCCAAAGGGTATGGCAATTTTTACAGACCAGCACAAGGGAATTAAAATGCCCTTCAAGGTCCCAACCGCAGTCGGGGCAAATTCCTGAAACAAAAACTGTTTCTTTTTCCGGCAGCACAGGTTCGGCTCGGTTATATTGATATCCCCGGGTGAAATTGTCTGGATGGGGGTGTTTAGGATGCCGTCAAAAAGGCGGTTTTCATGAATATAAAAAGGGGAATAGATCAGGCTTGTGGTTTCGCCGATATCTTCCTGGAAAACAGGGGACCGGTTTTTTTTGAGGGATCGACCTGGTTTGTCCAGGGTCTGGAGCGTTGTTTTAAATGCCACAGGCTGGATGAATTTGCCTTGGGTCTCGTTTGAAACCAGTCTTAAGGAAAGTGCCTGGGACCTGAACCCAAGGGAAAAAGGGATTTTTTTGGGGCCCCCTTCCATTGCCAGGGCAGAGATGTCCAGAAATCGATGCGTCACCCCGGAAAAACCGCAGGCATACCGGACCCCTTTGAATCGCCAATAGGGCAGGTAGATGATGTCATAGTCTGTGGGAATATCAGGGGAGGGAGAAAAATAATACCGGGCAAAGCCCTTTTGGGCGATACAGGACCGCACCCGACAAAAATCGCACACAAAAAAAAGGGTCTCTTCCCCAAGAATGATGGGTGCCCCACATTGAGGGCATTGATGTTCAACCGTGAAACTAATGCTTTTCTCCGCATTGATTGCAAAAAAGAGCATCCCCCAGGTCTTTTGTCCCGCATTTGGCACAGAATCGGGCCTGTATCTCTTCGTGGACTGCCTTGCCGCACCGGGGGCAGAATTGGGTCCCCACCGTAATGTTTTTCCCGCAACTTTGGCATTTTTCAAAGATTACCTGCTGGTGGCCGCATTGGGGGCAGAAATTGGCATCCATTGGTATTGTGTTTTTGCATTCACAACAATGGGTTGTACTGGGTGGGGAGGTGGTATCTCCCTCCTGGCTTGACAATTGCTGGGCAAACATGCCCGGCAGCATTACCCCAAGCCCCATTCCCATGCCGGCCTGGGCCCCATTTCCGGCAATGGAGTCAGACCCTTCGGCAATTTTTTCCATGGCCATGGCAGTCTTCATTTGCATGAGCTTGTTCATGTCGTCAAAGACTTCCATGCGGCTTTTGTCGTCAATGGCCTGCTGGACCTCCGGGGGAGGCGTAATGGCGTTGATATAAAGACCGGTCAGGCCCAGGCCAAACCGTGAAAAGTCTTCTTGTATCTTTTCGGAAAGACCCTTTGCCAGTTCATCGTATTGGGCAGGTAAATCAAAGATGGTGGAGATCTTTTCACCGATATAATCATTGAATCTGGAAACCACCACCTGGTTGAGATTCACTGATTTCTTCAGTGGTATACACCCCCTGGGTACCCACCAGACGGTTGACAAAGAGCACGGGCTGGACGATTTTCAGGTTAAAGATGCCGAAGGCCCGGAGTCTGACCAACCCCAGTTTCGTGTCCTTGAATGCCACGGGATCCCGGGTGCCCCATTTTAAATTGGTAAAGGTTTTAAGATTGGTAAAATAGACCTCTGCCCGCAAGGGGCTTTTAAACCCCCAGGGAAAGCTGGCCAATTTGGTCAAAATAGGGATATTGGCTGTTTTCAGGGTGTGTCGGCCCGGACCAAAGGCCCCCACGGCCTTACCGTTATAGAAGAAAACAGCTGCCTGGCTTTCCCTCACTGTTAACTGAGCACCAAATTTTATGTCGGCGGACCCCTGTTCCGGGAGCCGGTGAACCAGCTCCTGGCCGCTTTCGTCAAACCATTCGAGAAATTATAGAAAGATAAGGTTGTGGGTCCCCATTGGAAACCTCCTTTTTTAAATCAGATGAAACCGCTTAAATTCAATGGTGCCCATTCATAACAAATATCATGGATTTATGTAAAGTGATTTTCAAGGCTTGCTTTTTGACC
>CAYWNB010000021.1:2790-7364 GCA_964459195.1 uncultured Desulfobacula sp.
AAGGAGCTTTTGATGGAGACACGAATTGAAACAGATACCATGGGAGAGATCCTTGTTCCCAAAGATTGCCTGTGGGGTGCCCAGACCCAGCGGTCCCTGGAGAACTTTAAAATCGGCGAAGAAACCATGCCCAGGGGTCTTATCCAGGCATTTGGCGTTTTAAAAAAAGCGAGTGCCATGACCAATGCATCCTTTAACCTGCTTTCCAGGGAAAAGGAAGCATGGATCTGTCAGGTCTGCGATACCATCATACAAGGCAAGCTCAATGATCAGTTTCCTCTGAAGGTGTGGCAGACAGGATCCGGTACCCAGACCAACATGAATGTCAACGAGGTCATTGCCAATAAGATTCATGTATTGTCCGGTAAACGATTGGGGCATGGCCCCTTCCTGGTCCACCCCAACGACGATGTGAATAAATCCCAGTCCTCCAACGATGTCTTTCCCACGGCCATGCATATTGCTGGCTGCAAGCTGTTAATAGATCACACATTACCCGGCCTGGAACGTTTGTGCCAGGGGCTTGCTGAAAAAAGCCGTGCCTGGGAATCCATTGTCAAAACCGGTAGGACCCATTTTATGGATGCCGTTCCCCTGACCCTTGGCCAGGAGTTCTCCGGTTATGCCGCCATGGTGGCCCATGGCATTCAACATCTGAAAGCCTGCATGGTCCCCCTTTTTGAGCTGGCCCTGGGGGGAACAGCCGTGGGCACCGGGCTGAACAGTCCGCGAGGCTTTGACGTAAGGGTGGCCGGGATCATCGCAGAGCTGACCGGGTATCCCTTTGTGACGGCATCCAATAAATTTGCTGCCCTGGCCGCCCACGACGCCCTTGTGGCTTCCCATGGGGCCTTGAAAACCCTGGCGGTCAGTCTGATGAAAATTGCCAATGACATTCGCATGCTGGGATCAGGTCCCAGGTGCGGTATTGGAGAACTGATTCTGCCAGCCAATGAACCGGGTTCTTCCATTATGCCGGGCAAGGTCAACCCCACCCAAACAGAGGCCATGACCATGGTCTGTGCCCAGGTTATGGGTAATGATGTGACCATCAATATCAGCGGAGCTTCGGGCCATTTTGAGCTGAATGTGTTCAAGCCGGTGATTATTCACACCTATTTGCAGTCGGTACGACTGCTGGGGGATGCTGCCAGCTCCTTTTATGAAAATTGTGTTAAGGGGCTTGCACCCAATCGTCAGGTGATTGAAAATCATCTGTCCCGATCATTGATGCTGGTGACAGCGTTAAATACCGTAATCGGGTATGATAAAGCGGCGATGATAGCCAAAAAAGCCCATGGAGAGGGGATTACCCTGAAGCAGGCCGCCCATGACCTGGGACTTGTGGCGCAGGAAAAATTTGACAAGCTGGTGGATCCGACTAGGATGATTGGCCCCATGGAATAAGGTTGGAAAAAAATAGTGATAGAGGGAGGAAAAAAATGGACCACACGGTTACCCTGTTTAAAGCATATCCATTTAAGGAAGGCCAGAAAATACGGATTGAAGATTCCCCGCGATCCGGGGATTGGGAAGTCATAAAGGTGACAGACCATAAGGTCACCCTGCGCTGTCCCATTTCAAAAAAGGAGATGGTCTGGAGCCGATTCTGCTATGTGGCCGAGGAAAAGCAGATGCCATGGCCCCAGGTTTAGCCAAGTTAGATCAGATTAAACAAAAGGAATGCGCATATGGAAGTAATATTGCTCATGGCCATGACCCTGGATGGGAAAATTGCAAGGGATTCCCTTCAATTGGTGGATTGGACAGGAACGGCAGACAAACAATATTTTGTCCGGGTGACCCGGGAGGCCGGGGTTGTCATCATGGGATCCAAAACATTTGATACCATTGGCAAGCCCCTGCCGGGCCGGAAAAATATTGTGATGACCCGGAATCCTGACCGGAAAAGTCAGGATAAGAATCTGGTTTTTACAGATCAGTCGCCGATACAAATCATAAACTCCCTAAGGGAAGAGGGGTTTGAAAGAGCGGCCCTGATCGGTGGTGCCATTATCAACTCTTTGTTTGCCAGGGAGAACCTAATTACCCAGATCCATGTGACCCTGATACCGGCATTGTTTGGCAGGGGGCTCTCCTTGTTCAGGGAGACTTTGGATGTTAAACTGGAACTTGTGGAAAACCGTGAAATTGATAAGGGCCATCTGCTGTTGGTATACCGGGTGGTCCAATGATGCAAAAGAAGATACAAAAGAGGACGCAAAAGAAAAAAAATCTTCTGGTCCGGCTACTTGAGTGGATCGCAAAGGGAAATAAAAAAGCAGCCCAAAAGGGGGAATTCTGCAAGTCCTGAATTAAGAAAAGATAAGGGGTCAGTCTGATCCCTGTGGTAGGCAGTAAAATGAAATATTTCTTGAATCTTTTTGTAAAAAATATATACTCGCCTGTGAAAACACCGGGCTTTTCCAGCCCGAGGGAACCCTGGAAATCGGGAATTTTTTTAATAGGTACGGTTTTTAACAAAATAGGCAATAGGCGATAGATATGAGCACAGATGTAAAAGGATTGCTGCAGAAGATTAATTTTGTCGAAGCAGACATGGAACTGCACAAACAGATTCTTTTTTCCATTCCATCGGAGAATAAGGCTGAGATGGAAAAGGTGGTGAATACCATTGCCGATCTCAAACGACAGATTAGTAACCTGAGAGATCAAATCAAAGAGACGGATGAAGATGAATACAATAAAATCATTGCCATTGAACAGGCAGCAGACCAATTCCGGCATATCTCCAAGGATAAGAAATTTGTCCAGGTCAATACTCTGAACGAAGACCGCCACTGTTTTATCACCTTTAATGATGGCACCCGGCAAGATTGCCTGGTGGCGGCAAAGGAAGAAAACGGGAATTGGACGGTTCTGACCCTTGAGGGCGAAACCAAAGAATATCCGGGCAGCCTGATCCAATAATCCTGGTCTGACCCTTTTAAAAGGGAGGCCCGACAAAGACAGATCCCCATGTGAATTGTTAAAAAAAAGGAAAAATGCCTTGGAAAACAAGAATCGATATTTCCCCACCCCGGGTCGGATCCTCCTGGCAGCGGGTATTTTGCTCATGGCCATCCCTGTGATCGCTGCTCCGGCTAAAAAATTTGATCTGGACCGGTTTATCGAGCCTGACACCTGTGGCGGCTGTCACTGGGAAATCCAGGAGCAGTGGACCCATTCCATGCATAATCTGTCCCACAAGGACCCGGTATACAACCGGGTGGCCAAATTTTTGCGCCAGGGGCTCACCCGGACCGGGGAAATCGAGGAAGCCGAGTCTTGTGTTAAATGTCACACCCCGGTGGGGGTGATCACGGGATTTCCTGAAAAACTTTCCGATGACCTGTCCAAGACCCCTCCGATTGCCACCGAGGGCATCCAATGCGATTATTGCCATTCTGCTGTAGATACCACCCGAATGTACAACAATGGACTGGTCCTTGAACCCGGCCATGGCGAAGATGATCCCGGGGTGAAACAGGGTCCCTTTGATGATTGTGAACCCGATTTCCACGAGGCTGCTTTTTCCAAGCTTCACCAAAGTTCTGCGATCTGCGGCACCTGTCACAATGTAAAACATGTGGCATTTAAAACAGATCTTGAAACCACCTATACGGAATGGGAACAAAGCCCTTACAATGACCCGGATCCGGAAAAAAGCATCACCTGCCAGGGGTGTCACATGTACCAGCGCCCTGGAATACCAGCCACAGGTTCCACGGACCGGCCGAAAAATCCCGGGTCAGCCACCGAGGACAGCGTGGAAAGGCCCCATATTTTCACCCATTATTTTGTGGGGGCCAATACCGGCGTGACGGGTGAGTTTGGCGGCAAGGACAAACAGGACATGGCAGTGGAGCGACTCCAGAACGCTGCCCAAATTTCTCTTAATACCGAAAAACTGGCCAAGAAACAATTGGATGTGGTGGTGACCAATTCCGGTGCTGGCCATTCAATTCCCACGGGGGTGGGGGACCTGAGGCAGGTATGGCTTGAAATCAGTATAAAGGATGCAGACCAGAACTTTGTTTTCCAGTCTGGTTTTCTGGATAAAAAAAATGAATTGTCCCAGGATACCATTATCTTTAGAACCGTCTTCGGGGACGGCAAGGGCAATCCCGTGGTGAATCTGGCAAAGGCCAAACAAGTCTTTTCTGACAACAGGATTTTGGCCAAACAAACGGTGACCCAGACCATTGTCCTTGATTTTGTGCCCAATAAAAAGTCAGTCATAACGGCCCGGCTTCTCTACCGGGGAATGCCCCAGAAAATTTTAAATCTGATTCCGGGGGCACCCCTTGGGCCCTTGCCCGTGGTAGAGATGGCAAAGGTTTCTCAAAAAATTTAAAAGGGCCAAAAACTATTATCTTCCCAGATTTTTGCCATGAGGGATTCCTGGATCTCCATAAGCTTTTTAAGATGGGTTTTTTCCCAGACCGACAGCCACTGGTATAGTTTTTTTTCTTCCGGATCTGTGGTTTCCTGGGCCCGCTGAGCATATAAAGTTACAGCCTTTTCTTCAAATCCAATGGCCGCGGTAATGGCGGTTGATTCAAAACCGGCCG
>CAYWNB010000021.1:7464-14031 GCA_964459195.1 uncultured Desulfobacula sp.
TGGCATTTCATTTCGGGTTGTTTCAATTTATCATGCCGGTGATTGGCTGGTTTCTGGGGGTGGGGTTTGTCTCTTATCTCAAGGCCTTTGATCACTGGATTGCCTTTGGCCTGCTCGTGTTTGTGGGGGGGCGCATGATACTTTCCGGTATGGACAGTTCGGAAAATTTTATCAAAAAGGATCCCTCCCGGGGCATGACCATGGTGATGCTCAGTATTGCCACCAGCATTGATGCCCTGGCCATTGGCTTAAGTCTTGCCATGCTGGAGGTTAATATCTGGTATCCCAGCGTGATAATCGGCATCATTACCGGGTGCCTGTCTCTTCTGGCCATCGGCATTGGAAAGCGGCTGGGCGTTTTGTTTGGCAAACGCATGGAAATTGTCGGGGGGTTGATCCTGATTTTTATCGGGTCAAGAATAGTTTTCCTTGAATTCTTTGTATAGCCTTAGGTAATCCATGCCCATGTCCAATGCTGTTTCCCTAATGCAGTAACGGCACCAGAGTTTATAGAAGACCTTCCAGTTTCAATCGGCGAATGATTTCCCGGGTGGAGTGGCTTCGATTCATGGTGTAGAAATGAAGTCCAGATACCCCTTTTTCCAAAAGCTCCCGGCACTGGTCCAGGGCAAAATTAATTCCTAGGTCTAATACCGCAGCCTTGTCTTCTCCATCAATGGTGTCCATCTTTTGCCCAAGCACATGGGGGATTTTAGTGCCGCATATTTTTGACAGTGCCCGGGTCATTTTTAGGGTATATACCGGCATGATCCCGGGGATGATCGGCACATCAATACCCGCTTTCCGACATTGTTTTTCATAGTTGAAAAAATAAGCATTGTCATAAAAATACTGGGCAACCACATACTGGGCGCCATTTTCGACCTTGAGTTTGAGATATTCAATATCTTTTTCAAGGCTTTGGGCTTCCACATGGCCTTCCGGGTATCCGGCACAACCCAGGTTGAAATCGTAGTGACCCCGTATAAATGAAATCAGGTCCGAGGCATGGGTGAAGCTTTTTGGGTGGGGCATAAAATCGGTTTCTTTGGGTTTATCACCCCGGAGTATAAAAATAGTTTCAACGCCCTGGGCCTGATATTGGTCCAATACCTTGCAAATTTCATCCGGGCTGAGCCCATATCCTGCAATATAGGCAACACAGGGCAGCATTTTTTCTTTGATGATGGTGTTGATTGTCTGGGCGGAGCCGTCCCGGGTGGATCCGCCTGCACCAAAGGTAACAGACAGATAATCCGGATTCAAGGGGGCCAGGGTATCGATTGTTTTATTGAAACTTTCGGCGGTTTTGTCATCCCGAAAGGGGAAGAACTCCATTGAAATAACGGGACGTTTCTTCTTGTACAGCTCTGCAACACGCATGGGGTTTATCTTCCTTATCTAATCAAAAATTTAAGTTTAGGGGAGGGGGAAATTTAAGGGTATCACCGCTTTATCTATTGTCGGTATTCATATAATCGGTAACGGCATCCTGGATGGTCAGGGCAGCCAGAGATGCGCAATGCTGATCCGCTTCAGGCAGCTGGCCAATTAATCCTATAACATCTTCACCTGTGATATCCGCCAGCTCATCCGGGGATTTGCCCAGGGCCAGTTCAACGGCAAAGGACGCGCTGACACTGCTCGACCCACACCCATCGGTGGTGTAGCTGCCTTGTTTGACCCGGTTATTTTCAAATTTAAAAAAAATTTCCATGGTATCACCGCAGGTGCCCTTAACACGCCCATGGGCATCTGGGTTTTTCATTTTTCCGGCAAACTGTGGGTTGCGCCAGCGGTCAAATCCCTTTTCTCCCATGGCCTCCCGGGCCTCATCAAATATTTGTTCCTGTAAATTATCGAGGAATTGGTCCAGATCATTCATCAGTCCATATTCCTCCCGCAGCAACTGCCCGGGCCAGCACAATTGGATGCCTGGCCCGGGGATGACCCGCAACAGGCCGTATCACCCAATCCCGGCATGGTATTTTTGACGGGTCCCGAGGCAGAGGCATGGGCAGATACTAGTTTCTCAAGGTTTTGGCTGTTGCAAAAACCACAGATCGGGATGTCTTTATTCCCAAGCAAGATGATTTCACTGATTTTGTTGCAGTCTTTACAATGGTATTCAAAAATAGGCATGGCCTTTCCTTTCACCGATATATTTTGTTTGTTTTGAGTGTTTCCAAGGATTCTTATCCGGTTAACAATCTAAAATAGCAAAGCCCATGCCAAATCAGCAAAATAAATGACATAAATTTATTTTTCTTAAATTTCAATTGTTTATGTCGATATTTTGAATTTGTCACGGGATTTAATGATTGATTGGAAATAAAGGGTCGGAAAATCAAGACGGGCTAGGTTGCATTGATGCTTCGGTGCCAAAAATGATCTTAGCTTCTTTTGATTAGAAATAGGCACATCTTGACTTTGTTCTGCGGCTTGGGTAATTATGACGGATGAATATCAACCATACCATAAGTTGCGAATTGAAGCTGACGGATAAACAGGTGGAAGCGGTGACAACCCTGCTGGACCAGGGGTCCACCATTCCCTTTATTGCCCGGTACAGAAAAGAGATGACCGATTCCCTGGACGAGGTGGCCATTGCAAATATCCGGGACCGGGCCCAAAGCCTGAAAGAGCTGTCCGTCCGCAAGGAAGCCATTCTCAAGTCGCTTACGCAAAGGCAGCTGCTGACAGGTGATCTGGAAACGGCCATTGCCCGGGCCGTGTCCATGACAAAACTCGAAGACCTCTACGAAAGATACCGGCCCAAAAAAAGAACCCGGGCCCAGGATGCCAGGGAAAAAGGACTGGCGCCCCTGGCGACCTTTCTTCTGGCCCAGAAACACCAGGATCTTGGGGTCGAGGCACCAAAATTTGTCTGCCCTGACAAGGGGATAACCTGTGTGGAGGAGGCCCTGTCCGGTGCCAGGGACATCATTGCCGAAACGGTAAATGAAGACCCCAAAGCCCGTGAATCAATTCGGGATCTCTTTTCTGTCAAGGCCTTGATCATCTCCCGGATGAAAAAGGGAAAAGAGGAAGCGGGGGCCAAGTTTCAAGATTATTTTGACTGGTCGGAACCAGCATTTAAGACCCCTTCCCACAGGATTTTGGCCATGCTCAGGGGGAAAAATGAATCCATTCTGAACCTTCATGTTCTTCCCGAAGAGGAAATTGCCCTCCCCCTGGTGGAGCGATTGTTCCTGAGGCATCCGTCTAAAACCCATCCGGATATCCGGAATCAGGTGAAGCTGGCGGTTAAAGATGCCTATAAACGCCTGCTGTCCAAGTCCATTGAAAAAGAGAGCCTGGCCCGGCTGAAGCTTGGGGCGGACGATCAGGCCATTGACGTGTTTGTGACCAATCTAAGGGAATTGCTGTTGTCGGCGCCCCTGGGGCAAAAACGGGTGATGGCCATAGATCCGGGGTTTCGCACCGGATGCAAGGTGGTGTGTTTGGATTCCCAGGGCAAACTGCTGAACCATGATGTGATATTTCCCCATGACAAGGGGCGGTCCCGGGCCATGCAGACAGTGGCCGATCTGGTGAAAAAATACAAAATTGAGGCGGTGGCCATTGGCAACGGCACCGCTGGCCGGGAAACTGAAGGATTTGTCAAAGAGATGGACCTGGTCAAAGGCGTTGAGGTGGTCATGGTGGACGAGAGCGGGGCCTCAATCTATTCGGCCTCGGATATCGCAAGAGAAGAGTTTCCGGACCATGATATTACGGTCCGGGGATCTGTCTCCATTGGCAGGCGCCTCATGGACCCTTTGGCGGAGCTTGTGAAAATAGATCCCAAATCCATTGGGGTGGGCCAGTACCAGCATGATGTGGACCAGACGCTGTTGAGAAAGGGCCTGGATGATGTGGTCAAAAGCTGTGTCAACCAGGTGGGGGTGGAAGCCAATACCGCCAGCAAAGAACTATTGGCCCAGGTTTCCGGCCTGAATTCAACCATTGCCGCCAACATGGTGGTCTATCGAAATGAACACGGGGCCTTTACCACACGGAAGCAATTTTTGAAGGTGCCCCGGCTAGGACCCAAGGCCTTTGAACAGGCCGCCGGGTTCCTGAGGATTCAAAACGGGGAAAATCCCCTGGACAACAGCGGGATCCATCCGGAATCCTATGGGATTGTGGCGGGAATGGCAAAGGTCGCGGGGTGCAAGATTGAGCAACTGCTGCACAATGCCCAGCGGGTGGAAACCATAGACCTGAGCGTCCATGTCACCCCGATGGTGGGGCTTCCCACCCTCACCGATATTGTTAAAGAGCTGGCAGCCCCGGGAAGGGACCCCCGGCAGTCATTTCAGTCCTTTTCCTTTGATGAGACCATCCACAAGATTACCGACCTTGTTCCGGGCATGCGGGTGCCGGGAATCGTTACCAATGTGACGGCTTTTGGGGCCTTTGTGGACATCGGGGTTCACCAGGACGGCCTGGTTCATCTAAGCCAGCTGGCCGATCGGTATGTCAAGGATTCCAACGAGATTGTTTCGGTCCGGCAGCAGGTGCGGGTGCGGGTGCTGGAAGTGGATGTCAAACGCAAACGGATTTCCCTTTCCATGAAGCAGGGGGAGTAAAAGCAAAGAAAAAAAGTGGGAAGAATTTTTTATTCCTCCCACTCGATACAAATGAACAGGCCAATAGATTCTATGTTGCCAGGGTTTCGTCGTCCTCTTTCTTTATTTCCAGGTGATCCTCTCCGGTTTCAGGGGTGGTTCCAATATAGGTCTGGGCGATATTGGCAGAATACAGCACAATTTGTTTCATCAGATCCATAAGTTCCAGATGAACCTCGGTGGTCGCTATGGATTCTTCATTTTTCAGAATAATTCGTTTCAGATGCCTTGCCCGGTAGCGTGATTCCAGGTCCAGATATTTCCGCTCTTTTCTCATGATTTTATGGGCCAGCTGGGCATCTGTTTCCTTGAAGGCCGCTTCCAGGTATCTGATTTGTTTTGAGACCTTGCCATGGTAAATGAGAAGTTCCTCTTTTCCTTCAAGGGAGAAATCATAGCGCAGTCTTTTCTTCTTGGCAATCAGGGGGATCATGTTCCGATGAATAATATCCCCCATGGTTTCCATGTCCTTCACAATGGAAACCATTCCAAAAACCTCTTTTGCCTGTTCTTCGGTAATTGTCCCCCGGGCAATATGGGTGAGATATGCGCTTAATTCTTTTTCGAGGAAATCTATTTTTTCTTCCCGTAAATCCAGGCCCTGGCGTAGGGTGAGGTCTTTGTGTATGGCATCTATTTTAGGAATTTCTTTGAGTAAAAGTTGTGCCTCTTCATCTGGTTTGCCCTTGTTTGACATATGGGCTTCATCGGAAAGAAAAGGGATGATGATGGCATTGAGCATCCGGCCCAGTAATTTGGCCATGCGGGACATCTCAGCCCGGGCCAGGTCAATGGCAAGGGAAGGGGTTTCCAGCACAGCATTTTCAATATACCAGGTAGTGATTTCCTGGGATTTGGGTGTTTCCTTTTCAGGATAGATAAAATAAATAATTTTAGAGAAAATAGGGATAAAAGGCAGGAAAAAAAGCCCCAGGCTTACATTGAACAGGGTATGGGCATTGGCCAGTTGTCTTGCTGTGCCCGACCCAAATTTGCCAGCCAAGGAACGGATGAGATCAGCAAACTGGGGAATCCAGAAAATAAACAGACCCACCCCGGCAATTTTAAACATGATGTGGGCAATGGCAACCCGTTTGGCCTCCCTGGAGGCCCCGATGCCAGCAAGGGCTGCGGTGACACAAGTGCCGATGTTGGCACCGAAAATAACAGGGATACCGCCTTCAAGGGAAATCAGCCCCTGCTGGGCCAGAACAATCAGGACTCCCGTGGTGGCGCTGCTGCTCTGGACAACGGCGGTAAAGGCAGCCCCGAACAAAATCCCCATCAAGGGATTTTCCAGATCTTTCATCAGATCGATAAAGGCGGGAAAGCTGCGCAAAGGATTCATGGCATCGCTCATGAGTTTCATGCCAAAAAACAGGATGCCGAATCCCAGAACAATATCTCCCACAGACTTTGACCTTTCGGTTTTGCCCGCAAGTTTGAGACAAAACCCAATGGCCACCATGAGAAGGGCATAATCCGTGAGTTTAAAGGCAATCATCTGGGCGGTGATGGTGGTGCCGATGTCAGCACCCAGGATCACCCCCATGGACTGGACCAGATTTAAAAGTCCTGCCTGGACAAAGCTTACCAGCATCACCGTTGTGGCGCTGGAGGACTGAACCACCATGGTCACAAAGGCGCCCACAATAAGGGCAATGATTCTGTTTTTGGTCAGGGAGGCAAGGATGGAGCGCATTTTATTGCCGGCCGTATTTTTCATCCCATTGCTCATTTTTTCCATGCCGTATAGAAAAAAAGCAAGGCCCCCGGCAAGACCGATGAAAATATCTGCCCAGGAAAAAACCTTGGGTTCCAAGACATTGGCACCGGCCATGGCCGAAGGGAGATGCCCGAACAGGGATAACAATAATGCCGTAATAAAGATGGATAGAAGACAAAGCCCAGTTCCAGGTTTTTTTTTCATGGG
>CAYWNB010000021.1:14131-23346 GCA_964459195.1 uncultured Desulfobacula sp.
CCGTAATAAAGATGGATAGAAGACAAAGCCCAGTTCCAGGTTTTTTTTTCATGGGATCTCCATTATATGGAATGAAATTTTATTATTATATTTAGTGAAACTTGAAAATAAAGTCAATGAATCCTTCCCTCTCGGGGGCATTCCAGGCAGCCTTTAAGGCAAAATAAGATTTATTTTGCCTTGGGAAGTATCCTTGTAACGGATATCTTGTAACAGATATTGATCTGTTAATCCACCGGAATGTCATTTCCCAGGCCTTGTAATTTTTAGACACAAAAGCCGGGACGATAATTTCAGGATTTGTTTCTTGACATTGTTACCAAATCTGATAAATCATTAGAATATTTTGATTTTCCGATTTAAATTCGCGCCCGCTGAAGGACCCGGCTCAGGAAAGATGCCGGGTCGCAGATACCAGAACCTGCGGAACCCTTTGAGGAAAATTATGTGGATGATTATTCCGATGGTTTAAATGCATCTGAGCCAGATGACATCATTGATTGGCTCAACCATAAAAGAGAAACCCAATGACAAAATGGAGGCTGAACCAAGCCTATCTCCGGGCTGCCATGGCTTGTGCCGAAATAGCGGTTACATAGGGTGGTTGTCGTGGTTCCCGGTATTGGATTTTGTACTATCTTTTAGAACCCATCTTGAAAAAGTGGATAAAGTCATTACTCTTATAAAATAGAGGGTCGAACAAAAAATAAAAGGGTTTCAGCCCTACATAAACCATGAAAGCTCAGGACAGTTTCATGAAAAAAAGTTATCAGTTTTTAATTTATAAGGAGATATTCCATGGCCACTACTCAACTTGCAGGTAACCCGGTTACCCTAACCGGCAATTTTCCCATCAAAGATGCCGTTGCTAAAAATTTTATAGCGGTTCAGCAGGATTTGTCAGAAATTTCCAGTGAATCCTTTAAGGGGAAAAAAATGGTTCTTAACATTTTTCCCAGCATTGATACCGACGTATGTGCCACATCGGTTCGAAAGTTCAATGAACGTGCTGCTGCCCTTGAAAATACCCAGGTGATGTGCTTGTCTGCGGATCTTCCCTTTGCCCATAAGCGGTTTTGCGGTGCCGAAGGCATTGAAAATCTCATAACGGCTTCTTTGTTTCGAAATCAAACGTTTGCTGTGGATTACGGGGTATTGATCGCAGACGGTCCCTTGAAAGGGCTCACCGCCCGGGCTGTTATCGTGGTGGGTGAAACCGGTAACATTCTTTACGCCCAGTTGGTGGACGATATTACCCATGAGCCTGATTACGATGCCGCTTTGGCTATTCTGGCCTGATATTGTGCTGTAAACTCTGTTTTTTTAATAATTTTTTATTTGGAGAGCCTCTATGAAAAGGTTTATGAAGTGGGTTTTGATGGGTGGGGGACTTTGTCTGGTGCTGATTGTGGGGGCCGTTGTTCTGATTCCAAGGTTTGTGGACGTTCAACAGTATAAACCCATGATAGAAGAATTAGTCACCGAACAGACCGGTCGTTCCTTTTCCATGGGCGATGATATCCAATTATCTGTCTTTCCCTGGGTGGGGGTAAGCTTGTCCGATATTCGCCTTGGCAGTCCAAAGGGGTTTGAAAATCAGGATATGATTGCGGTGAAACGGTTTGAAGCCCGTCTGCGGGTCATGCCCCTGCTTTCCCGCCGGATAGAGGTGTCCACCTTTGTGGTGGAAACGCCCCGGTTTTTTCTGGAAAAAGCCAAGGACGGAAAGGCCAATTGGGAAAATATCGGACCTGGCGCGACATCAGGTGAAAAGAAAACCCCAGAAAAAAAAGTCTCTGAAAAACAGGATGAGGCCGTTGGAACAAGTGACGGGAAATTGCCCATTGAGTCCTTTTTTGTGGGGAAGTTTTCCATTGTAAACGGGCTTGTCTCGTATGTGGACCAGACCACGGGGGTGAAAAAAGAAATATCTGATTTTAACCTGGACCTGATTGATATCAGCCTTGATAAGCCCATTGGGGTGAAGCTGTCCGCTAAATTGGACGGAAAACCAATTTCCCTGGAAGGATTGGCCGGGCCTGTGGGCAAGGAACCGGGCAAAGAAGATCTGAATCTTGATATGACCCTCAAGGCCCTGGAAGAATTGAGTATCCACCTCAAGGGAAAGATCGTCAACCCCACAGGCTCTTCCCAAATTGCCATGGACCTGGATATTGAGCCTTTTTCACCCAGAAAGCTTTTGGCCGTATTGGGTCAGCCTTTTCCCGTGAAGACGGCTGATCCCAAAGCCTTGGATCGCGTATCTTTGAAGGTAAGAATTGAAGGCAATGCCAAGGCCATCTCCCTTTCCAATGGGTTCCTGGGTCTGGATGATTCAAAGCTCACCTTTCTAGCAGGTGCCAAGGCCTTTGACAAACCCGATATCCGGTTTGATATGGTTCTGGATAGTATTGATCTGGACCGGTACCTGCCGCCAAAGCAAGAGGGGGCCAGCCAACAAGGAACCGAACAGAAGAGTGCTGTTAAAAAAACAGATCAACAGAAAAGAATAGGTCAACAGAAGAAAACAGATTATGGCCCCCTGAGAAAACTTGTGCTGGACGGTAAGATAAAGGTGGGCAGCCTAAAGGCCGCAAATGTTAAAATCCAGGATTTTATGGCCCATATAACCGCTAAAAACGGGGTCATTGACCTGGATCCCCTAAGCTTGAACCTTTACCAGGGAAGTGTTGCATCCAAAGTTCGCCTGGATGTTAGCAGGTCAAATCCGAAAACTCAGATTACCCTGGATTCCAAAGGAATACAGGCAGGTCCCCTGCTCAAGGATGCCCTTGAAAAAGAAATTATTGAAGGTGTCCTTTCGGCGAACATGACCCTAAGCATGACCGGAGAGAGCCCGGACATGGTCAAAAAGAGTCTTGCCGGTAAGGGAGAATTGACATTTGTCGACGGTGCCATTGTGGGAATCGACATTGCCAATACAATCCGGAATGCAACTGCGGGACTGGGCATGGGGGAGAAAACGGCAGAAAAGCCCCGGACAGACTTTGCTGAATTGAAGATTCCTTTTTCTGCTGCCCAGGGAATTGTCAATATCCCGGGTGCTAATCTCATCTCTCCGCTTATCCGGCTTTCGGTCATGGGAGACGCCAACCTGGTGACAGAGGCGCTTGACTTCCGGGTGGAGCCAAAGGTTGTGGCCACCTTAAAAGGCCAGGGAGATACCCAGGACCGATCCGGCCTGATGGTTCCCCTGTTGGTAACCGGTTCCTTTGATTCCCCCAAGATCCGGCCTGATTTAAAGGCCATGGTTGGCGGTAAGATACCGGATGCAGAGGGTATCAAACAGATGCTCAATACAAAAGGGGCAGAAGGTTCAGGGGGAGAATCTGTTGAAGATAAGGCCAAGGGAATGCTCAAGGGGTTTATGCCAAATTTAAAAAATTAAGGGAAGGGTTGAATTTGCAGTTTATGTCAGCACGAGGAGAAAAAAGAAAATGATAAAAAAATATATCGGTATCTGGTTGATGCTCGGCGCCTTTTTTTTGTTGGTTGTGCCGGTTCATGCCGGGAATTCATGGTTTGAAAAGGGGACTGATAGCCTTAAATCTTTTGGTTTGACAGGGGAAAATGCTGGGGATGTAGCCACAGATGCTGTTTCCGGGGCAGGCCTGTCCGTGGATGAGATAGCAGCGGGTCTAAAGGAAGCCCTTCGTGTGGGGTCTGAAAATGTAGTTCAGCAATTGAGCGCAACTGATGGATTTAACACGGATAACACTATTCACATTCCCCTGCCGGAAAATCTTTCCATGGTAAAAACGGCATTGGATAAGGTGGGGTATTCCTCATTGACCGATGACCTGGAACTCAAATTGAATCGGGCGGCCGAAGCCGCCGTTCCCCAGGCAAAAAAATTGTTCCAGGACGCCATCTCCGCCATGACCTTTGAGGATGTGCAGGCCATCTATAAAGGGGCGGATGACGCCGCTACTCAGTATTTCAAGGAAAAAATGTCCCCGGGTCTGGCTAGTGTGATGAAACCTGTCATAGACAAGAGCTTGTCCGAGGTGGGGGCTGTCCAGACCTATGATACCATGATGGGCCAGTACAAAACCCTTCCCTTTGTGCCGGATGTGAAAGCCAACCTGACCGGCCATGTGGTTGACAGGGGCATGGACGGTATTTTTCACTATATGGCCCTGGAAGAAAAAGCCATCCGTCAGGATCCCATCAAGCGGACCACTGAGTTGTTGAAGAAGGTATTTAATTGATATTGAAATGAAAACGAGGTGATTTATGGAGTTTAAATTTTTTGGCGCAGCTGGCGAGGTAACCGGATCCATGCATCTTTTGGACACGGGAAATGATCAAATTCTCTTTGATTGCGGTATGTTCCAGGGTAGAAGAAAGGAAAGTGCCGAAAAAAATAAGACCTTTACCCTGGACCGGTCAAAGATTACCAACATGGTGTTGTCCCATGCTCACATTGATCATTCCGGCCGGATCCCCATGCTGACAGAAGAGGGTTTTTCCGGCAGAATTATCACCACCCGGGCCACAAAGGATGCCCTGGCGTATATGCTCATGGACAGCGGTCATATCCAGGAATCAGACGCCCAGTACCTGAACTATAAATCTTTGCGCTCTTTTCTGTACAGCCAGGAACAGAATAAGCGAAAGCAGAACATGAGCAATAAAGAAAAAAACAGCATTAAAAAACTTTTGAAAAAAAGTCCCTATGAACTGGATACAATGGCCATTGCTAAACTCCAGAAAGATAATGGCCTTGAAAGGTTTTTTCCGCTTTATACCATGGAGCAGGCCCGGCAGTCCTTGGCCTATATAGACGGATATCCCTTTGGGACGCCTGTGACCATTGGAAAGGACACCACGGTAAAATTTTATGTGGCCGGTCATATACTGGGGTCTGCCTTTTCCCTGGTCACGGTGAAACAGGCGGACAGAACCTGTCGGATCCTTTATACCGGGGATGTGGGGCGGTTTGGCAAACCCATTCTCAAGGATCCCACACTTGATTTTGACGAAGAAGACCGGGAGATAGATCTGCTGATTACGGAAAGTACCTATGGGGACCGGGAACATGACCCGGTTGACGACCTGGGCGACTCTTTGAAAAAGGTGCTCCTCGAAACCTTTAAAAGAGGCGGGTCCGTTATTATCCCTTCCTTTGCCTTTGGGCGTACCCAGGAAATTATTTATATGCTCCATGAGTTGTATGAATCCGGCCAGGTCCCAAAACAACCCATCTATGTGGACAGTCCCCTGGCGTCCAATCTTACCACTGTTTTTGGGGAACATCCGGAAAGCTATGACAAGGAAACCCATAAAACATTTCTGGAAAAGGGGTTGAATCCCTTTTACTTTGATAAGATTAAATTTGTGGCAAGTGTGGAAGAATCCATGAAACTGACCCAGGACGATACCCCCCATGTGGTAATTTCCGCATCTGGCATGTGTGAGGCCGGGCGGATTCTTCACCATTTGCGGTATAAAATTCATAATCCTAAAAATACCATTTTGCTGGTGGGATATATGGCCCAGCATACCCTGGGCCGGCGCATTGAAGAAATGGGCATGGCCCTTGCCAACGGGGAAGGCGCTTCCCAGGAGCATCCAGAAGTAAAAATATTGGGGAAGGCCTATCCCTTAAAGGCCCAGGTGGCAAAGATAGGGGGGTTCTCCGCCCATGGGGATAAGCATGAGCTGGAGCGGATCATCACCGGGTCTAACTTGAATATCAAAAAAATTGGCATCGTCCACGGTGAGGCCGATCAGAGTAAGGCCTTTGAACAACGCCTGCAGGCGTTAGGCTATGACACCTTTATCCCGGCACTCGGGGATAGGGTTGCCTTTTAAGTGGGAACAGGCTGCTGCCATTTTTTTCAGGGGAATTGTGTCACCTTAAAATGGCAGTTCCTGCATCTATGGATTGAACGCTCATTTTACTGCCCACCATGTTCTCAATGGTGAAGGGGAACCAGAGCTGTTCAATTTTAGGGTGAACTGCAAAAAAATGGGTGGCAAATGCTCCCAAAACTTTACTGTAAAAAGGGCTTGCCTTACCCGTTGTTGCCTCTTGATTAAAATCAATAAGGTATCGGACCCTGGCAAGTCCTCTGTTAATATCCATATCTGCTGCAATAAAAGGGGACTTGGGCGTGTCGTTAAACAGGGCAATCATGGAAAAATCGCAGTCAGCAAATTCTCCAAGATATGCGTTTATTTTATCTTTTTCCAGATCTTTTGGCCTTTGGTTGATGCATTTTCCCCTGGCAACAATAAAATTGAGATTTTTTTCCATAACGTAGTGTTCAAATTTTTTGAACAGGCTTTCAGGGCCGTTTCCCCCTTCATTAAGATCTGTCAGTTTCCACATGTTTTGTTTGACCTTCTTATGGTTAAATATTCATTTATCCTGCCATTTATTCCCGGCTTAATCAACACCAAATTCCGCGGGTTTGAGCAGGCTCAGATAGTCCACTAGGGCTTTGTTCCTTTGGAATGTCAGCTTATCTTGTTTGATAAAAATATTAAAGTGGTCTGCACCGGGCTTGATATGGGGGAAAGGATCGATTAATACGTTTTCTGCAAGCTCTCTTAGGACCGTGTATTTGGGGACAAATCCAATACCCAGGCCTGAAACAGCACCATTGATAATGCCTCGGATATGGTTGATCTGGATCACATTTTTTAGACAACACCGCTTTTCTTCAGGGATGGCCGTGATAAAATTTTGCCACCATTTCAGGTGCTTGTCACTGGACAGGATGTTGATTCGTTCAAGGTCTTCCACCGACCTTATTGCGTGCTCGCTTACAAAGGAGGGGGCAGCAATGGTGATGTATTGTTCCTGAAAAAGATAAATTTTTGCAAGGTTTGGTAGGAGATGCTCCTTGCAGTCAATGATCAGGTCCACTTCATCCTCAACCAGGGGCGTTTCAAGATGATGGGAAAACAAAAAGTCCAGGCGGATGTCCGGGTGGGCATCCAGAAAGGCTTTTATATGCTTGATCAGGATGCTGGTACCGAATTCCACCGGGCTTCCGATGCGGATACGGACCTTGGTTTCCCGTTTGAATCTGGCGATATCCTGGTCTGCCCGTTCAATTTCATAGAAAATTTTTTCACAGGAGGCAAACAGGGTAAGACCGGCATCGGTCAGCACAATGGTTTTCCCTTTTCTTTGGAGGAGAGGGGTGTCAACAGACGTCTCCAGTTTTTTGATGGCATGACTGACCGCCGACTGGGTGACAAACAAGAGGCTGGCGGCTTTGGTAAAACTTTTCACCTTTGCCAGGAAGAAAAAAGTTTTCAGGTGGTAGAGGTCCATGGGATCCTTATGTATGAATAGAATTCATGATAATTAGAAATATTATGAATTTTACTTTATATCCCCAGGGCTTATATTACAAGGATACGCTGTTTTTTAATAATGACCTTACTGAATCAGGAGGAACTCCATGGACGATAAAAAAATAAATGAGATTCTACAAACACTGGGGATAGAGGCGGTGAATCCGGGTGCCACAACTGGCAGTACCAGTGGATGGCTTACGACCAAAGGGCAGGAGCTTGTCAGTTATTCTCCCATAGATGGTCAGCCCATTGCAAGGGTTACCCTGGCAGATGCCGGGGCCTATCACACCCTCATGGCAAAGGCCACTGGGGCATTCGAGTCTTTTAAGATGATGCCGGCACCTAAAAGGGGGGAGATGGTTCGGGAAATCGGGAATCAACTCCGGGAGAAAAAAGAGGCCCTGGGTACCCTGATCGCCCTTGAAAACGGAAAAATTAAGGCAGAAGGACTGGGCGAGGTTCAGGAGATGATTGATATTGCAGATTTTGCCGTGGGGTTGAGCCGGCAGCTCTATGGGTTGACCATGCACAGTGAGCGGCCCCTGCACAGGATGTATGAACAATGGCACCCCCTGGGGGTGGTCGGAATTATCACCGCATTTAATTTTCCCTGTGCTGTCTGGGCATGGAATGCTTTGGTGGCAGCGGTATGCGGGGATGTCTGCCTGTTTAAACCCAGTTCAAAAACTCCCTTGACCGCCATTGCCATCCAGAATATTATTGCACCGGTGGTGGATAAATTCGGGGCGGATGGGGTGTTTAACCTTATCATTGGCACTAGAAAGGATGTGGGAATACCCATGCTCAATGATCCCAGAATCCCTTTGGTTTCAGCAACGGGCAGTACCGCCATGGGCAAACGGGTGGGGGCCATTGTGGGAGAGCGGCTGGGCCGCACTCTGCTGGAATTGGGGGGCAACAATGCCATTATTGTCACCGAAGATGCCGACATGGACATGGCCATCCGGGCAACACTTTTCGGGGCCGTGGGCACTGCCGGTCAGCGATGTACTTCCACCCGGAGAATCATTGTCCAGTCCTCTGTGCGCAAGACATTTCTCACCCGGCTCATTGATGCCTATAAACAGGTCCGAATCGGTAACCCCATGGATGATAATACCCTGATGGGACCCCTCATTGATGCCAAGGCTGTGGCCCAAATGGATCAGGCACTTACGGTTGCCCGGGAACAGGGGGGGCAGATTCTATACGGCGGCGGTCGAGCGACCATTCAAGGTCTTGAAGGCGGCTTCTATGTAACCCCGGCCATAGTGGCTGTTAAAAATCATTATCCCATTGTCCAGCAGGAGACCTTTGCCCCCATTCTTTATATCATTGACTACGATAGCCTGGACCAGGCCATTGAATTGCATAATCAGGTACCCCAGGGGCTTTCCAGCGCCATTTTTACTGGGTCGATGTACACCCAGGAGCAGTTTTTATCCCACAAAGGATCAGATTGCGGCATTGCCAATGTCAATATCGGAACTTCGGGCGCTGAGATCGGCGGTGCCTTTGGCGGCGAAAAAGAGACCGGCGGGGGTCGGGAATCCGGGTCTGATGCCTGGAGAGTTTATATGAGACGCCAGACCAATACCATTAACTGGGGCCGTGACCTTCCCCTGGCCCAGGGCATAGAATTTGACATCAGCTAGACAATGGAAAAAAGCAATGGAGAAAAGCAATGAACAACAGCATCTTTAAATTACCACCAGCCTATAACGAACCTATTAAAACCTTTTTACCGGGAAGCCCTGAAAGAGAACTTCTGAACCAAGAGCTGGCCCGGCAGATGGACCTGACCCTGGAAATTCCCTTGATTATCAACGGTCAAAAGATTCATACGCGAGACACAGGGGTTGCCCGCTGCCCCCATG
>CAYWNB010000021.1:23446-26662 GCA_964459195.1 uncultured Desulfobacula sp.
CCATGCTCAATCAGTCCAAGAATGCCTTCCAGGCTGAAATCGACGCCACCTGTGAGCTGGTTGATTTTTTAAGGTTCAATGTACATTTTATGGAAGAGATTTATGGCAACCAGCCTGTCTCTGATCGAGGCATCTGGAACAAGACGGAATATCGGCCGTTGGAAGGATTTGTTTTTGCCCTGACTCCCTTTAATTTTACGGCCATTGCCGGGAATCTGTGCACCGCACCCGCCATGATGGGAAATACCATCGTGTGGAAACCAGCGTCCACCGCGGTCCTTTCAGGATTTTATCTCATGGAGATTTTCAAGGAAGCAGGATTGCCCGACGGGGTGATTAATTTTATCCCGGGCAGCGGATCCACCACCGGCAAGATTGTACTGGACCACAAAGATCTTGCCGGTATACATTTTACCGGTTCTACCCGTGTGTTCCAGACCCTGTGGCAGAAAGCCGGAGAGAATATCGCCCGGTATAAATCCTATCCTCGCATGGTGGGGGAGACCGGGGGCAAGGATTTTATTTTCATGCACCCGTCGGCAGACGTGGATACTGTGGTGACGGCTGCCATCCGGGGGGCCTTTGAATACCAGGGTCAGAAATGTTCGGCCTGTTCCAGGCTCTATGTGCCCCAATCAAAATGGGATGTTTTCCAGGAAAAATTGACCGCCCAGGTTTCAAAGATCAAAACCGGCAGTGTTTTGTCCTATACCCCTTTTTTAAATGCGGTCATTGACGAAAAAGCCTTTGATACCATTGACGGGTTTATCCGCCGGGCAGAGGCATCGGATAAGGCAGATATCATTGCCGGGGGAGATCGGGACAAGTCCCGGGGATATTTTATAGAGCCCACGGTGATTCTGGCCCAGGATCCCTATTATGAATCCATGGTAGAGGAAATTTTCGGGCCGGTTTTGACGGTTTATGTATATGATGACAAGGCCCTGGACCAGGCTCTTACCATCCTGGATACAACCTCGGCCTATGCATTGACCGGGGCTGTTTTTGCCCAGGACCGACAGGCCATCGCCCACATGACACACCGCCTGACCCATTCTGCCGGTAATTTTTATATTAATGACAAGCCCACCGGAGCTGTTGTGGGCCAGCAACCCTTTGGAGGGGGGCGTAAAAGTGGCACCAATGACAAGGCCGGCAGCCAACTCAACCTGCTGCGCTGGACCTCACCCCGGACCATCAAGGAAACTTTTGTGCCGCCGGTTGATCATCAATATCCATTTATGGCAGAATAAGGCGTTGGGGGCATTTAAATTATAAGGACATCTTGTCCTGTGTTATTTTTTTTTTGCAATCACCCATATGGCATGGATAATTCCGGGGATATACCCACATAGGGTCAGCAGAATTTGAAATCCCATAAAGAAAAACAATGAAACTATTGGACAATTATTATTTGGGGATTACCTTACCCTCTAATTTGTTTGTCATATCCCTTTAATGGGTATTATTTTTAAATTACCGGTTTCCCATTGCCAGAAGGCAGGGGCCGGTTGAATCAGGGTACGGCCAGAGCCGGTCCTGGAAGGAAAAAAATCATGACTGAAACGATACAATTAGGGGATACCATTGCCGTAGACTATACCGGTAAACACGAAGATGGAAACGTGTTTGATACATCAGAGGGTAAGGCGCCCCTGACATTTACCGTTGGGAAGGGGATGCTGATAAAAGGATTTGATACCGCCGTTATTGGAATGAAAAAAGGGGAATCCAAAACCGTCACCATTTTGCCGGAAGAGGGCTATGGGCTGCGAAATGAAGAAGCCTTTGTGGATGTCCCCCGAATGCATTTTCCAGAAGAAGTTCCCCTGATTGAGGGGCTGCAACTGGAACTCCAGGACCCCAACGGTCGTCCGGTTCCGGCCGTGGTAGCAGAGATCGGAGAAGAGTCCGTTAAAATGGATATCAACCATTTCCTTGCCGGAAAAACACTGATATTTGATATTACCATCAGCGAAACCGGATTGACTCCCCCGGCACCGGCAGAGCACAGCTGCGGTTGCGGTTCCCATGGCGAAGGGTGCGGGTCTGATTCAAAGGGGGATTGCGGATCTGATTCAAAGGGGAGCTGCGGTTGCGGCTGCTGATTCTCTAAGCCATCCTCACTCCATTCTTTTCCTGTCCGGGCCTCCCCCGGGCAGGGAAATCGGCAGATCCGTGGAAGCCGTTTATATGCGGGGGAGTTCGTCACCATGACCTGACCATGACCGGCTGCGGCTCTCAGTTCTCCTGTCAATCGGATGAAATCAGATTAGCCCTATAAACATTTTTGTGCCGACCCCGTAAAGCAGAACAGCAAAAATCCGCTTGAGCTTGTCAACCGGCAGGCTGTGGGCCAGTCGAACGCCTAAGGGTGCTGTCAGAACACTTATGGAGGCAATCCCGACAAGAGCGGGCAGGTTGATATACCCAATGGAATAGGCCGGCAGGGACGCAAGCCCCCAGCCATTGAAAATATAGCCGATGGTTCCGGCCACGGCAATGGGCAGGCCAATGGCGGCGGAGGTTCCAATGGCGTGGTGGACGGGTATATTGCACCAGACCATGAAGGGAACAGACAGGGTGCCCCCGCCGATGCCCACAAGACTTGAGACCCCGCCGATGATATTTCCCGTGGCAAACATGCCAAGGGTTCCCGGCAAATCCCTGGATGCCTTTGGTTTTTTGTTCATGATCATCTGGGTGGCCACCACATAGAGAAAAATACAGAAAAATCCCTTTAAAAAACCAGTGGACATGGCCGCTGCAAAACAAGATCCTATAAAGGTACCGGTAAATATGCCGATGACAATGCGGCGGACCACTTCCCACCGGACAGCCCCCCTTTTGTGGTGGGCCATGAAACTGGATATTGATGTAAACATGATGCTGGCCATGGAGGTGCCAAGGGCAACATGCATGAGTATTTCTGTGGATACTCCCTGGGTGCCCATGATATAGATCAGCATGGGAACAATGACAAGGCCGCCGCCGATGCCAAGAAGCCCTGCCAGCACACCTGCAATGGCCCCTACACCGCAATAGGTAATAAGAATAGTCAACATTATGGGTACTCCTATATTTTCATGGTGTTCTTAAAAAAAATACCGGATTTTTTTCCGGCAGATAAAATATTAAAAACCGCAGCATGGTTATTACACCCTGGTCGGGAATTCGTCAATATTCTTTGGGCAAAGGACCAGGGTGATGGCATAT
>CAYWNB010000021.1:26762-29422 GCA_964459195.1 uncultured Desulfobacula sp.
ATGAAAATAACCCGAACTTTGGAGTGGATATGAGTAGAGTGATTGCTATGGCTGGCAAGGGTGGTGTGGGAAAAACAACCGTTTCTGCACTGGTTACGAGATATTTCGCAAAACAGAAAAAGGATCCCATTCTTGCAATTGATGCAGATCCCAACAGCAACCTGGGGGAAACCCTGGGACTTGATATAGAAAAAAGAACAGTGGGGGATGTCCGGGAGAATTTTATGAAAGACCCCCAGGGTGTCCCTTCGGGCATGGACAAGATCCTTTACCTTGAAATGCTGATGAATCAGGTGCTCATTGAACAACCGGAATTTGATCTTCTGGTCATGGGACGTCAGGAAGGCCAGGGATGCTATTGCATGGTCAACAATATTTTAAACCGGTTTGCAGAGGAACTGGAAAAAAATTATAAATATCTTCTGGTGGACAATGAGGCCGGGATGGAGCACCTGAGCCGCAGAACCAGCGGCCGTGTGGATATGCTTCTCATGGTCACGGACTATGCCTTGCGAGGGCTTCGGGCTGTGGGACGGATCAATGATATGCTGGGTGATCTCAAGCTGGATATCAAACACAAGGGGTTGATTGTCAACCGGGCCCCAAAAGAATTGAGCCAGGCATTTTTGGATGAGGTGGAGCGGATCGGGGTGCCGATTTTGTGTATTCTCCCCGATGATGAAAATCTGCTGGAGTTTGATATGACCCAGCGCTCCCTGCTGGACCTTCCCGATGAGTCCACGGCGGTGAAGGCGGTTGGGGAGATGATGAAAAAAGTGCAGGAGGTCATTGCTTAGAAATGGGGTATGTATTTGATTTCAAGGATGCAGGGAATTACGATGCCTGGATTGACAAGGGGAAGAACCGTCATTGTCTGGACCTTGAAATCAAATTGATGTTGGACCTCTTATCCCCTGAAAAAGGACAGCGGATCTTAGATATCGGCTGTGGTACCGGCATCAGCCTGGCACCTCTTCTGGAAAAAGGCTTGAGTCTGACCGGAATTGATCCGTCTCCCTACATGCTGGACCTGGCCCACAAGCGCTTAGGGGAAAAGGTGGACCTCCACCGGGGCATGGCAGAAGATCTTCCCTTTGACGATAATTCCTTTGATGCCGCTCTGCTGTTTACCAGTCTGGAATTTACCGACAGACCGGCCAAGGCCATTGAAGAGGCCTGCCGGGTGGCCAGGGACCGGGTGGTGATAGGGGTGTTGAATCGGTATGCTCCCCAGAACATGTTCCGCAGGTTTAAAAGTTTTTTTTTCGCAAATATTTATACCAATGCCCATTTTTTCAGTATATGGGAGCTTCGGCAGATTCTCTTTGCCATCCTGGGAAATGTGCCGGTAAAATGGCGGACAACCCCCCAGTTCCCATTTGTATCAGGCCCCTGGGCCTCCTATGTTGAAAACTTAGCTCTGGTGCAAAAATCTTTTTGCGGCTCTTTGATCGGCATGCAGATTAAACCGGTCCCTAAATTTCGGACCCGGCCCCTGGCGCTTAAAATCCGGAAAAGAAAGATATATAAACCCGCACCGGGGCTGGTTACGGAAATAAGGAACAAGGAATAAAGAAGAATGGAAGCCCTTTTATATGATAAATTGGGGGAAAATTGGGTCCAATGCAGAATTTGTCATCATTTCTGCAAGATCAAACCAGGGGCAAAAGGGATTTGCAATGTCCGGGAAAACCAGAACGGCACCCTTGTTTCACTGGTTTTTGACCGGGTGATCGCCACAAGCTGCGACCCCATTGAAAAAAAACCGATGTTTCATTTTAAACCCGGGTCCACCGCCTATTCAATTGCCACAATGGGCTGTAACTTTAAATGTCGGTTCTGCCAAAATTCTGATATCGCCCAGATCCCGGCAGGCAGAAAAGGCGTGATCCAGGGCCGGCAGATCCAGCCTCGGGACATTGTGGAGCAGGCCTTGGCCAGCGGGTGTCAGAGTATCGCCTATACCTATACCGAGCCCTCTGTTTTTTTTGAACTGGCCTATGAAACGGCAAAGCTTGCCCGAGAAAACAAGTTATCCAATATCTTTGTCACCAACGGGTATATGAGTGCCGATTTGATTCACCTGGTTGCCCCTTTTTTGGATGCGGCCAATGTGGATCTCAAGGCCTTTGATGATAAATTTTATCAAACCTATTGTCAGGCAAGGCTTGAGCCGGTGAAAAAAACTCTGAAACTCATGAAAAAGGCCGGAATACTGGTGGAGGTCACCACGCTTTTGATTCCCGGGCTCAACGATGATCCAGGGGAGCTGACCGCGTTGGCCCGCTTCATTGCCAAGGATCTTGGCTGTGACACCCCCTGGCACATTTCCAGGTTCCACCCCAGTTATAAGATGACAGATATTGGCGTAACCCAGGTTTCCAACCTGGAAAGGGCCTGTGAAATCGGACAAAAGGCCGGGTTGTATTATGTCTACACCGGCAATGTTCCGGGACTTGCTGAAAACACCCATTGCCATAATTGCGGCACCTTGGTGGTCAAACGCCATGGCTATACAATAGAAAATTATTTAAAAGAAAAGGGAGCCTGCCCCAAATGTGGTACCCCAGTTTCGGGGATCTATTAGCAATAGACGGTGGGCAGCAAATCCATGGATTTAATTTTAAAAAAAAATATAAGCAAGAAAAGTCTGAAAGAAA
>CAYWNB010000022.1:0-1844 GCA_964459195.1 uncultured Desulfobacula sp.
TTTTTGTCTGCTGCTTCTTTCCAGGAAACCACCAAGGTGCTGACCCTTGCTTCCATTGAAGGTAAGTATGACAGTCTTAAGGGGTTAAAGGAAAATGTGGTAATGGGGAGACTTATCCCGGCCGGTACTGGGTTTAAGGGGTATCATAACGTTGAAGTTGGGTTTGGTGAGGTGGCAGAGGTTTAAAGGTGATAATAAAAAACCTTGACATTTTTGTGGAGTGAAAGTAGAATTGAATATTTTGTCGTATATGACGATGTATTACATTGATAAGGAGCGTTGGGAAAGTTATGCCGACCATAAATCAGTTGGTTAGAAAAGGTAGGAAAAAAGCAGAAAAAAAGGTTAGCACGCCTGCATTAAAGGGTGGACCTCAAAAACGCGGTGTGTGTACCAGAGTGTATACGTCAACTCCGAAAAAACCTAACTCTGCTTTGAGAAAAGTGGCAAGGGTACGTTTGACAACCGGTATGGAAGTCGCTGCATATATTCCGGGCATGGGTCATAACCTGCAGGAGCATTCGGTTGTTCTGGTAAGGGGTGGCAGGGTAAAGGATTTACCCGGCGTTCGTTATCATATCGTCAGGGGGGCACTCGATACTCTGGGCGTTGACGACAGAAGACAGGGTCGTTCCAAATATGGAGCCAAGCGGCCAAAATAGCCGTGTATGCATTGGACGTTTTAATAGATAATATTGGTGGATATGACAAATGGCAGAAAAAGAAATTAGTATAGAAAACCTAACGAAGGACGCCACGCAGGAAGAAAAACTTGCTGCGAGATTTGTGAACTGCGTTATGAAGCAAGGAAAGAAAAACGCAGCCCGCAGGGTGGTGACTGAAGCGTTGTCAATGACCCAGGAGAAGATCGGTGAGCCGGCACTGGACATATTTAAAAAGGCAATTGATAATATCAGGCCTTCTGTTGAGGTGAAGTCAAGAAGAATCGGTGGGTCCACATATCAGGTGCCTACGGATATTAAGCCCAGCAGGCAGACAGCTCTTGCATTTCGCTGGCTGATCAACTTCAGCCGGAAACGGTCCGAAAAAGGGTATGCAAATAAACTGGCGTCTGAGTTGCTGGATGCATACAACAAGCGGGGCGGAGCAGTCAAGAAGAGAGAGGATACACACAAGATGGCAGAGGCTAACAAGGCATTTGCCCATTTTAGGTTCTAAATATTTTTTAAAATATCCTGAAAACAATTCACAGGAGGAGTAAAGAAGATGGCTAAAGAAAAATTTGAGCGGAACAAGCCGCATGTGAACATAGGGACAATCGGCCATATTGACCATGGTAAGACGACGCTTACTGCAGCAATCACCAAACATGCTGCCTTGAAGGGTGGCGGTACCTTTGTTCCGTTTGATGAGATCGACAAGGCACCTGAAGAAAGAGAGCGCGGTATTACCATTGCAACGGCTCATGTTGAGTATGAGACGGCTAACCGGCATTATGCCCACGTGGATTGCCCGGGGCATGCCGATTATATCAAAAACATGATTACCGGTGCTGCCCAGATGGATGGTGCAATTCTGGTTGTCAGTGCCGATGATGGACCCATGCCCCAGACACGTGAGCATATCCTTCTTGCTCGCCAGGTAGGGGTTCCTTCAATCGTTGTCTTTTTGAACAAATGTGATATGGTCGATGATGAAGAACTCATTGAGCTGGTAGAAATGGAGCTCCAGGAGCTCTTGGATACCTATGAATTTCCCGGGGATGATACGCCGATTATCAGAGGATCTGCTCTGAAAGCACTGGAAAGTGATGATCCTGACAGCGACGATGCAAAGCCGATTTTTGAGCTGCTCACTGTTTTGGATTCCTATGTTCCCGAGCC
>CAYWNB010000022.1:1944-24653 GCA_964459195.1 uncultured Desulfobacula sp.
ATGCAAAGCCGATTTTTGAGCTGCTCACTGTTTTGGATTCCTATGTTCCCGAGCCTGAAAGAGATACGGCAAAACCTTTCCTGATGCCCATTGAAGATGTATTCAGCATCTCCGGTCGTGGTACGGTTGTTACGGGCAGGATTGATCGCGGTATCGTTAAGACCGGTGAAGAAGTTGAAATTGTCGGTATCAGAGACACTCAAAAAACAGTTTGTACTGGTGTTGAGATGTTCAGAAAACTTCTGGATGAAGGCCAGGCAGGCGACAATGTCGGGCTCTTGCTTCGTGGTACCAAGAGGGATCAGGTTGAAAGGGGCCAGGTTGTTTCCAAGCCCGGAACGATCAATCCCCATACAAAATTTAAAGCAGAGATGTATGCACTGAGCAAAGAAGAGGGTGGCCGTCATACGCCGTTCTTTAGTGGATACAGACCCCAGTTCTTTTTTAGAACAACTGATATTACAGGTGTTCTCACCCTTGATGAAGGCGTTGAAATGATCATGCCGGGGGACAATGCAAATATTAACGTTGAGCTGATTAACCCCATTGCAATGGAAAAAGGACTCCGGTTTGCGATTAGAGAGGGTGGACGTACTGTTGGTGCTGGCGTTATCGGTGATATAGTTGAATAATACAGTTGAATAAGCGAGAGCTATTATAATGTTGAAAACTAAAATACGGATCAGGCTTAAGGCCTATGATCATAAGTTGCTTGATCAGTCATCGGTAGATATAGTTGATACGGCTAGGAAAACCGGCGCCAAAATAGTGGGGCCGGTACCCCTTCCAACCAGAATCAATAAATTTACGGTACTGCGGTCTCCCCATGTGAATAAAAAATCACGGGAGCAGTTTGAAATCAGAACCCACAAGCGGATGATGGATATCCTCGAGCCAACCCAGCAGACGGTTGATGCCTTGATGAAATTGGATCTGTCGCCGGGCGTTGATGTGGAAATTAAATTGTAGTTCAATAACAGGAACAAATTATGAGCGCAATTCTTGGAAGAAAAATCGGGATGACCAATGTGTTTTCCGCAGAAGGAAAACTCGTTCCTGTTACGGTGTTACAGGTCGGACCATGTGTGATTACCCAGGTTAAGAATATGGAAACCGATGGGTATACAGCGCTTCAGCTTGGGTATGATGAAAAACCCATTGAAAAGTTGAACAAGCCTGTCGCAGGTCATTTGAAAAAAGCAGGAGATAAGGGATTCAAGGTTCTTAGAGAATTCAGATCCGATAATGTGGAAGAAATGGAAGCGGGCATGACCCTTGGAATCGATATGTTTTCCGTGGGTGACATTGTGAATGTGTCCGGTATCTCAAAGGGACGCGGTTTCCAGGGAACTATTAAGCGGCATGGATTTAGCCGTGGACCTGAAACCCATGGTTGTAGAAATCATCGAGCCCCCGGTTCCATCGGTAATAGTGCCTGGCCAGGAAAGGTAATCAAGGGTAAGAAAATGCCGGGGCACATGGGTGTTGATAAAAAAACCATGAAAAATCTTACCATTGTAGATATTCGGCATGACGAAAACCTGTTGCTGGTCAAAGGCCCCGTGCCTGGCTGCAAAACAGGTATCATCGAAGTGCATAAGACTGACACAAAAAAATAAAATTACACATTAAGGTGTAAGTCGGTCCTAAAAAGACAACCGTACATAGAAAACAAAAGCGGCTATGGGTATTGCAAGCAATTCGCAGTGATGCATAGCTGATCAAAAATTAAGAGGAAGAATATGGCTGCTGTCGATGTATTAAACAGTGCAGGTAATAAAGTGTCTGAAGCAGAGCTTATTGATGAAATATTCAATATACCCGTAAAGACAAGCGTTCTTCATGAAGTAGTTAGATCCCAGCTCGCTGCAAAACGAGAGGGGACTGCTGCGTCTAAAACAAGGGCGATGGTTAAGGGTAGTACAAAAAAGCTATTCAGGCAAAAAGGAACCGGAAATGCACGTGCCGGTAGTGTGAAGTCTCCCCTGAGAAAAGGTGGAGGCGTTATCTTTGGTCCATCCCCGCGATCCTTTGCTTATAAGGTGCCAAAAAAAGTGCGCAGTCTGGCGCTGAAAATGGCCCTAAGCTGTAAGCTGACGGATAAAACACTTTATGTTATTGATGATTTTAAACTTGAAGAGATTAAAACGAAGGTGTTGTCCGAGGTTTTAGCGACACTCAATCTTCAGGATCTTCTCATTGTATCAGATTCAGAAGATATAAATCTTGCGTTGTCATCAAGAAATATACCCGATATAAAAGTGATTAAAACAGCGGGCCTGAATGTTTATGATATTTTAAAGTTTAAAAACCTTCTGCTGGTTGAATCAACCATCAAGACTATTGAAGGGAGGTTAAGCTAATTATGAAAGAATATGATATCATCAGGGGACCTGTTGTTACAGAAAAAACAACCCTTCAAAAAGAATTAAACAACCAGCTTACTTTTAAAGTTGATCGAAGAGCCAATCGGGTTGAAATCAAAAATGCTGTTGAACGAAACTTTAATACCCGAGTGAAACAGATCAGAACGATACAGGTCAAAGGTAAGGTGAAACAGCGCGGTAAGATTCTTGGCAAAAGAAAAGACTGGAAAAAAGCCATTGTCACACTGATGCCAGGACAACGAATTGATTTTTTTGAAGGTGTTTAAAGAGGTAACTATATGTCAACAATAATCAAGACAAAACCGACATCTCCCGGTAGGCGTGCTCAGGAATACCTTTCTTTTGAAGAAATTACGAAAACAAAACCTGAACGATCGCTAACCAAAAGTGTTAATAAGCGGGCTGGTCGAAACTGCTATGGAAGGATCACCAGTAAGCACAGGGGTGGCGGGGCAAAAAAGAAATATCGTATTATCGATTTTAAGAGGGATAAGGACGGAATACCTGCCAAGGTATCTGCCATTGAGTATGATCCCAATAGAAGTGCCAGAATCGCACTTCTGGTCTATGCCGATGGAGAAAAAAGATATATACTGGCACCCTTGGAAATCAAGGTGGGTGATGTTCTGGAAACGGGGCCTGAAGCGGATATCAAGCCAGGCAATTGTATGCCCCTTGAAAATATCCCTACGGGTACCCGAATTCATAATATCGAACTTAAGGAAAATAAGGGGGGTCAGATTGTCCGAAGTGCCGGTGGATATGCAAGACTCATGGCCAAGGAAGGCACCTATGCACAGGTGTTGTTGCCCTCGGGTGAGGTTCGCTTGATTCATGTGAAATGTAAAGCTACGATCGGCAGGGTCGGCAATGAAAAACATGGAGATGTGAGCATCGGTAAGGCGGGACGTTCCAGATGGATGGGCAAACGCCCCTCCGTCCGTGGTGTTGCCATGAACCCGGTGGATCATCCAATGGGTGGCGGCGAAGGTCGTTCATCCGGTGGCCGACAACCCTGTACTCCCTGGGGTGTTCCCACAAAAGGTAAACGGACCAGGAATAATGCCAGAACGGATCGGTATATTGTTAAAAGAAGGGCTAAGAGAAAGTAATAGGTGAATAATTATGCCAAGATCATTAAAAAAAGGACCTTATATCGCTTCTGAACTTTTAAGAAAAGTACTTGAGGCGAACAAGGTTAAAACCAACAAAGTCATTAAAACCTGGTCTAGAAGGTCAACCATTTTCCCTGAAATGGTAGGTATTACCTTTGCCGTCCATAACGGAAGAAAATTCATTCCTGTTTTTGTTTCTGAAAATATGGTCGGTCATAAGCTTGGTGAATTTTCACCTACAAGAACATTTTGGGGTCATGCCGGAGATAAGAGATCTAAAAAAAGGTAATCTGTCTCGCATGATTAAAGGACACTATTGATATGGAAGTACAAGCAACTACAAGACATACTAGGACTTCAGCACTTAAGCTTCGGTTGCCAATCAGTGAAGTCAAGGGTAAAAACGCGGGCCAAGCGCTGACCATCCTTAAATTTATGCCGGTTAAAGCTGCCGGAATAATTTATAAAACATTGCAGTCAGCAATTGCCAATGCCGAGCACAATAACAGCCTGGACGTGGACAAACTGGTTGTAAAGAATATATTTGTCGATCAGGGCGCTACCATGAAACGGTTTCGGCCGCGGGCCAGGGGAAGAGCCAGTCGAATTTTGAAACGAACCAGTCATGTAACAGTTATCGTCAGCGAAACTGTTTAAATAAGGAGGAACAGGCTTGGGCCAGAAAGTACATCCTACCGGATTAAGATTAGGCATCATCAGGACATGGGATTCTAGATGGTATGCAGACAAAGAGTACGCTTCTTTTGTTGAAGAAGATTTTAAGGTAAGAAAATTCCTTAAAAAGAAACTCTACCATGCCGGCATATCAAAAATAGAAATCGAGCGTTTTTCAAAACAGATCAGACTGCGGGTGTTTGCCGCAAGACCGGGTATCATCATCGGTAAAAAAGGGTCTGAAATCGCATTGCTCAAAAAAGAGCTTGAAAATATGATCGAGCCAGCCGTTCTGATTGACATCAAAGAGGTTAGAAGACCCGAAATTGATGCACAACTTGTGGCTGAGAATATTGCCCAGCAATTGGAAAAACGGATTGCATTCCGACGGGCAATGAAACGAAGCGTTTCCACTGCCATGAGATTTGGTGCCAAGGGAATCAAAATTATCTGCTCAGGCCGTTTGGGCGGAGCTGAAATGGCAAGAACCGAATGGTACAAAGAAGGACGGATCCCCCTGCATACATTGCGGGCAGACGTCGATTACGGCTTTATCGAAGCGAAGACCACTTACGGGCTCATTGGCATCAAGACCTTTGTTTTTAAAGGTGAGGTGTTGCGTCCTGGTGAAAAGGCTTTGGCGACAAAATAGAGGCGATTAGGAGAAAAAGCAAATGCTTAGTCCAAAAAATGTAAAATACCGTAAAGAATTCCGGGGCAGAACCAAAGGGGTGCCCACAAGGGGAAATACCTTGAGTTTTGGAGATTACGGTCTCCAGGCTGTGGAATGCGGTTATATAAATGCAAGACAAATTGAAGCGGCCAGGGTTGCAATGACCCGACATGCAAAGAGATCTGGTAAAAGCTGGATTCGGTTTTTTCCTGATCATCCTGTTACAAAAAAACCTGCAGAGGTTAGGATGGGTAAGGGTAAAGGGGCTACCGATGCCTGGGTGGCAAGAATCAAACCCGGCAAGATCCTTTATGAAATGGAAGGAATTCCAAGAGACCTGGCAAAAGAGGCCATGCGGCTTGCTGCAAGAAAACTTTCCATTAAAACACGATTTGTGGAGAGGAGTAAATAAAGATGAAACTTGCCGAGATAAGAGAAATGGGTGCGGATCAGGTTAAAGAGAAGCTTGTTGAACTCAAAAAAGAATTGTTCAACCTTCGTTTTCAAAATGATGTTGGACAGCTTGAGAACACAGCAACCCTTTCAAATGTCAAAAAAGATATTGCCAGACTCTATACAATATCAAAAGAAATGAATTTAAACATTATTTAATGTAAGAGTTATAGATATGGAAAATATTCAAAATAATAAAAAAGAGCTCATCGGGCTGATCGTATCCGATAAGATGGATAAATCAGTGGTTGTTCAGGTTGAAAGATTTGTTCAGCATAAAGTTTATAAAAAGTTCATTAAACGGTATAAAAAATACCATGCCCACGATGAAATAAATGAGTGCAGGATTGGTGATGAAGTAAAAATCATCGAGACCAGGCCGTTGAGTAAGCTTAAACGTTTCCGGGTAACCGAAATCGTTAAAAAAGCGGTTTAGCTAAAGGAGTTGTGAAATGATTCAGACCGAAAGCAGACTTACTGTGGCAGATAACTCCGGCGCAAAGGAACTGTATTGCATCAAAGTACTGGGCGGATCAAAAAGAAGATACGCCAGCATTGGAGACATCATTGTTGTTTCTGTTAAAGAAGCCATTCCCAATGCAAAGGTTAGCAAAGGGGACGTTGTCCAGGCGGTTATAGTAAGAACCAAAAAAGAGATATCCAGACCGGATGGGTCGTCCATCAGATTTGATGACAACTCTGCTGTAATTTTAAGTAAAAATAATGAACCGATAGGCACCCGTATCTTTGGTCCGGTTGCAAGAGAATTAAGGGCTAAAAGATTTATGAAAATAGTTTCTCTTGCCCCTGACGTACTTTAATTTTCGGGTTACTTGGAGAAAAATCGATGGAAGCTGTAAAAATAAGAATTAAAAAAGATGACAAGGTTAAGGTACTGACCGGAAAAGACAAGGGTAAGATCGGGAAAGTATTGAAAGTTGTCAAAAAAACCAACCGCGTTGTTGTTGAAAACATTAACGTTGTGAAAGTCCATCAGAGGCCTACACAGGCAAATCCACAGGGTGGCATAGTTGATAAAACCATGCCCATCAATGTGTCCAATCTTATGGTCATGTGTAATTCCTGTGTAAAACCGACTCGGATTGGAATCAAACAATTGGAAGACGGTAAACGGGTCAGAATCTGCAAAAAATGCAACCAGCAGATAGATTCTTAAGACCAAAGGCGGAGAGAATAAATGACCACTCTTAAGGAAAAATATATTAACGAAGTTGTCCCCAAGCTTCGGGAGACCTTTAATTATGAAAATGAATTACAGGTACCAAAGCTTGAGAAAATCGTATTGAACATGGGACTGGGCGAAGCAGTTAGAAATCCAAAAATTGTTGAAGTTGCTGCCCAGGAACTGACATTGATTGCCGGCCAGAAAACAGTTATTACAAGGGCGAAAAAACCCATTGCTAACTTCAAACTGCGGGCTGATCTTCCCATTGGATGCAAGGTAACCCTGCGCCGGGGAAAAATGTTCGATTTTTTTAACAGACTTGTTAATATCGCACTCCCTCGTGTGAGGGATTTTAGAGGGATATCTGGGAAATCATTTGATGGCCGTGGTAATTTTTCCATGGGTATCACCGAGCACATCATATTTCCGGAAATTGACTATGATAAGACCGAGAGTATTAAAGGTCTTAATATTACAGTTGTTACCACAGCTAAAACAGATGAAGAAGGCAAGGTTTTCCTGAAACTCATGGGAATGCCCTTCAAAAACTAAGGTTCTTAAGGAGGAAAGCTTGGCTAAAAAATCTTTAATCGCAAAGGCGGGAAGAACACCAAAGTTTGCTGTTCGTGCATATAACAGATGCCCCTTATGCGGTAGACCAAGAGGATTTATCAGAAAAGCTGGTATTTGCAGAATTTGTTTCCGGACACTTGCTTCTGAAGGCAAACTACCCGGTGTTACCAAATCAAGTTGGTAGAAATACAATTTCGAATCAAATTTTTTATTAAATTACAATACCAGCGGATTTTAAGGAGATTTAAAAATGGCAATTAGTGATCCAATTGCAGACATGCTGACTAGCATTAGAAATGGTGGAAAAGCAAGTCTTGCTAAAGTGGATATCCCCGGATCAACGATCAAAGTGGAAATGGTGCGGGTGCTTAAAGAACAAGGATATATCAAAGATTATAAATTCCTTGAAAATGAGACACAGGGAGTTCTGCGTGTCTATTTAAAATATGTTTCTGATGGCAAACCCACAATTTATGGCATTGACAGAGTGAGTAAACCTTCTTGCAGGGTTTACAACAAGGCAAAACAGATTAAGCCGGTTTTAAACGGTCTGGGTATCTCCATCGTTTCAACTTCCAAGGGGTTGATGACGGACAAACAGGCTATCGAAGCGAACGTCGGCGGTGAAATTCTTTGTAACGTATGGTAAGACAGGAGTAAAATATGTCTAGAATAGGAAAACAGCCGGTTCAGCTTCCAGATAAGGTCGTAATTACCCTTGATGGAGACATGATCAATGTTAAGGGACCCAAAGGCCAGCTTGATCGAAAACTGCACCCGGCAATTGATATAGAAGTTAATGAGAACGTTTTAAACGTTAAAACAGATCTCAACGATAAGAAAAAAATGGCGCTTCAGGGGCTTTTCAGATCTCTGATATTCAATATGGTTACGGGTGTTACCACAGGTTATGAAAAGAAACTTCTTCTTTCCGGTATCGGATATCGTGCCGAAACAAGTGGAAAGAAGCTTGTACTCAATGTAGGATATTCAAACCCTGTTGATTTTGATCTTCCAGACGGAATTTCTGTCAATGTTGAGAAAAACACAGAAATTACGCTTTCTGGTATCGATAAAGAACTTCTTGGCCAGGCAGCAGCAAACATCAGACGGATCAGACCTCCCGAACCCTACAAGGGCAAAGGAATCATGTATTCGGATGAAAGAATTATCAGAAAAGCTGGTAAGACTGCTGGTAAAGACTAATAGGTGGGAAACTAAAGATTATGGGAAATACATCACCAAGGCTTGTATCAAGGCTTAAAAGAAAAAAACGAATCAGAAAGAATATTTTTGGAAATCAAGATAGACCAAGAATGAGTGTTTTCAGAACTGCAAACCATATTTATGCACAGATCGTTGATGATACGCAAGGGATAACGCTTGTTTCGGCATCTACTCTGGATAAAGAATACAAAAAAAATCCTGTGACCGGCAAAAAACAGGAAATTGCAAAGGCGGTTGGAAACCTTATCGGCAAAAGAGCCGTTGATAAAGGAATTACACGAGTGGTTCTGGACAGGAACGGTTTTCTTTATCATGGTCGAATCAAAGCGCTTTCAGACGCGGCCCGCGAAGCCGGTTTGCTATTCTAATTAAGGAGGAAGACCCTTGGCAAGACAACAGATGGAAGATAGTGGATTAATAGATAAGGTTGTTAGAATCAACCGTGTTGCAAAAGTTGTAAAAGGTGGTAGAAATTTTACCTTCAGCGCTTTGGTCGTGGTTGGAGATGGTGAAGGCAGCGTTGGTTATGGTCTTGGAAAAGCAAAAGAGGTTCCTGAAGCCATCAAAAAAGGCATGGAGAAAGCCAAACGGAATATGGTTAAAATTTCTCTTCTAAACGGCACCGTACCCTTTGAAGTCGTGGGCCACGCCGGTGCGGGCCGGGTACTTTTGAAACCTGCTTCACCCGGAACAGGATTGATTGCTGGTGGCGGTATCCGTGCGGTCCTCGAAGCTGTGGGTGTTACGGACATTTTGACCAAGTGTATCGGTACCCATAACACTCAAAATATTGTCAGAGCAACCATGGCTGGTCTCCAGTCCCTTTGTTCTAAGGAAGAAGTTGCCAGAAGACGAGGTCTTAGACCTGAAGATATATAAAGAGGTTTGCAATGACTAAGAAACTGAAAATAACACAGATAAAAAGTACCATAGGCCGTCCGGCGGTACAAGGACGAATCATTCGCTCGCTGGGCATCAGACGGATGCATCATACAGTTGAGCACACCAATGATCCTGTCATTATTGGGCAGATAAACAAGGTGTCTCACCTTGTTAAAGTAGAGGAGGTGTAATATGCAGCTTCATGATTTAGCACCTGCTCCCGGCAGCAGAAAAAAACCCAAACGGGTGGGTCGAGGACCAGGGTCTGGAATGGGCAAGACTTCCACCAGAGGACACAAAGGGCTCAAGGCCCGTTCAGGCGGAAGCGTTAGACCCGGGTTTGAAGGCGGTCAGATGCCAATTTATCGTCGACTTCCCAAAAGAGGTTTTACCAATATATTTAAAAAACAATACGCTGTTTTAAATATTAAAGATCTGGATAGATTTGATGACGGGGCAGCCATTGATATGGACGTTCTAAGACAGGTCGGTCTGGTTAAAGGTAAAGTGGACGGGGCAAAACTTCTCGGTAATGGGGACACACAAAAGAAATTTGCTTTAAAGGATATTCTCGTCTCCAAAACGGCTAGGGAAAAGATCGAATCTGTTGGCGGCAGCATAGAATAAGTTATGGTTCGAATAATTGATATCAAAGTGATGTAAGGATATATTATAAATGATCGAGAACAGCTATCAGAATTTGTTTAAACTTCCTGATCTCAAACGGAAACTATTGGTTACACTTGCATTGCTGTTTGTGTATCGTGTCGGTGTTCATGTGCCTACACCCGGGATTGATGGGGCAGCATTGTCGTCCTTTTTTGCAGCTGCATCCGGGACCTTATTCTCAATGTTTAATATGTTCTCAGGGGGGGCTCTGGAAAGACTTTCCATATTCGCCCTGGGGATAATGCCTTATATCAGTTCTTCTATTATTTTAGAATTGATGACCGTGGTGGTCCCCCATCTTGAACAATTGAAAAAAGAAGGGGATGCGGGACGGAAAAAGAAAACACAGTACACGCGTTATGGAACCGTTGTGCTCAGTATTATTCAGGGGTTTGGCATCAGCGTTGGATTAGAAGCAATGAGTTCTCCGGCAGGCGTTGCCATAGTGCCCTATCCGGGTTGGGGATTTCGTTTGGTAACCATCATTACACTGACTGCCGGTACCGCATTTATCATGTGGCTGGGGGAGCAGATTACCGAACGGGGTATCGGCAACGGTATCTCGTTGATTATCTTTGCAGGTATCGTTGCAAATATGCCGTCGGCCCTTGGAAACACGGTTCGACTGATGAGCACCGGTGAGATGGGAGTTTTTTCCCTGATTATCTTGATTGTACTCATGGTAGCTGTTGTTGCCTGTATCATTTATATGGAACAGGCCCAGCGTCGGATACCGGTTCATTATGCAAAACGGGTGGTGGGTCGGAAGATGTATGGAGGACAAACATCTCATCTTCCTTTGAAGATTAACACCGCCGGTGTTATACCGCCGATTTTTGCCTCTTCTATCATCATGTTTCCGACAACCTTGGCCCAATTTATCAATATTCCAGCAATGCAGACCGTTGCCGCCATGTTCAGCCCTGGTACCATCTGGTATTATCTTTTATACATCGGGTTTATTGTCTTTTTCTGCTTTTTCTATACTGCAGTTCAGTTTAATCCAGACGATGTGGCGGATAATATGAAAAAGAATGGGGGTTATATTCCTGGTATCAGACCGGGGAAAAAGACCTCTGAGTACATTGATCGAGTGTTGACAAGAATTACCGTTGGTGGGGCTCTTTATGTTTCTGCCGTCTGCGTTCTGCCAACCATGCTCATGAATAAATTTAATGTGCCCTTTTATTTTGGTGGCACGGCTCTCTTGATTGTAGTCGGGGTATCCATTGATACCATTTCCCAGATAGAGTCCCATTTGATATCCGGTAATTACGACGGCTTTATGGGAAGATCCGGGGCAAAACGTGTCAAGGGTAGATCTTAAATAAACCATTCTAAACCACCAATAGGAGATGAAATAAGATTATGGCAAAAGAAGAACCCATCAAAGTTGACGGGAAAGTATTAGAAACCCTGCCCAATGCCATGTTCAAAGTTGAGTTGGAAAACAAACATGTTTTGTTGGCCCATATTTCCGGGAAAATGAGAATGCATTTTATAAAGATTCTACCCGGGGACAGGGTGACAGTTGAAATATCACCCTATGATTTAAGCCGTGGCAGAATTACATATAGATTTAAATAATTTTTTTTCAATTATATTAATATATAAAATTGATAAGAAATAAAAATAGAGATTAGGAGTAGATAGATGAAAGTAAGAGCATCTGTTAAAAAAATTTGTAGAGATTGCAAAGTGATTAAAAGAAAAGGTGTCATCAGAGTCATTTGTATAAACAAACGCCATAAACAGCGTCAGGGATAGGGGGAAGGAAATTTGGCACGTATCGCAGGAGTAGATTTACCAAGAGATAAACACGCATGGATCGCCTTGACCTATATTTATGGTATCGGAGGCAGCAGATCAAAACTGATACTTGAGAAAACAGGGATTGATCCAACAATAAAAGCAAATGACCTGACAGAAGTTCAAGTCAACGAAATCAGAAAAGTCATTGATGCTGATTTCAAAGTTGAAGGTGAACTCAGGTCTGAAGTTTCCATGAATATCAAGCGGCTGATGGATCTTGGATGTTATAGAGGATTGCGCCACAGAAGAGGTCTTCCCTGTCATGGTCAACGGACCAGTACAAATGCAAGGACCCGAAAAGGTCCCAAACGAGCAGCAGTTAAAAAGAAAAAATAGTATAATACAAAAGGTATATTAATTATGGCAAAAAAGACTAAAAAAGCTGTAACCAAAAAACGGGTGAGAAAGAATATTTCCACAGGTATTGTGCATATTCAGTCTACCTTTAACAACACCATCGTCACCATAGCCGATGAAAACGGCAACACCATATCATGGTCCAGCGCTGGCGTTCAGGGTTTTAAGGGTTCCAGGAAAAGTACCCCTTTTGCTGCAAAACTTGTGGCTGAAGATGCGGGTGCAAAGGCAATGGAGCACGGGCTTAAAAATATTGGCGTCTATGTAAAAGGTCCTGGCCCTGGAAGAGAATCCGCCTTAAGAGCGCTCCATGCACTCGGATTCAATATTTCAATGATCAAGGATGTTACACCGGTTCCCCATAATGGATGCCGTCCGCCAAAAAGAAGAAGAGTATAAAATATTAGAATTAAGCTCTTGGAGTTATAAAGGAGGAGAACGTTGGCAAGATATACAGGTTCTGTTTGCCGTCAATGCAGACGAGAGAATATGAAGCTTTTTTTGAAGGGCGACCGTTGTTTTTCAGACAAATGCAGTTATGATAGAAGAGGTTATCCGCCGGGGCAACATGGTCAGAGAAGAAGTAAACAATCTGACTATGGAATACAGCTTAGAGAAAAACAAAAGGTTCGCCGAATTTATGGGATTTCTGAAAAACAATTCAGAATTACATTTAAACGGGCGGATCGAATTAAAGGTATTACTGGTACAAATCTGTTAAGCCTTCTCGAAACCCGCATGGACAACACTGTTTTTAGACTGGGGTTTGTGAATTCCAGGAACCAGGGAAGACATTTTGTTCGTCATAACCATTTTACTGTAAATGGGAAAAAAGTGAATATTCCTTCTTATCAGGTTAAAAAAGGTGATGTCATAGAGTTGCGTGAAAAAAGTCGTAAGGTTCAGGCTATTTCGGACTCTCTGGATGCCATAGTAAGAAGAGGTGTTCCATCGTGGTTGGAAATTAATAAAGATACTTTCAAAGGTCAGATTGTTGGCATTCCCACGCGAGAGGACATTACTCTTCCGATTCAGGAACAATTGATCGTTGAGCTATATTCAAAATAGGGTCATCATTCTATATGGTCTATCCAAATATTTATTCAGGAGATTTAAATGTCATCTGAAAAACTAGCATATGTAAACTGGCGAGAGATGATCAAGCCGGAAAAGCTTGATGTTACCACTACTTCAACATATGGCAAATTTGTATGCGAACCCCTTGAAAGAGGATATGGTATTACAATTGGTAACTCTCTGCGACGAATCATTTTGTCATCTATATACGGCGCTGCCATTGTATCTGTGAAATTTGATGATGCCCTTCATGAATATAGTGTTATATCGGATGTTCGAGAAGATGTTTCCGAGATCATTTTAAACTTGAAAGAGTTGAAGTTGATGGTTGATGACACGGAAGATAAAATTTTGACCCTCCAGGCAAAGGGTGAAGGCATTGTGACCGGTGCTGATATTATCAGTCCGGACGGCAGAGTTGAAATTCTTAATCCCGAACAGCATATTGCCACATTATCAAAAAATGGTGTGCTGAACATGACAATGGTTGTAAAAACCGGTAAGGGGTATGCCTTGGCATCGGTAAATAAAGATGACGATGCCCCCATTGGCACAATCCCCATCGACTCTGTATTTGCCCCCATTAAACGGGTTAAATATGTGGTGGGCACCTCCAGAATAGGTCAGAAAACCGATTATGACAAGCTAACCCTGGAAGTCTGGACAGACGGCAGTGTTACACCCGACGATTCCGTTGCCTTTGGCGCTAAAATTCTTAAGGAACAAATGAATCCCTTCATTAATTTCGATGAGGAGATGGAACCGGATGATGTGGAAGACAATGCCGATGATGCAGACCGGGGATTTAACGAAAATATTTATCGATCAGTGGATGAACTGGAGTTATCTGTAAGAAGCTCCAATTGTCTGAAAAATGCCAGGATTCATACCATTTATCAACTGGTTCAAAAAACTGACGGTGAAATGCTTAAAACCAAAAATTTTGGTAGAAAATCCTTGAACGAAATTAAGGAAGTCCTGCATACCATGGAGCTTTCCCTGGGCATGGATCTTGAAGGATTTGACCCGCCAGAAGATGAGAACATTCAGGAAGGAGAGTAAATTCCATGAAACATAGAAAATCTGTATTAAAACTGAACAGAACCTCCAGCCATAGAAAGGCTATGTTTAGAAACATGGTAACTTCTCTGTTCAAACACAGCAGCATCAAAACCACGGAAGCCAAAGCAAAAGGACTGCGATCCATTGCGGACAAAATGATTACCTTGGCAAAAAGAGGTGATTTACACGCCAGAAGACAGGCGCTGGCATATATTCAGGAAACCGATGTTGTTCATACGCTATTTAATGAAGTTGCAGAGAAGTTTGATTCAAGACAGGGCGGTTATACAAGAATTACGAAGCTTGGGCCCAGAAAAGGCGATGTCGCTTCCATGGTCCAGATTGAATTGATCTTAGATTGATCACGCTCGCTTAGACTAAAACATCCCTGGTAGGCCGATCTTCGACAGGTCGATTTTACCAGGGATTTTTTTATGGAAACCTCGATAGCGGCCCCAGTTTACTCAGTGTCCAGCACTTCCCGGATGTTGAATAAAAGCCAGTACTGCCATAATGAAAGTTCTAAATGTATCATTCGCAGAAAAGGGGGTTGAGTCCAACCGGGTAGCTGGATTATTAATAAATGCAATAATAGTTCTGTTTTTAGAAGGGTTCTTGACTTTGCAGATGGGTTTGATAAATATAGGGCAGATTATTTCTCAAACTGTTTAAGGGAAAAGCATATGGAAACAATACGTATTCGCAATGGATCCCTTATGGGGTGTGCGGCATTTGTCATTGTGGTAGCCGGGATGAAGGCTGCTTCTGTCCTGGTTGTTCCCTTTCTTCTGGCAGTCTTTCTTGCCATTATCTGTGCGCCACCCTTATTCTGGCTGCAAAAAAAAGGGATCCCAAGTATTGGGGCAATTTTGCTTCTCATGCTCGGGGCAATAGTGGTTCAAATGGTTTTGGTAACCCTTGTCTCTTCTTCCATTGTCGATTTTTCCAACAATATTCCTTTTTACCAAGAACGGATTATGGCTTTGATTCACGGGGCTATAGGGGTTTTGTCCAGGTATGGGATTCATGTGGATGTGGCTAAATTGACCCAAATATTTGACCCCAGCCATATTCTCAAGCTGGCGGCAAATACACTGAACGGCCTGGGGGGCGTGCTGACCAATACATTTTTTGTTTTTTTGACCTTTTTGTTCATCCTTTCCGAGGCAGCCGGGTTTCCCAATAAACTGAGGGCACTTTCAAGTGGTCAAGATGCCGATCTGAGCCGTTATTCTGAAATTACCATGGGGGTGAACCAATATCTTGGTATTAAAACACTGACAAGTCTTGCAACGGGTTTGGCAATTTTCCTGTGGCTGGTGGTGCAGGGGGTTGATTACCCGGTGATGTGGGGGGTTTTTGCCTTTTTATTCAATTATATCCCTAATATCGGATCTATTATTGCTGCGGTTCCAACCGTCTTATTGGCCCTGGTTCAGCTGGGGCCTGTGCCGGCTGCTTTCGTGGGATTGGGTTTTTTGATCGTGAACACAGTTGTGGGCAGTGTGATTGAACCACGGATCATGGGGAAAGGAATCGGATTGTCCGCCCTGGTTGTTTTCCTTTCCCTGGCATTTTGGGGATGGGTTCTGGGGCCGGTGGGGATGCTGCTTTCTGTTCCCCTGACAATGGCGGTCAAAATTGCCCTTGGGGGCGGGGACTCAACCCGATGGCTCTCTGTTCTTCTGGGTTCAAACAAGGAGGCGGCTGCATTTTTGATGGAACAAGAAAAAAGGTCTGAAAATACACTTTAACGAAAATCCCCTTTAAAATTATCCGCCAATGGAGTTCATATGGCTGATGGGAATATTTTTGGCTTTCGGGTCATTGAGAGAGTGAAACAGGGGCTTGTGGGTCAGGCTTGATTCAATGATTGATTTTAATTGGTGGTCAGATGCCCCGGCGCGCAGGGGGGTTAGAATATCTTGTTCATAATCATTCAAAAGACAGGGGCGCAGGTTTCCCCGGGAGGTCAGCCTCAGTCTGTTGCATTCGCTGCAAAAATGGGAAGAGATGGGGGTAATAAATCCCACCACGCCTCGGGCATTGGTCAGTTTGAATTTCTTGGCAGGTCCGTCGTTATATTCTCTTTCCATGGGAATCAGGGGACCCAGGGTGGATTCAATTTTATCTTGAATTTCCCGGGTCAGTATCTGCTGCTGACGTTCAATATCCGAGTCCCCCATGGGCATATATTCGATAAACCGAATATGAAAAGGGTATTTCAGGGTGAGGCCAGCAATGGCGCAAATCTCATCATCATTGAAGCCCCTGAGGGCCACTGCATTGATTTTAATGGGGAAGATGCCAAGGGTATGGGCTGCCATGATGGAATCCCATACCCGGTGGAACCGATCCCTGTTGGTGATCGCTGCAAACTTGACGGGGTCAAGGGTGTCCAGGCTGAAATTTAATCGGTGTATCCCCATCTGGATCAGAGATTTTATTTTTTCCCGGGTTAAAAGGGCGCCATTGGTGGTAATGGAAATATCCTGGAGGGCATCAAGTTGACACAATTGTTCCAGAAAAGAGAAGATTCCTTTACGGACAAAGGGTTCTCCCCCGGTGATTCTTACCTTGGTGATTCCCAGTTCACAGCCAAGACGGGTAATTCGTAATATTTCTTCATACCGGGCAATTTTTTTATGCTCAATGACGGAGAAAGGAGACGAGGGAACACAATAACGGCACCGAAAATTGCACCGGTCTGTGACGGATATCCGCAAATAATTGATGGTTCGATTGCCGGCAATCATGAGTTCTTGTCGCTATAATAGTGAAGCAGTTCATCCACAAGGCCTGGGATGGTATAGGGGTCAGCTTCAAGATCCGGTTTAATGCCAAGGGCTCTTGCCGTATCCGAGGTGATCGGTCCGATACTGGCAATGGTTACCCCTTTTAACAACTTGGCAGCATCCTCGGTCAGCAATGACATGAAATTTGAGACAGTTGAGGAACTGGTAAAGGTCACGGCATCAATTTCTTGGTCGGTGAGCAGGGAAATCAGCGTCTCTTTGCCATCATCGCATAGGATGGTTTCATAGGCCGTCACCTCATCCACAACCGCCCCCATTTTAATCAGCTCTTCGGGTAAAATGGTTCTGGCCACCTTTGCCCGGGGCAGCAGCACCTTTTTTCTCTGCATATTCATATGTGAAAATGCATCCACCACCGACTCGGCCCGATATGTTTCGGGCAGGATGTCACTGATGATGCCGTAGTCGGCCAGCCGTTCCTTGGTAACCGGACCGATGCAGGCAAATTTTAAATGGCCCAGGGCCCTGACATCCTTGCCCATGTCAAAGAGGGTGTCAAAGAAAAATTTGACCCCGTTGACACTGGTCAGTACCAGCCAGTCATAGTGGTTCAGGTGATCAATGGCCTTTTTGAGGGGCGCGGTATCTTCGGCCGGAATGATTTTGATGGTGGGGATTTCAATACAGTGGGCACCCAGCTTGGTGAGTTGGGAGACAAGGCCGCTGGCCTGGGCCCGGGCCCGGGTGATGATAATCCGTTTACCGAACAAGGGTTTTTTGTCAAACCAGGCAAGTTCTTCCCGAAGGGAAACCACATGGCCTACCACAATGATGGCAGGGGATTTCAGGCCTGCTTTGTTTACCACTTCCACAATGGTCTCAAGGGTACCGGTTACGGTCTGTTGCCGGCTGGTGGTTCCCCAACGGACAAGAGCCACCGGTGTGTCTGCGGGTTTCCCGTTTGCCATAAGGTTTTTAACGATATTTGCCAGGTTTTTAACCCCCATGAGAAAGACCAGGGTGGCATTGGACTTGGCAAATACATCCCATTGCATGTTCGAGTCTCGTTTATCGGGATTCTCATGGCCGGTGATAAAGGAAACAAAGGAGGTATGATCCCTGTGGGTTACGGGAATCCCTGCATAGGCCGGGGCGGAAATGGCCGAGGTGACCCCTGGGATCACTTCATACCGGACCCCGTGCTTCAGAAGCAGTTGGGCCTCTTCTCCCCCCCGTCCAAAGACAAAGGGATCCCCACCTTTTAAACGGGCCACGGACAATCCCTGCTTTGCTTTGTCCACTAGCAATAAATTGATCTTATCCTGGGTCAGGGTGTGGTCCCCGCCTTTTTTACCCACGTAAATAATTTCGGCCTCTTGTCTGGCATACTCCAGAAGAAAGGGGGAGGCCAGGTAGTCATAGACCACCACATCGGCCGATTCAATACATTCTTTTGCCCGTATGGTTAAAAGACCCGGGTCACCGGGACCTGCGCCAATCAGATATACCGTGCCTGTTGCATCAGTCATTTGAGTTCAAACTCTCCAATATTTGTTTCCCGCCATTTTCAAGCAATTGAGTTGCAAGCGCTCGACCTGTGTCTACAATTGTGGACACGGGGGCGGCTTCAGGACAGGTACTCTGCCGCTTAATAACTTTCCGGCCGTCTTCAGAGGCCACCAATGCGGTTAGGATTACCTGGTTGTCCCTGATCTGAGCATAACAGGCCACCGGGATGTGGCAGGAGCCTTCGATCTGTTTGAGAAATGCCCGCTCTCCTGTGACGCAGAGCCGGGTGGGACCATGGTCCAGCCGTTCCATGACAGGGGATATGTCCCTGTCATTTTCCCGGGTTTGGATGCACAGCGCCCCTTGGCCCACTGCCGGAACCATGAGGCCTTCATCCAGATATTGGGTGATTTCATGTTCCTGGCCCAACCGCCGCAGGCCTGCTGCTGCCAGCACAATGGCATCGTAATCCCCAGCTTTTAGTTTTTTGAGCCGGGTATCCAGATTTCCCCTGATGGACAGAATCTCAAGGTCTGGCCGGGCTGCTTTCAGCTGGGAGCCCCGTCGAAGACTGGAGGTGCCGATTCTGGCCTTGGCCGGGTAGTCGGCCAAAAGTTTGTTTTCCCGTGAAATCATTACATCAAAGGGGTTTTCCCTTTCGGGTATGGCGCCGATGACAAGTCCTTCGGGCAGTTCTCCGGGCATGTCTTTCATGCTGTGGACGGCAAGGTCGATCTCCTTGTTCAAGAGGGCTGTTTCAATCTCTTTGACAAACAGTCCCTTTCCCCCCACCAGGGCCAGGGGGCGATCGGTGATTCTGTCTCCTTTGGTGGAAATGGTGATAATTTCCACTTCAAGTTCCGGGAAAAGTGTTTTTATGCAGGACTTGACATGATGGGCCTGCCACAGGGCAAGCTGGCTTCCCCTTGTGCCGATGCGGATGTTTTTTTTCATGGACGCTATCCCATACCACATGAGCCGCAGTTGGTGGAGGAACAGCTACCGCAGCCGGAAGCGCCTGCTGAAGTGGTCACCTGGGGGGCACCGCCAGCCCCAGTGGATTTGGACACAAATCCGCAGGTGGACATGAGCCGGGCCAGGTCCTGGCTATCGCAGTCAGGGCATTGGGGTTTAAAACTTCCCATGACAAGGGTTTCAAATTTTTTTTTGCAGGTATTGCATTTATATTCGTAAATTGGCATTCTTTTATAACCTCTTATTTTTTAAATTTTAATAAACAAATTAATATAGTGGCTAAACAGGCGTTTTTCAAGTCCGCAATTTGCTTATTTTTATTTTTGATTAAGCTGATTTGATGGTGGCGGTCCGGGTGGCGTCTAATTTGTCGCAACTTTCCTGGATTTGTTGTAAGCGGTTTTTGAACAGGAGGCTGTCCGGTTCCAATGCCACACTTCGATTGGCAAAGTTCAGAGCAATCTTCAGGTTTTTCCCTTGGAGGACCATGGCCTGGGCATATCCGGATAGAGAAATGGCATCCGACGGGTTCAGCTTCAAGGCCTTGTTAAACTCAGCGCTTGCTCGTTGGGGATCTTTTTTGTTCAGCTTATCCAGGAAAATTTCTCCCTTCATTCTAAAGGCTGTGGCGGAATCTGGATTTAACCTGGCTGCCGCGTCAAGGTGGGGCAGAGACCAGTCCCAGTGTTCCTGCTTAAACAGCAGTTGTCCCAAAAGCAGTTCAATTTCAAATAGGTTCGGGTCAATGCCATGGGCTTTTTTAAGATAGAGGATGGCCTTGTCCTCATCTTCATTGATCTGATGGACCAGGCCGATATTATAGATGACCATCACCTCCCTGGGATTAATGGCAATGGCCTTTTCAAATTCTTTTTTTGCCCGGTCGATTTCGCCGATGATTCCGTAACAGACCCCGAGGCTGTTGATGAGATTAATGTTTTTGGGTGCTATCTCAAGGCCTCGGTTATATTCCTGAATGGCTCGGTTATAGCGGTTGAGCTGGTAAAGCCTGTCTCCGCTTATGTTCAGGGAAACGGCATCAAAATAAATCATGTGATTGGGTCCGAAAAAAGCCGCATGGTCAATGGCCTTGAGGGTATTGCCCAGAATATCGTTTTGTTTAAAGGTGTGGAAGGGGAAAGTGGCCACTCCCATGAGGATATCGGCTTTGAGCGCCGTTGATATTTTTTCCTTTAACAGAGAAAGGAGGCGGGATCCATTTTCCTCTTTGACATAGTCCCAGAATACCAAGGCAAATGAGGAGTCATCCAGGCTTTCCCAGATTCCCCTTTCTTTGTCCAGAACCGAGTGAAAGCAGGCTTCAAAAATATCTTTTGCCCGTTCCTTTGTTTTTCCGGTTGCGCTCTTTGATATCTGAATCACGGCACAGATAAAGGCATTCCCTGGTATATCCGCCGCTGAAAGACGGGCATTCAACGTTTCAATTTGTTGGGTCTGGTCATGAAGAAGGTCAGAAAAAAAAGTTCTGGGCGGCTGAATGGGGTGCCCGTCTGACTCGGCTTTTAAAAAATGGATTTCTTTTGATGTAAATTTATGAATCATTTTTTTAATAGTATTTTTCCAAGGGTTTTTGAAATAATTTCGTCCTGTCCTGTTTGAATGGTTCTGGGATCTATTATGTAGCGATCTCCCTCTATTCTACCGATGATGGCAGGAGATGCCTGACGAAGGCTTTTTTCAAGGTGTGCAACCGACATGTTTTCGGGGCGTATGGTGATACATTGGGTGGGCAATTTAAGCTCTGGAAATGACCCGCCCCCGGGCCTTGATTCCAGGTCTGCCAGTTCTACCCGGGCGGTGGTAGGAATGGTTTTTTTGATCTGTTTTTCCAGGTCTCCGGCCTTTTTGCAGGTCTGGTCATAGGACATGGTCAGCATTCTCAAGGTGGGGATTTCTTTTATGGCCCGTTTCTCATCCCTATAAAGCTTTAAGGTGGCTTCCAGAGCGCTCAGGGTGAGTTTGTCAATGCGCAAAGCCCGGGTCAGGGGGTTGGCCTTAATTTTTTCAATGGTTTCTTTTTTCCCCACAATAATCCCGGATTGAGGGCCTCCTAAAAGCTTATCACCGCTGAAGGTGACCACGTCAACTCCCGATGAGATTGAATCGGAAACCAGGGGTTCTGCCGGAAGTCCATACTTGGAGAAATCGATGAGGGTTCCGCTGCCAAGATCTTCCATCACCGGGATGTTCTTTTTTCTTCCTAGTTCAGACAGCTCACCAAGTCCGACACTGGCGGTAAACCCCTCTATTTTGTAATTGCTGGTATGTACCTTGAGAAAAAGGCCGGTGTTTTGGGTAACCGCCTGTTCATAATCCCGTAAATGGGTCCTGTTGGTGGTGCCCACTTCTTTTAAGTGACATCCGCTTCTGGACATGATATCCGGTATCCTGAAGGATCCGCCGATTTCAACCAGCTCCCCCCGGGAAACCACCACTTCGGTATCCTTTGCCAGGGTGTTTAAGGCCAGTAAAACCGCCCCGGCATTGTTGTTGACGGCAATGGCACTCTGGGCACCTGTCAGTTCACAGATCAGCGCTTCGACAGCCGTATACCGGATTCCCCGTTTGCCGGTTGAAAGATTCAGCTCCAGGTTCGAGTAGGACTGGGAAATGGTTTGGATGTTTTTCAGGGCATCCTCGCACAGCAGCGCCCTGCCAAGGTTGGTGTGAAGGACCACCCCGGTGGCATTGATCACCGGCACCAGTTTGTTTTTGATTCGTTCCCGGGCAGCCTCAAGGGTTCGTTCAATAATCTTGTTGTATTGAATATCTGGTGTATGGTTGTCAAGGATATCTTGACGGATGCTTTCCAAAATCCCCCGGATGGATTCCAGGATCACCTTCCGGGGGATTTTAAGGAATTGCTCATCTTCTTTAATGCTTTCCAGAATATAGTCTACCCCTGGAAGGTCTCTTAACTGCTGTTGTTTGTTTATAGGGGTCATTTTTGTCTTTTTCTCGGCCTTTATTCGTTAGTATTCATGACATTTAAGGGGGGTGGCATCAATGATTTCCGGTATATCCGCCAGGGTGAGTCCAAGATGTGCAATAACATGGCCGATACTTTGGGTCTCAATTTTGACGGTGCCGGAAAACATGGCGGAATTGCACAACTTCAGGGTCTGACCGCTCAATACCTGGTCCTGGGCGAGTTCCTGGGTGATATCATTTATCCCGGAATATTTTTCCTGGGCCATCCTGAATATTTTCAAGGCGACCTGGGGAATGGGTTTGATGGTTTCAATGGTTTTTTTAATATCATCCAAGGTGGGTGGGGTAATCTCTTGCTGGGATTTGCAG
>CAYWNB010000022.1:24753-25893 GCA_964459195.1 uncultured Desulfobacula sp.
AGGGCAAGAACCCCTGATCGGGTCAGCTTTTTGATACCAAAGGGCTCAAGTTTTTCCAGGAGGATGTCAATGGTATCTTCATCACCTGTGATTTCAAACATATACTGCTGCGTTCCTTCATCCATCATGGTTCCGTTGAAGCTGGCAATAATTTCTTTTATCTTTGACTGGTTTTCCGGCTTGGCTTTGACACAGATCAGTGCCATCTCTCGTTTGATCGCTTTTTCTCCGGTCATGTCCCGAAGTTTGATGACATTGACAAGGCGCTTGATTTGTTTCATGCATTGTTCAAGCAGCAAGGGATTGGCATGGGTGGTGATGGTGATCCTGGACATTTTCGGGTTTGCAGTGGGCGCACCGCAGATGGTTTCAATATTATACCCTCTTCCGGCAAAAAGGCCTGTGATTCTGGCGGTTACACCAGGCTCATTCTCAACCAGCATGGTAAGGGTGTATTTTGTCGTTTTCATTTAAATCCTTTGGTTTTCCTTTGCAACATAAAGGGTATTGACAGCGCGTTGGATCATGGGTTTAACCGTCTCATTTAGTAAAAGGGCTGGAGTGTGTTTGTTATCAGATTCAATTCAAACATTCAAATATATTTTAATCGGGATCTTGATTTTGTATTAAATAATTGAGCCTCAGCAGATGGAGCCTTTCATAGGAGATCTCTTGGTCCAGGTGGAGAAATACAGGTTTCAGCGCAAGGGTCCCCTGCTCTTCAAAGGCCTGTCTCACCCGTTCCCATGTGTCAGGGTTTGTATTGGACAACTGGATGAATTCACAGGTCTTTCTCAGGACAAATCCTTCACGGATATAGGCTCCTAAATGGGTGAGAACCGTGGTCAGTTTGATCTGGTTTTTGTCGGCAAGTTCCCGGGCTGAGATTCCGGTGTTGAAAAGATCTCCAAAGTATTGATACCGGGGTGGTTTGTCAGCAGCAGACCGGGGCCTTTTCTTTTTTTGGGGGCCTTCAAACCGATCCCTCTGATCGATTTTGTTTTCAATACAATACGCCTGGATTTCATCTAAGAAAGTTCGACCAAAGGTCTCTTTTTTATAGGCGCCAATGCCATGGATTTGTTCAAGGGCTTCCTCTGAACTAGGAAAAATCTGTGCCAGTTCCGTAAGGGTCTTGTC
>CAYWNB010000022.1:25993-28254 GCA_964459195.1 uncultured Desulfobacula sp.
TTGAGCCCCTGAGGACATCAATAATATGGTTGGTACCAAAGATCTCCTCGGTCCGTTTGACACAGGATAGAAATTTTTGGGCAAAAAGGGTGATGTCTATCCGTTCCTGCTGATCGGGTAGACAGTTTTTACACAGTTGGCAGTTTCCGGGAAAAGACTCTCCAAAATACCCCAGCAGGGGATTTCGAAGGCAAAGTTCTGATCGGGCAAAGGCAAGCATTTTTGCCAGTTTATCCTGTTCCACCGCCTGGATGTCGGCTTCTTTTTGCAGGATAAACCGGGTGATGGTCTGGGTGTCTGCCTGGGAATACAGCAACAGGCAATCGGATCTGAGCCCGTCCCGTCCGGCCCTTCCGATTTGCTGGTAATAGGTCTCAATATTTTTGGGCAGGTCATACTGGACAATAAACCTCACATCGGGTTTATCAATGCCCATGCCAAAGGCAATGGTGGCCACCATGATCTGGATGTCGTCCCGGATGAACCCCAATTGATTCTCCCGGCGCTGGTCATCCTCTAAACCTGCGTGGTAGGGCTTTGCCAAAAATCCGCTGGCCGTTAATACATCACACAGCATGTTCACGGATTTGCGGGTGGTACAATAAACAATTCCGGATTCCCTGGGAAATTTTTTAATGAAATTGAGTAATTGGGCCTGGGGGTCATTTTTGATCTGAACATCTAAAAACAGATTGTCCCGGTTAAAGCTGCCCATGAAAAAATTGGCTGGCGGAATATTAAACAGGGTTAAAATATCGGTCCGGACCTGGGGGGTGGCCGTGGCGGTAAGGGCCATTACAACTGCCTGGGGAATTTTTTTCCTAAATTTTTGCACCTGGCGGTATTCCGGTCTGAAATCATGCCCCCATTCAGACACACAATGGGCTTCATCCACTGCCAAAAGGTCTATGGGAAGTTTTTCCAGCAAGTCAAGGGTTCTTTGCATCATCAATGTTTCCGGGGCCAGGTACAATAATTTAACCTTGTTTGCCTGGAGAAGACGGATATTGTTGCCATAGGCTTCCGGGGTCAGCATGCTGTTTAAACAGACAGCAGGTATTCCGGTCTGGGTCAGCTGGCCAATCTGGTCCTCCATCAGGGAAATCAGGGGAGAGACCACAATGGTAAGGCCCTTGAATATTATGGCCGGTATGATATAGCAAAGGGACTTGCCACCGCCGGTGGGCAGCACCACCACCGTATCCTGCCGGTTTAATACCCTTTCAATAACCGCTTCCTGGAAGGGTTTAAAAGACGAATATCCAAATGTTTTTCCTAAAATTATTTCTGCCTGGTCCATCATGGGGTGTTTTCTCTCCTTTCTTTTATTATATATTTGATAGTATGCTATGGGATCAAGGCTTTTGTTGTATTCTTGAAAAAAAGAGTGGCTGGGAAAAAAAAAGGAAAATATAGTGGAAAAAAAAATACCAGAATTGGCAAAGATTTATTCATCCTTTGCACATGGGACAAAAGCATACACAGACCAGGGGGCCTGTCAAAAAGGCTGCGGGTTTTGTTGTACAGATGCCGGCAGCATTGATATGACAACCCTGGAAGGATTGCAGATCCAACATGCCATAAAGGCCCTTCCCCGGGCCCGACAAATTTCTCTGAACAAGGCCTTGGCCAAAAATATCCGGAAAAGGGAAAAACAAGAGACCCATCCCTGTCCCTTTTTGTTGAAAAACATGGCCTGCATGATTTACCCGTTCAGACCCTTTGCCTGTCGCAGGATCTATTCCAATCATGTTTGCACCCGGGAAAATCCACCCCAGGTCAGTCGCCATGTCATGGACATGGCGACTCAGTCCATCAGGGCGCTGCAGCAGTTGGATGACACCGGGTATTCCGGCCACATCTCTTTTGTCCTCCACATGCTCGACACCCCTGCTTTTGTAGAAACGTATCTTGCCGGGGAATTCAAACCCGAGGCCATTCTGCGTTTTGGGAAATCCCATGGAATTGTCATCAATAAAATGAGGGTATAGGGGATCTTTTAACTATTTCAAATCAAGCTAAAAGTTCAGATTAAAAATTTTCAAAATAAATTTTTGCAATAATTGGGCTGACCCTCACCAGCCGGGGTAGGATGCAGTTCACCGATTGAACAATTCCGACAGGTTCTAAATTCCGTTGCGCTGAAGGCGAAAACTCGCTGCGCTCAAACAATTCACCTTTTAACCGCACCACTGCATAAGAACTTGTATGGAATTGCAATCAACGATTCTCCCGCATCCCACCCCGGCCGCCAATGCAAC
>CAYWNB010000023.1:0-27733 GCA_964459195.1 uncultured Desulfobacula sp.
ATATCGTATATATTTGTTAATCGGGAGCCCCCTTAATTTAAATAGGATACCTTTTCAGGAACTTTTTGTTCTACAAGCAAGGCCATTGTTTCGGGCATGGCCCCGAAGATTTTCATCTGCGGTCCATGGTTTAGCCTGGCATAGAAGCCTAAAACCAGAGCCGTAATTATCAATCCTCCAAGAGCAAAGCGTCTGGCCTGGGAAGCAGTTTTACTTGCATCTGCGACAGCTCTTTTTTTTTTACAGGATTGGACCAGGAAGAATCCTGCCTTTTTCTTTTTTCGGATAATCATGGCCAGGATCACCTGGTGGCAAAGGTTGATCGTTTTTCTGGGCGATCCCTTGGTATAGTTGTGGATGGCCCAATAGGCCGGTTCTGTAAAAAGAGTCCTTGCCTTTCCAGGGGCAAAGGATTGGTTGAGCCGGTATTGGATCAGGCCTTTGGATTCTTTAAAATCCAGGGAAGCCAGGCTGTATTGAAAGTTTATCCGATCCTTAAAATTTTCAAACCCTTCCAGAAGATGGGCAAATTCATTCTGGGCAAAGATGATAATCTGTAATAGTTTTTCATCGTTTGTTTCGAAATTGAGCAGCTCCCTTAAGGCTTCCAGGATTGGCAGGGATGCCTTCTGACCTTCGTCAATGAGCAATACCGTATTGGTCCCCTCATCCACAGACCTGGCAAAAAGATGGTTTTTAATTCTTTCCTTTAGTTGGGTTTCGTTTTTCGAATTTTCCGGTGCCTGGCCGGTGAACAATTGATTCAGATGGGCTAAAAAGTCCCTGGCAGAGTCAAAACCGGGGTCCAGGATCAGGTGGTGGTCCACTGTCTCATCCTCCTGGATTTTCCTGATCAGCTGACGGCTGAGGGTGGTTTTTCCGGTGCCCACATCTCCCATGACCAGACTCAGCCCCCGTTTAAGGCGGATAGAAATCTCAAGCTTCTGGAGGATTTCCAGGTGCTGGCAGGAATGGTAAAAGAGCCGGGGATCCGGGGTGTTGGAAAAAGGCTCGTTCTGAAAATCTAATAAGCTGTAATAGGCCATTGTCTTGTCTGGGTTTCCACGTTTCAGTTAAAGAAATTTAAGGAAGTTCTGTGACCCCTTCTAAAATCCTGGGGGTGATAAAGATCAGCAACTCTTCCATTTCATAGCTGTTGCCAATGCTTTTAAAAAGCCATCCCAGGCCCGGAACTTTCCTCAGGCCCGGCACCCCGCTTTCCTGGCCGCTTTTTTTCTCCTTGTTCAGCCCGCCGATCACCGTTGTTTGCCCGTCAAAGAGCATGACATTGGTTTCGGCATTCTTGGTGATTACAATGGGGTTGCCGTCCACATCATTCTCAAAGTCGAGTTCATCCTTGTGGGTAATGATCTCAAGGCGGACGATCTTGTCATTGACAATGTGGGGGGTGACTTCCAGTTTGATCACCGCCTCTTTCCATTCAATACTGATCTCGTTATCGACAACGGTCTGGTAGGGGATTTCCCTGCCGCTCTTGATAACGGCCTTGCGGTGATCAAGGGTCGTTATGGAGGGTTTTGATAGGATATGGAGCTTTCCTTCCTCTTCCAGAGCCATTAATTGGGTGTATAGTACGTAACTTCCCACCTTCTGGGCCATTACCCCCAGGGTCATTCCTGCACCCGTTGCCGCTGCTGCAGTAGGAAGGTCGACAATATTGCCGTCTGTGGGGGTATACCCCTCGTCCAGTGTATTACCAAATTGCGTCATACTGCCCCCCACGGAAACGCTTTTACCGTTACCGGTATTTTGGGTCCCCAGCCCCCCCCACTGGACTCCCAGTGCTTTGCCGGTATTGGCTTCAGCCTCAACTATATGGGCCTCAATCAGAACCTGGCGGGTGGGCAGGTCCAGACCCCGGATAATGGGCATCACCTTTTTGATCTCAGACCGGGTGGCATGGATGATCAAAGAGTTTGAATACTCATCCATCATTATATTGCCTGAAAAATTCTGCCCGTCATCCGGATCCTCTGATTCTGCAGTAGCTGCGCCGTTAGCTCTTTTTGTTTCATCTCCCAGGGAAAGGTATTGGATCAGGTTTTTCTGAAGGGATTTGAGATCGGCATAGTCAATTTTTACGATCTTTGTAACCAGGGGCTCAAGCTTTGCCTTGGTCTGTTCCTGAGCCATGAGGGCAAGTGTATGGGTGTTTCGGGCCTTTTCATAGTTCTGCCGGGCCTCCATGAGGGCCTGCTTTTTTTCCAGGTCCGCAACACTGACCACCCGCAGAATATCGCCGGACCATTCATAGGACAGGCCGAATGTGTCCAGAATCCCCTGGAATGCCTGGTTCCATGGGATATTTGTTATGGCGATCTTGGTCTGTCCCTTGATATTGTCAGTGAGCATGATGTCCAGGTCTGCCGCACGGGCCAGGGTCCTGAGGAGAACCGGCAGCGAGATGTCATGCATTTTCATGGTTACGGGCATGTCGGGCAACTCTCGTATGGTTTCAACCGGTGGTGTTGAAAGGGAGCCGCCAGAAGGTTGGGATTCAGCTGGCTTCACTGGTATCTCGTCCTCAATTACGGTATCATCGTCATGGCGGTCAGGGTCAGGAATCGGGGTGATGGAAATCGCTTTTTCCGCTAAGATTTCCAGGCGCGTTGGCTGGGCGGTAGACTCAGGTTCTTTCTCGTTATTTTTCCCGACGCAGCCCCATACCATGGCAAGCCCTATCAAAAAACAGATCAAACAGAGTCGTTTTATCATATTTACTCTTCTTTCAAATACAGAACAATATGTTCTGATTTTCGCTGTAATACCACCTTAGTGGAGGTTATTTTTTTTACAAGAAATCCCTGGGGTTCTATAGTTTCACCTATTTTATACTCCATACCGTTGATGATGGCAAAGGCTTCTTTTCCCATCCGCATATATCCGGAGAAAACAAGACCTGCGCCGGATGAAATCCGTGTGGCTTTTTTTTCCTTCTTGGGCCGGGTATACCGGGCAAAGGGATCCTGATCCCAGTCCGATTCAATCCGGCTTGTCCATGCCTGCCAATTGCTTTTTTTATCCTGGATTTCAATCCCAGAGATTTTGGCCATGGCCCCGGTAGAAAAATCCTTCGCAGTTTGGCTTTTTTCCGCAAGGTGTGGGTCTCCGGTTCCTCTGGATAATATCAGAAAGTCCAGCAGCCCGTAAAGGACAATAGCAAGGGTCAGGAGGAGTATGAATTTTTCCCGTTTGCTCATGTCCCGGCCTTTTCAATTCTGATGTTCAGTGTCAGGGTAATGGCTTTGGTTTCCCCTTTGCCTGCACTGATCTCAAGGGCTGAGACCGAATCAAATGAGGCATAGGTGATTAAATCAATGAGAAATCGTCTGAAATTCTTAAGTTTCCCACTCAACGCCAGGGTGAAGGAGAGAAATTGGGACCCCTCGTCCATTCCATTGATGTCAAAATTATTGCCTAGGAGAATCATTCCATGTCTATGGGCTGCAGCTGAGAATTGTTCAGGAAGAGAGGTCAGCGATTTTCTGGGCATCTCCACTCTTTCCGGAAAGGGCAGGCCACCATTAAATCGGATTTTCTCAAGGGCTTTGGCCCTGGCCTGGACCGGAAACAGGGTCTTTAATCGATCCAGGTTGACGGTTTCAGTGGCAATCTGCTGTTGTACATATCCCAGAGCCCGGTGAGCCGGGTAGAGATAGAATATACCATAGAGGCCTATGATCAGAAAAATTCCAGCACCGACCAGGAGAGTGAGCTGAGGAATCCGGGGTGTTTTTCCAGTCGGAGTCATATCACCTCCAGAATAGCTGTGAATGTCAGAATGGCCTCATCCTCGGTACCGGATTTGCCTGAAACTTTCTTGTTCTGGATTTCAATATCACCGAACACAGGTGATTCCGACAGGGTGATAATGTAATTGCCCAGGCTGGCATCCAGGGAATAGGGATGGGCAGTTACCCGGCCCTTAAGGGTGAGCTGTTTTTTTTCAGCATCCGCCTCTTTTTTCCCGGGTTTCCGGGTGTAGGTCAGACCGCTCAGTTTAATATGCCCGGGGGTATGGCGGCAGATTTCACTGACTACTGCCAGGGGAAGGTAGCTTCGCACATAGTTCCGGGTAACCCGGGTCTTTATTTGGACCAGGTCAATGGCTCTGGAAATGGATGCCTCTGAAACCCCTTGCCCGAATTGGGTCTGCTCCTGGCGGATTGTTGCGAGCGTTGCCCTGCTCTTTGCAATGGACGTGTTCAGGTAAAGGTGGGCTGCCCCTGCACCGGCCAGAAGAATCAGGCCCAGGGCCACTGTGGCCAGGGTTATTTTGCGCTCTTTGGCTGCCCTTTCCCGGTCTGAAAATGTATATAGAAAATTGGGGGTGGTCCTGTTGTCAGAGAGCGCTATGGCAAAGGCGGTCAGAACCTGATTCCGCTTCTCGGCATTCCTCGGCAGTCCTGCCTCCATCCCCGAGGGCAGGCTGTCCTGTTCCGGCTTAAATGTGGTGACGGGTGCCTGGATCATGGCTGCAACCTGGTTCATGAACGGGGTGCATTGGTCAAAGTGCCCGTAAAAGGTATAGTGCTGCAGTGGGGTATTGCCCGTATAATTCTGGGCACAATAGTCTCCGGTCCGGAAGATCTTGCTGATCAGGCGTTCTGCAGGCTCCTGCATGCCCGGATAGGCTTTAATATCAGGGTTGTTCATGGTCGAGAGAAAGTCAATGGGATCTGCATCTTTTGGAATATCCAGGTCTTCCACCAGATTCAGGGATCCGGTACGCAGGCTGCGAACCAGGATGATCCCGGCCTTTGAGAAACAGAAAACTTCCGAGTTGTCCCAACTGATATTGACAAGGGCAAAATAATCGTGATCCGACGGGATCTGGCCGGTGCGGACGAAATTCTGCATGGCAAAGGGGATGGCAGTGATACCCGTCAATGGAAAACCGGCCCTGGAAAAGGTCTTTTTAAGTTTTGTCACGTCGGTCTTTGGGACACTGTATGCCAGGATTTGTTTTTTTTGTATGCCGTCAACCATGACCTTGTCCCGAACCTCGAAGTCCAGGATTTCTAGATTCTCATTAAACCCTGCCTCTTTTTTAAGGCCCCAGAAGGCTGCATTGGCGATTTTCGATGTCGGCAGATCCGGGATGGTGAGTTGTTTGAGTTTGAGAAGGGCAGAGTCCAGGGCGCACCAGACAGGCACCTTTTTTTCCCCTCCCAGGAATTGGCCGATACAGCGGTTTAAGATTCCTGGAAAATCATGGGTGCCAGGGGACTGACCTTCAGGAATAGGTATGGTCTGCCATTGGATCAGTACCTTTTTCAGGGCCGGTCCCCTGTCAGTGGTCAGGGCCAGGATAATATGGGTCTGGTTGATGAATACACCCAGGTTCAGATGCTTTGCCGGGAAGCCAAAGGAGAGCGCCTTACCCTGTTGTTTGGGCAACGGATCCTGGGATCCGGTATTTTCAGGAGTTGTCGAATTCTCTAAAGGTCGGTCTCCACGAATCAGATCCAGCAGCTTTTGGGTCGCGTTCTGTTCCCTTAATCGTTGCAAGGATTCTCCAATGTTTGACAGGTTTGAAATCTACAGGAGGCATACCGGTTATAGCTCTCTGTGTCAATAAGAATGTGAAGGATAGGAATTTGCTTTTTGTTTAACCAACCCATAAAAAGACCTATATTATTAGAAACAGGGTTAAACTAGGCCAATAGGTGATGATCAGGACCGACAATAAAAGCACCAGCATAAAGGGGATGGTGGCCCGGTAGATGTCCACAATGGGTTTGTTGAACCGGTAGCTGGCAATGAACAGATTCATGCCCACTGGCGGTGTAAAATATCCTATTTGCATATTGGCCAGAAAAATAATCCCCAGGTGCACTGGATGGACCCCGTATTCCAGTGCCACGGGCAGCATCAGCGGCACCATGATGATGATGGCCGAAAAAATATCCAGCATGGCCCCCAGGATCAGCAAAAAAATGTTCAGTAAAATCAAAAAAACCAGCTTGCTGCTCACAAAGGCCTGGCAAAGGGCAAACAACTTCATGGGGATTTCGGCGTCAATGAGAAAATTGGTGAGGGCCAGAGAAACCCCGAGAATCAGTAATATCCCCCCCACCATGACCATGGATTCCCGGATAATAGTGGCCAGCTGGGATAATTTGATTTCCCTGTAAATAAACACTTCCACCACCAGCACGTACATGGCCGTGACCGCAGCCGCTTCGGACACGGCAAAATAGCCTGAATAGATCCCGACAAACACAAAAACAGGCAACGGAATTTCCCATGCCGCTTCCCGGATGGCGGTAAAGGCATTTTTCCAGGAAAATTTTATCAGGGGGATGGGATTTTTTTTGTTGACCCAGATGCTCCATAAAGAGAGCATAAAAATCATGAGAAGGGCCGGAAAAATACCGGCGATGAACAGATCCTCAATGGAGATCTCAACACCGCCCCCCATCTGCTGGGCAATGATCCCATATAAAATCAAGGGAAGGGAGGGGGGCAGCAGCAGACCCAGACTGCCAGAAGTGGTGACAAGGCCCAGGCTGAAATTATCCTGGTATCCGGCCTGTTTCAGGGCGGGGTACAACAAGGCGCCCATGGCGACGATGGTCACGCCCGATGCGCCGGTAAAGGCGGTAAAAAGGGCGCAAACCACGAACGCCACGATGGCAAGACCACCGGGCATCCATCCTAGAAAGGCCTGGGTCAGCCGGACCAGGCGCTGGGAGGTATTGCTTTCTCCCAGGATATAGCCAGCAAAGGTAAATAGGGGAAGGGCCAGTAAAATAGGGGTATCGGCAATCCGGTACAATTCAATGGCCATGACGGACAGATCAATTTGGGCCATGTAGAATCCGGCCATGGCCGCCGCAATGATCACCGTGAACAAGGGGGCCCCGAAAAGGGCGATGAGGATGAGTATGCCGATAAACAGATAGATCATGGTTTTTGGGTCACCAATTGAACAAAGAGCCGTATTGAAAACAAAGCGTACCGAAGACTGATCACGGCAAAGGCAATGGGGATGATGCTTTCGCAGACCCAGGCCGGCACATTGGCAAAGGCGATCAGGTTCTCCCCCATTTCCATTCGCACAAAAGCCAGGCTAAACCAGGCCATGAGAGCGGTTACCACTACGGTGAACACATGGGTGGCAAGACTTGAAAACCGTTTGATCCGGGTGGGCAGATACCGGGAAAGGATGTCAATACTGATGTGGTTATCGGTCCTGCTGGCGACCATGGCACCGATGAGACCGATCCAGAGTACCAGAATCCGGACCAGGGAATCCCCCCATATAATCCCGGAATCAAAGAAATTTCTTAAAAAAATCTGGAGGACCGCCAGGGTGATCATCGTCAGCAACAGACCGATCAAAATAGCGTCTTCCATTTTTTGAACCAGACGGACAACCCTGGGGAAAACCGCTGTTTTATTGGTCATGGGTTCCAGTGGATCCTTTGGCGTGGAATTCCTCTAAAAGGCTGTCCAGTTGATCCGCAACATCCTGGGGCAGAGTTCCCGATTCCACCATTTTTTGTGATGCCTCCCCGGCTGTTTTACGCCATTCCTCTCGAACCGATTCCTCCGGGGTGATAAATTCAATTCCCTGTTTTTTTAATGCCGCAATGGCCTTGCCGTCATCTTGTCTGTTTTGAAGACCAATTTGATTGAAGGCATGGGTCATGTGACGGGTGACGATTTCCTGGTCCTGGGGGGAAATGGCTAAAAATTTTTTTTTGTCGATGGCCAGGACCGCATGGAGATAAAGCAAGGGGATATTGGTAACATATTTAATTTGGGTGTGCCATTGGAGTACAATGGCCCCCACGGGAGAGGTGGCCACCGTGTCAATAAGACCTGATTGCAGGCTGGTTCGAACGTCTGCTATGGGCAGGGGAATGGGGGCGACGCCAAAAGCGGCCACCGCGTCCTGGGAAAGCTTGTCATTGTCCGGAATCCAAACCTTCCTTCGTTGAAGGTCCTGGACGGTTCGAATGGGTTCCTTGGACATGATATAGGCAAATCCCCCGCCGGCAATCCCAAAGGTGACAAAACCGGCCTTGTTCAGCCCGTCAACAATGAAGGAGTCCATGTGCTTCCGGACATAATCCACCTCGTCCAGATTTGTAAATTTCATGGGCTGGGAATAGATCTGGTTTGCCGGGAAATAAGCGGACAGACTTCCCGCCACAACCGCGCCGCCCTGGAGCTGACCGATTCGAATTTTCCGAAGTACGGCCTTGTCATTTCCCATGACGCCGCCGGGATAAAATTTAAATTTTACCCGGTTTTGGGTTTCCGTGGCGACCTCTCGAGCACCCTGGCGCATTTGTTCCATCCACATGGAACCTTCGGGGGAGATGGTGGCAATTTTAAAGGTGGCGGCGTATCCGGTTGCAAAACCCGATAATACGAGTAACGATACCAGGGTAAATTGTTTGATAAAGGTCATCTGTTTCTCCAAAATCATGGATTCAATGGACTGTCCGGGAAATTAAAAATAATCATCCGCATCCTCCAGCAATTGTCTGGCCTGTTTTTGTGCATAGGTATTTACAAGGGTGTACCCGAGTACGACAGGATTGGTTCCCACCACCTCTGTGAGCAGTCTGTCATGCAGGCCTCTGTCAAATATCATTCGTGCATAGAGCTTGGCAAATATCACCTTGACCATGAGGTTCTTGCCCTGGGATAATTCAATGGCGCGTTCAAAATAGCGTTTGCCCTCTTTCGGTCTTCCCCCCAGGGCCGGCGGCAGGAAAGTGGCCAGGGTACCCAGATATAGAAATGCCGCCCCCTCTTTATAAGATTCATCCAGCAAAACAACCTTGCCCATGATGGCTTCAATTCGGGAAATGTCTGCCAGGGCATTGAAATCATTTGTATTGGCCATGATCCAGCTGGCCCAGGAAGCGCCCAGGGTAAAAAGGTAGGGTAAATCCGCCTTGTCCATACCCGTGATGATGGTATCAAATTTTTCAAAGGGCTTGTCCTTCAATCCACAGGCATCCTTGTTGGCGATACACATGGCCTGGTCTGCATAATGAAAGGCCTTGTTCACCATTTTACGGGATCGGTGTGCATCGGTCACAAAAACATCTGCATAGGCGGTATATAATTGGGCGGCTGTGGACAGCATCTCCTTGGAAGAAGGGTCTTCACTTATCAGGCTGTCGATCATGAGCAGATAGGCCGGAGCCCCTGCTTCAACCAGGGACAAATCATCATTGTTTACAATGGTATCAGACAAATGGATCATCATATCTGACTTGACGGAACAACCGGAACACAGCATTAACCCTACAAACCCGAGGATGAAAAATGAGGAAAAGAACCTTCCAGTAAATAGGGGCCTTGGAATCGGAAGCATCATAATCTTAAATATCCTAGTTTTAAGTATCCTAGTCCTAAGTATCATAGACGAATAAACCCCTTTTAAGTTCAAACGCATCAATACCATTGTTCCTGCGCAATAAAGAAAATTAGCCTGTTTTTTCAAAAAAAGCAACCGGGATTTGTGGGAACCAGCAATTCTGATATGGAAATAATGGGTGCCATCACCTAGTCGATCATGGTTTTTAGTGTGAAATTCCCTGAAATCTCGTCTGACGTTATTTTTGAAATTAGGGAGGTATGCACATCCATTCGGGTTGCAAGCTGCCGCATACCTATCCCCAGGGCATTTCGAACAGCACGAATCCATCCTTTCATCGGTCGGTTGTCTGAGGTGAGGACTGAAAATTGCTGCAATTGATACTTTTTTGACAAAACCGGGGGAATTTTACTTTGAATTGGATAATTTCATGGTATAGTATGTCAATTGGGGTCCGTTGGTGGAAATCCAAAATTTAATAAACAGATTCAAAAACGAAGAAAAGACATGAATACAAGCGCTATCCTGAAAATTTGTTTCCCCCGAATAGGAGGTATTCTTTTAGGGGGGATCCTTTTTTTGACGGGTTTGCCCGGATGGGCGATAGCCGGTCAAAACAACCAGAGGATCTATGTGATTCCCGTTGAAGGAATGGTTGAACCGGGAATGGCCGCCTATATCAAACGGGCCACAGAGCAGGTCAAAAATGAACCCGATGCCATGATTCTCTTTAAAATGGACACCTTTGGGGGACGGGTGGATTCCGCCTTTGAGATTGTGGGCACCATTTCAGCTATTCCCAAGGGAAAGTCCATTGCCTTTGTGGAAAAAAAAGCCATTTCAGCGGGTGCCCTGATTGCCCTTGCTTCCAGCACCCTGGTGATGAAGGAACATACACTGATCGGAGATTGTGCCCCCATTATTCAGTCCAAGGAGGGCCAGAAAGAGGCCGGGGAAAAGACCCAGACCGTATTAAGGGCACAGTTTCGCTCCCTGGCAAAGAAAAATAATTATCCTGAAGTTTTGGCTGAATCCATGGTGTCCAAGAATATGGAGGTCTACCGGATCACCATCGCTGGAAAGCAGCAATACATGGACAAGCAGTCCTATGATGACCTGACAGAAGATCAAAAGAAACAGGTGACACAAAAAAAGACCATCGTGGCCGCAGGAGAGCTTTTGACCATGGATGATCAAGAGGCTTTTGATCTGGGCTTTTCAAAGCAGAGCGTGGGGGATCTGGACCAGGCCCTGGCCTTTCTGGGGTATGAGGATTATGAATTGATACTTCTGGATGAATCCTGGTCTGAAAATCTGGTTCGCATGCTTCAGCCCTTTTTACCAGTTCTCATGCTGCTGGGGATCGGTGCCCTCTACACGGAAATCAAAGCCCCTGGTTTTGGATTACCGGGTATTATCGGCATCACCTGTCTGGGGCTGGTTTTTTTTAATCAATACCTGGTGGGCCTGGCAGGTCATACAGAATTTTTGCTCTTTTTAATCGGATTTTTACTGCTGGGGGTGGAGGTCTTTATCCTGCCGGGATTTGGCGTGGCAGGTATCTCAGGGCTTGTGGTCATCGCGGGGGGCCTGGTCCTTTCCTTCCAGGGCTTTGTTATTCCGGATCCCTCTTTGCCCTGGGAGGGACGGCTGCTGCTTCGGAACATAGGGCTCGTTCTGGGCTCGTTTATGGGCTCTTTGCTGATATCCTTGTTTGCGGTGAGGTTTGTGCTGCCCAAACTGTCCCTCCTGGTGAAAGGCCCCTATCTGTCCGCCACCCTGGAAGATTCCCATGCAGACTCATTTCAGGCACTCAAGGTCAGGCCGGGGGAGATGGGGGTGGCCCTGGGCGCCTTAAGGCCTTCGGGCAAAATTTTGATCAACAACAAAAAAATTGATGCCATTACCCAGGGGGAGTTTATCGCTGCCAACACCCCTGTCCGGGTGGTGGCAGTGGAACAAAACCGGGTCATTATCCAGCAGGATGAAACGACCCAAGGAGATTCATGAAATTATACTTACTTCCCGTGGTCCTTCAATTTTTGGGGCTGCTGGTGATCGTGGTTGAAATATTTATTCCGTCCCTGGGCCTGTTGGCGGCCATTGCCATTGGCCTCATTTCCTATTCCCTGTACCTTGTTTTTACCACCATTTCAACTTTTAGTGGTATGGTATTTGTCGGGTTTGATCTTGTAGCGATCCCGATAATTTTGATCCTGGGATTCAAGGTTCTGGCGGTGTCCCCCCTGAGCCTGAAGAGCCGATTGTCAAGTCAAAACGGAGTGGTCACCCAGACCACAAATTCCAAAGCGTATGTTAACAAACAGGGTAGTGCGGTTACAGATCTTCGGCCGTCCGGGACTGCCTTGATTGAGGGCAAACGCCTGGATGTTGTCACAGACGGTGAGTATATTGAAGCCAATACCCCCATCATTGTTACCGGGGTCACTGGTAATCAAATAATTGTTGAGAAAAAAATAGTTGAAAAACAAATAATAGATCAGAATCAAGAAACTATGTAGATTAAAAATTAAGGAGAATCGTTTATGGATATCATGTATATTTTGTTGATCATTGCCGGTATCATCGGTCTGGTGCTATTTTATTTTATTTTTTCCTACGTTGGCCTCTGGCTCCAGGCCCTGGTGTCAGGTGCAAGCGTGGGCCTGCTCAATATTATTTTCATGCGGTTTCGAAAAGTCCCCGCCAAATTGATTGTGGAGTCCAAGATCATGGCCATCAAGGCCGGGATTGACATTTCAACGGACGATCTGGAGTCCCATTATCTTGCCGGTGGAAATGTCTCCCGGGTGGTCCAGGCGCTGATTGCAGCGGACAAGGCCAATATCGAACTCGGGTTTAACCGGGCGGTTGCCATTGACCTGGCAGGTCGGGATGTGCTGGAAGCCGTTCAGATGTCGGTGAATCCCAAGGTGATTGAAACCCCGTTGGTGGCGGCCATGGCAAAGGACGGGATCCAGCTCAAGGCCCTTTCCCGGGTTACGGTTCGGGCCAATATTGACCGCCTGGTGGGTGGGGCCGGAGAAGAGACCATATTGGCCCGGGTGGGGGAAGGAATTGTCACCACCATCGGTTCTGCCGTTACCCACAAGGAAGTGCTTGAAAATCCGGATATGATATCCAAGACCGTTCTTGCCAAGGGATTGGACTCTGGAACGGCCTATGAAATTTTGTCCATTGATATCGCCGACGTAGACGTGGGCAAAAATATCGGTGCTGAGCTTGAAACCGACCGGGCCGAGGCGGACAAGAAAATAGCCCAGGCCAAGGCAGAGGAAAAACGGGCCATGGCATTTGCCCAGGAACAGGAAATGAGAGCCCGGGTCCAGGAAATGCGGGCCAAGGTTGTGGAGGCAGAGGCCCAGGTGCCTCTTGCCATGGCAGAGGCTTTCAGAAGCGGGAACCTAGGCATCATGGATTATTATAAAATGCAGAATATTTCCGCAGACACCAAAATGAGAGACAAGATCGCCACTCCGGAACCGGATCAACAACCATAACCGGGTTAAATAGATTGATCCAGGGTCCCTGGCCTTTTTCTGTCAGGGATCCTGGATTACATCGGATCATATCGAATAATTTTTAAGGATCTGCCATGGATTTTGATTCAATCATTTCATTTTTACTGATCATTTTATTTTTTGCCTTTCCGGCTATTTTAAAGCGGTTCAATAAAAAAACACCGGCATCGACCCCGGGTGGGAAGGCCAAAAAATTGTCCTTGTTTGAGAAACTGGGGGAACAGATCCGGCAATATGCCGAAAATCTTGAGCAGGAGGCTGAAAAGGGAAAGCAGCCCCGTGAAACTCAGGAAAATATCTGGGACCAATTGGCCGAGGAGGAGGATTTTCAAGACATCCATGGAAAGTTCCCTGAAGAGAAGCTTGCACCGGTGGCTGAACCACCTGTATTTACGGCAGATCGGGTAATGCCGGTAAAGGAGAAGGAGCGCCCTGCCCCAAAGCCAGAAAAACAGGTTTTTGTTCAATCCCCTTCGTTGACAACCGTCTTTGGGCAGCCAAAGTTCTCGGTGAATCAGCTTCAGCAGGCCGTTATCTGGTCGGAAATCCTTTCAAAACCCATTGCCCTGCGCAGGGATTAGAGCGAAGATCCTATGGTAAGGTCAGCAATCTTTCACTGCGCCAAACTCTGACAATTCGAATTCATTTTATATCCAGATTAGAGAGTGGGTATAATTAAATAGTTCCGAGCCTGATAATTGATATTTTAGCCGGAATTAACCGGGGGCAAGTGGAAACCTTTTTCAAAACCTTTTTGATAACCGGACTTTTATGATACCAAATGGATATTTTTTATCGATTGCGATTAGATTTTTTGTTTGACTGTTCTATATTTATCCGAACTCTATGCCGATTAAGCCGATGTTTTTTTCAAGAACCAATGGTGGTGATCTCGTAAAAAGTGGAAAATGGCAAAATCGTTATTTATTATTTTAGTAGGTTATGGTTGAAAAAATGTTAAGATCTGACTTTTTACAGGTTCATCAATGATACCTTGTTTGATAAAGAGCATATTTCAATTTTTTATATTCAAAGTGGTATTCTATTTTTTGGGGTGTTCTGAGGCTTGTCCGTATTCATTTGTAAGGTTTGTTTGAATCTATTTTTCAGATTATCAGCCATATATAACTCTCATTATTTGTTTATAAATCCAGGCGTATACGATCTGATTCAATATGATCAATGTGTATTTTATCCTGAACATTTCAATAAAACATTTTTATATTTCATTACATAAACACGTCATTCTTGGCGATTTCTTATCAAGAGATGAATGGGTTTTTAAGTAAAATCTAAATAATTCATTGAAATGCTTTTGAAACCATTCTATACAAAGTGATAAAATGCAAAAAAAACACACATACATTGATTTGTTCGCAGGATGCGGCGGTTTATCTTTAGGTCTCTCAAATGCAGGTTGGAAGGGCCTTTTCGCAATAGAAAAAAGCCCGGATGCTTTCAGCACATTAGAATATAATTTAATCGATAAAAGATCTCATTTTGCTTGGCCCAAATGGTTACCCATCAAAAGCCATAATATCGATCATGTCTTATCACAACATAATGACAAGCTGAGGAACTTAAAAGGGACTATTGATTTAATTGCAGGAGGACCACCTTGCCAGGGTTTTTCTTTGGCAGGAAGAAGAAAAGAAGACGATTTTAGAAACCATTTGATTCATTCATATATCAAATTTGTCAGTTTAGTCGAACCTACTTTTATTTTTTTTGAAAATGTTAAAGGCTTTACTTTGAGCTTTGGCAACAATGCTGAGAAGGGGAAAAATTATTCTGAGTATGTAATCAATAAACTTAATAAACTTGGATACCATGTTCATGGTAAGCTAATCGATTTTTCTGAATTTGGCATCCCTCAAAAACGAACCAGGTTTATTTTAATCGGTGTTAAAAAGGAATTTGACTCATCAGCGAAGATCGCTGAATCCTTTTTCAGCAAAATTCGTAAAAATAGGTACCGGCTTTTGTCATTAAAAGGCCTTTCGACAGAAGTTACCTTAGAGGACGCAATTTCCGATTTGCTGGAAGTCCATGGAACAGCAATATGCCCAGATAGTAAAGATTTTAAATCTGGTTTATATTCAAAGGCCAATTCTTCATACCAGAGATATCTGCGATGCCGGAGACATAAACACACAATACCGGATAGCCACCGTCTGGTGAACCATTCCCAAAAGATAAAAGACCGTTTTCAATATGCCATTGATAATAAAATGGGTCCTAAGGAATATCAACGCCATTTTAATCTCAGAAAAAGTGGGACCAAAAAAGTATTAAGAGATGAACCTACTTCAACCTTAACCACTTTGCCAGACGATTATATCCATTATCAGGAACCGAGGGTATTTACCGTTAGAGAGTTTGCAAGGATTCAGTCATTTCCTGATTGGTATGAGTTTAAAGGCCGTTATACAACCGGGGGTAAAATGAGAACTAAGCAAACTCCTCGGTATACTCAGATCGGGAATGCTATCCCTCCTCTTTTTGCTGAAATCGCTGGTTTTTCTTTAAAGGAAATGGCAGATGTCTGAAAAACTTCAATTCAGGATAAGTTCCGCTCTAAAAAATGTGATTGGCAGAGATTTAATTACTGATGATTTTGTCGCCATTTTTGAACTTGTCAAAAATTCGTTTGATGCTTCAGCGAAGAATGTAACGATTCGTTATGATTTTGATGAAGGTGGCAACAGTAAAATTTATATTATTGATGATGGTAAAGGGATGAGCCGGGAAGATCTTATCGAAAAGTGGTTGTTTGTTGCTTTCTCAGCTAAAAAAGAAGGGACAGAAGATTATATTAAAAGAGCCTATGCTGGTAATAAAGGGGTTGGTCGTTTTTCTTGTGACCGGTTGGGCAGTTTGCTGAAAATTCAGGCAAAAACAGAATCAAATAAAATAGTTCATTGCCTTGATATCGATTGGACCCGCTTTGAAGGAAATTCTAATAAAGAGTTTGTTGAGATTGATGTAGATTATTCTGAATATAAATCTTTTGTTTTGCCAGAAAATTTGTCAATGAGTAGCAGTGGTGTTGTCCTTGAAATAAGTTGTATAAGAGATGAAGAATTATGGGATAGGAAAAAATTAATCAGACTAAAAAGATCATTGGAAAAGTTGATTGATCCGGTCAGTGATGTCGAAGAATCAGGTTTAATAAGTCTGATTTGTGACCGAGAAATTGAAAATGATTTTTTGGATGAACGGAAAGCTATATCAAAAAATAGAGACTCCATTTTAGTAAATGGCAAGATACAGAATACAATTTTTAAAGTTCTTAAAAATAAAACCACTGTATTAAAAGCCAAAGTAATTACCGGCAATAGATTACAAGTTGAGTTAATCGATCGAGGGGTTTTTATATTTAAAACTGAGGAAGATATTAGCAAACGGTTTCCAAAACTTGAATATTCAGGGTTCTATGCAGAAATCTCATATTTAAATAAATCTGCCAAATATACTTTTTCACGCCGGATGGGGTTGTCTGTGAAAAAATATGGTTCTGTTTTTTTAATTCGAAATGGATTTCGAGTTTATCCGGTTGGTGATGAAGGAAATGATTATTGGGGATTAGATACTAGGAAACAAGAGCAATACGCTGCATATGTCGGTACCAGGGATTTGCTCGGTTTGGTCAAGATTCACGGTGATGATAAAGATTTTTTAGAATCTTCAAGTAGAAATCAGGGATTAATTCAAACAGAATCTGCAATACAACTATCAGCCTGTTTTTTAGAATGCATAAAAAAGTTAGAAACCTATGTTGTTGGTGTTACCTGGAAAGATAAATTAGATAAAGAGTATAGTGAATTTAGTCGGATGTCTTTGGATAGCAACCGTCATTTAATTATTCAATTGATTGAAAAATTATCAAACTCTAAGGATATAGAAATAATTGATTTTAATCATGATTTAGTATCCATTTTAAATGAAAGAGCTAATGAGTTTGAGCCTTCGCTAAATAATTTAAGGACTATTGCCACCAACATAAATGATGAAAAGCTTATAAATCAGGTTTCCATCGCCGAAAAGGCCTTTCTCAAAGCCAAAAAAGCCGAATATGAGGCTTTAATAGCTGCTGATAAAGAAAAGGAAGCACGGTTAGAGGCTGAAGCTAAGGTCCAAACGACAACGGCTGAAGCAGAGATTATTGCGAAGAAAAAGGATGTAATAGAAGTTGCTTACAAAGAGGAAAAGAAGCGGAATCTTTTTTTAACAGGAAGCAGCAGTCGGGATAAAGACCTATTAGAAGGGTTCATACATCAAATCATCATTTATGCTTCGCATTCCAGAGTTAGCTTACAAAACATTCTCCAGTCATCAACCAGGTTTGAAAAGATGACAGGGGATGCGCTGCGGGAATTATTGGTAGAGCTGCTTGACACCACTGATAAAATTATTTCCACATCAAGGTTTGCGACTACAGCCAATTTTAGGTTGGATTCAAGTATGTTGGATGCCGACTTTAATTCTTTTATAGCTGAATACCTTGGGAAAATAGCTCCATCATACAATGCCCGGATTATAATCAATGTAGATGTGGATAATAAAGATTTTCCACTACGTTTTAATCCAATTGAAATGGGAATGGTTCTGGAAAATTTTATCAATAATTCAAAAAAAGCCAGGGCTTCTAATATCTTTTTTACTTCATCCGTTAAAATGAATATTCTCGAAATAACCATAGTGGATGACGGTAAGGGGTTGGATAAGCAAATAGAAGAAAAAGAGCGAATTTTTGAAAAAGGTTTTACACGAACATATGGATCGGGTTTAGGCCTTTATTTCTGTAAAAATCAAATTGAATCCGTGGGTGGTGAAATTAAACTTTCAGAAGTCCAACCTAAACGTGGTATGAGTCTGACAATCAGGATGGTAAAAAAATGAAAATTAAATACAAAGCTCTGTGGATAGAAGATCAGTTTGAGTATGTTGAACCGTACATTGAGGGAATTGGCGATAGACTGAAGACTTATGGGTTTAAACTTGAAATTACTCGGTTAAATTCTTTATCTGAAAATGAATTGGAAACGTTGAGCAATAAGCTATCACATTATAACCCGTATGATATGATCCTCTTTGATTATGATTTAGGTGGGAATAATCAAACTGGAAATGTAATTGCCAGAGAATTAAGAAATAGAATTTTTACAGATATGATTTTTTATAGTGGAAAATCAAGTGAAGATCTGAGAACCGTCTTATATGAGACTAAAGTGGACGGTGTTTATCCTGTTTACCGCCCAAATTTTTTAGATGATGCCTGGCCCATAATCGAAGACCAAATTAAACGGATTTGCGATATTAACAATATGAGAGGCGTCATCTTAGATGAAATGAGTAAGGTCGATTTGAAGATAAGAGAACTTTATAAAGAAAAATATGAAGCCTTACCAAAAGAGACTCAAAAAGATCAGGTGAATAGAATTCAGGATGCGCTTGGTAAACGAATAGAAAATATTGAACGACAGAAAAGCAATATGAACTCGGATACTTTGTCTGGGTTGATAAAGAAACCTCTCAACGTAGAGTTTAATACGGTCAGGATGCGCCTGAATAGCATTTTAAATAATGAGCAAATCTTTGGGGAAAATGGCTCTTTAAAAGAAAAACAGGACCTTAGGAATCAGTTTGCGCATAATAAAGCTGTATATGACGATGATAAAGGGACCGTGTCAATCCATGGGTATAATACGGAATATAGTTTTGATGACTTTACAAATATTCGAAAAGAGTTGATAGGCCTTTTAGAAACGATAGACGGTATATAAATTGAAATTACAAGTCTATTTGATTTGTTCCATATGTAAAAGCATGTAATAAATTTGGTGAGAAAATGTTATTATCAGCTTCTCATTTCAATCAAGCTTTTTCCCCCTCCCCAAAAAAACAGTACCATAATTGAGTCCTTTTCTATGCGGTGATGTCCGGTGGTGGGCTCATCGCCTTTTCCAGTTCAGCACTTTTTTTTGCAGATCCTTCGGCCTAGTTTGTAAGCATCAAAGGCGCTGAGGCCAGCCAGTTTTATAAGGTCCGTCATGGTAGCCAGGGCTCCGTGAGAGTGCAGAATGTGAAACTGTTGTTTTTAATTGAGAGAACACATTATTCAATATTTAGATATCTTTTGGCATCATCAAGATTTCGTTCTCTTCCCTCTGCGAGATCAACCATTCCTTTAAGAACCCCTCGCATAAACATACGCTCCTCAGCGCCTGATTCAAAGTCACTGAGTGCCTGAGGCACTGCCACTCCCCGGCCTCTATTTGTCAGAATAACCGGTCTATGAGACTCCTGGACTTGTCTGATTATTTTTTCAGGATTGATTTTTAGATTACCCATGGGAATAATATCTTCTGGAAATTTTGTATTCATCCTATCCCTCTAATTGTTGTAATTCTATTAACACCTCATATAATAGCACCCCTTAACAGGGCTTTAAATATTATAAAATAAATATTGTATATCCCAAATCGCCCTCAGGATTAGAACGATATGTTCACCTTTCAAATTAATCTAAAATAGTTTGCATTCTTTATCCTTTTAATATACACGCTTGAGGTGAAAATTCTGTAATAGGTGGATCAATGTTGAACCGATAAAAATGACAATAGGCCATGAACCAAACCACACTCAAATACTACCAAAAAAATGGGGAAAATATAGCAGAGCGGTATGAATCTGCAGATGTATCAAATTTGCACAAGGTTTTAAACGCTTCTTTTAAATTGCCGGCCAATCTTCTGGAATTAGGATGCGGTTCAGGGCGGGATGCTGCGTTTATGACGAAACAAGGATTTAATGTCATCGCTGTTGACGGCTCGGCCATGATGATTGAATCTGCATTGAACTATCACCCTGAATTATCCGGTTGCCTCCATACCATTCGACTTCCTGACGGACTATCCGGCAGTTTTGGTAAATTTGACGGGGTTTTTTCCATAGCCGCGTTGATGCACTTTTCCCGACCCCAGATTGAAACGATAATAAAACAAGTTAACTCCCTGCTGGTTTCAAAAGGGAATTTTTTCTTTTCTGTCCCCATTCAAAGAGATGATATCCAGAAAAATGAATTTGATGCAAAAGGACGGCGGTTTACCATCATGACCAAGGCACAATGGTTAGATATTTGCAGAAAATACGGGTTTGAACTTATCCGGTCCAGCACAACAGAAGACGGGCTTGGAAGAAAGGGGATTGCCTGGATGAACTGCCTGACAGAAAAATCAGAATAAATATATGAAATTTCCCCCACGAGAGTATCCCGGATTTGATAAAGACCTTCTCCAGCCTGCTGAAAACAGACTCTTAAAATTCGGGTTCAGCCCGTTGGGTTCAAGCTTGAGGGGATGGCTTTTTGTTAACGAAAAAACCCATGCTGCTGTTCTTTTAGACCATGGGATCTGTGATGGCCGCTATCCCTATAAATACACGGAATATACCAAAGAACAGAATTCACTGATGCATCGATACAGCAGTCTTTTTCGTTTTACAGTGGATAACAGCCGGGAACTTGATGAGGCTGATGCCTTGTTTGCTAGCCTCCTCCTGGGTGAATTTAATGAAGACAAAATAAGCGTAAGTGTTGGCAACAGGGAACTACAGGAGATTGATCCGACACTGCCTGAGGCCTATTTTGAACAGGCCTTTATTGATTGTTTCGGCCGTGAGAAACTGGATTGTGTCCAGCGGGAATTTCCTGTTATTGATATCAACGGCAGTACAAGGTGGGTGGATTATTATATTCGCCGGGAGGATTTTGATATTGCGGTTGAAAAAAACGGAGAAAGCTTTCATCATCCTCTGATTATTGGGGCAAGCTGATACAAAGGGCAATTGCTCAAGCAGAATTCTCTGGTGGCGTATGGGGCAAAAGTATTCCGCTGGTCCCTGCAAGCCATGAAATTTACAGACAATTTTTCCGATGAGATGAAATTGTTTTTTGGCCGTTCACATCATTTTTTGCTTTCCTAGAAGGTTTCAGTTTCGAGAAAATCCAAACTATTTGGCCACCAGGAAAATGTTCTTGAAGGGATACAAAAGGAAAGGAGCAAAGGACACGCTTCTTTTTTAGTGGTTTTACCGACAGGGACCGGGAAGACAGAAATTTTAATTGCAGATTATTCAAAAGAGTACCAGGAGGGGAAAATTCAGTTTCTTACAACCTGTTCCCTTTTAAATGAAGGCTGGGACTCCCCCCAAACATCTGTCATTGTCATAGCCCGCCCAACCATGTCAAAGGTGCTTTACACCCAGCAACTGGGGCGGGGGACAAGGAAATATCCGGGAAAAGAGGCCCTTTATGTAATTGATGTTGTTGACAACTACGGCGGTGTTGGCGGGTTCAGCAACCGCCCATGGTCGGTACATGCATTGTTGGGAATTCAACACTATTTGCCCTGGGGAAACGTGCTGAATAAAAACGGTAAATCCTTTTCAAAAGAAGAAGTTATTCTAGCCGGACTGTATGAACAGGAAAGATCGATAGAGCATATCAATATTTTTACCTTTGAAAATATATATCCGGATCACATAAACGATGAACAACTGGCCAGAGAATTGTTTGTTTCCACAGGAACCGTGAAAAGCTGGGTCCGCAAAGGAAAAATTACGCCCGCAGTAACTGTGCCCGTGGGCCGCCAGAAAATAAATTATTTTGCACCCGGTCAAATTGATGGGTTTATTTCAGACCTTAAATTGAAACGTCACGATGAGACCACCCAATACGATGATTTTTTTGAATTCATTGATCAAGGTGATTTTTCAATGTCCTATAAAATGGTGATGCTCCTTTCCATGCTCAAAGTTGCCAATCACAACGGGGAGTGTAACCTAGGTCAATTGTTTGAGGAATATGTCAGTTTTTACAAGTTCAGGCTTGAGGCGGGATTGGAAGTAGACAGGCAAAATTGCCCCTACAGCAATGAGATGGTATTAGATGACCTGGTTGCCATGAAAAGAAGCCTTCTACAGAACCCATTTGAAAAATTTGAACGAAAACGGTTCATGTACCATTGTAAAGACCTGAATCATATCTCTTTTTCAAATAATTTATGGACACAGATAAATAATTCCAAAGATCTGGACAGACTGAAAACCACCTATTTCAAGAGCCTGATAGATTATTATGATAATTTGGGCAAACTGATTGACGAATCAGAACTGAGAAAAAAATGGAAGATTCCGGAAGAAGATTTTGTAAGCAAATCGAAAATTTTGGAAGCAGAACAGATCAAAATTATTGATTTTAAAGATCTTAAAACCGCAAGATTTAAAACTGCCCTGCCCATGGTGGGGGATATCGCAGCAGGAGAACCGTTCAGGGGGTTTAACATTGACGACCTGCAGAATGTCGATGATGATTTGCAATGGATAGAGGTTCCAGAAAAATATTGTAATGACCGCAGTTTTATCGTGCGCACAGCCGGAAATTCCATGGAACCGACCCTTATGAAGGGCGATTACCTTGTCTGCGAATACCACCGCCATCGCCAGGAAAATTATTCTTTGGTCATCATGGGCGATTTTTCAGTCTTAAGTGCTGGAGAAGTGGCCATCAAACGGATTTCAGAATCTGAAAAACACTGGGTTTTTAAATCGGATAATCCGTCATACGATGATATTCTTCTTGAAAAAGAACATGATGACCAATATCCGATTTTAGGCGTTGTCGTTTATAATCTTACCAGGGCGGAACGCTGTCGATAAGGGGTAAGTTCTGACCGGGTATTCAACCCGGAGGCTTGTGTTTTTATAGTGATCGCTTATAAGCAACAATGACAATGGTTTTAGGGTAAATAGGGCCATGCCCTCCATGATCAGGGCCCGCATCAGGGAAAGGTGCGGCTTTCGTAAAGATTGGGAGACCTTACCATATTGTTCGGTACCTGCGTAGAAAATTTTTATGAAAAAATTTCCAACCCGTGCCTTGACTTTAATTGAATGATCATTTATTTTAGATCCCATGAGAGTCAAGGATGAAATAAAACAGGATGCCCTTTTTGAGGCCACGGTAAAGCTGGTCAATGAAATCGGCTTTGCGTCAAGTTCAGTCTCCAAGATTGCCAAACAGGCAAGTGTTTCTCCAGCCACCATTTATGTCTATCATAAGAACAAAGAGGAACTGCTGGTCTCCACTTATGTCCGGATCAAGCAACTCATGGGGCTTTCGGTTCAGGAAAACTTTGACGCCAGCCAGCCCATCAGGGATATTTTAAAGCAGGTCTGGGCCAATATATTCTCCTTTGTGGCAGAACATCCGGCCTATTTCCAGTATATGGAGCAGTTTTCCAACTCCCCTTACAGTGAACTGGTGAACAAGGAAGAGGTCGAAGCCTATTTTGAACCAGTGATCCGGATCATCCTAACGGGCATTGAACTAAAGATTATAAAGGATGTTAATTTTGATATTCTATCCGCCTTTATTTTCTTTCCCATCATGGCCCTGGCCAATCCCCGTCATTGCAAGGACTTTGACTTGAGCCAGGAAAATATGGAAACGGCCTTTAACCTGGCCTGGGATGCTATCCGGCGATAACCCAAAAAATTTATACTATTATTAAATGAATATTCACTTAAAGCGACTTTTATTCAGTTTGATCTTAACAGGAGCCATCATGACCACCACAGCCCATGCCCTGGACACCCTGCCCATGCCAGGCCACAAGGACAATAAATTCTACACCGATGTCAATCCCCTGACCATGGGTCTTGGTGAGACCCTGTCCACCAGTGTAAAATTTCTCTTTGAACGAAAAAACCGGACGCCCAAGGTCAAGTTGCCGGTTCAACAGACCGATCTTACGCCTTTCAGCCGCCGTGAAAAAGGTGCGTTCAACAGTACCTGGCTGGGGCATTCCTCACTGATGATCAATATGGATGGGTTCAGGATTCTTCTGGATCCGGTGTTTGAGCAAAAAGTATCCCTTATAGGGCCCAAACGCTTTAACGGACCAGTCCCTTTGGATATAAACGATCTTCCTACCATTGATTTAGTGATCATCTCCCATGACCACTACGATCATTTGAATAAATTCACCATAAAGAGGATACGGGATAAAGTAAGCCTTTTTATGGTGCCCCTTGGCGTGGATGCCCATTTGAAATCCTGGGGGGTTCCCGAAGAGAAGATCATTGCCATGAACTGGTGGGATTCCCATGAGACTGCCAAAGGGTTGAAAGTAACCGCCTGCCCGTCCCAGCATTTTTCCGGTCGGGGTCTGATGGACAGGAATAAGACCCTCTGGGCCTCCTGGGCAATTGAATCCCCGACCCATAAGATTTTTTTCTCAGGAGACTCCGGATATTTCAACGGCTTTGCCACCATCGGTAAGGCCCTGGGCCCCTTTGACATGACCTTTATGGAATGCGGAGCCTATGATCCCTCATGGCATGGGGTGCATATGTATCCCGAAGAAACGGTAAAGGCCCATCAGGATCTTAGGGGCAAAATTCTTCATCCCATTCACTGGGGAACCTTTAACCTGGCCCTTCACCCCTGGTACGATCCAATGACGCGGCTGAAAACAGCAGCGAATGCATCCGGGGTAACCATTGCCACCCCCATGGCAGGCCAGACCGTTGATTTTAAAACACTGGGATCCCCCTGGTGGGAAGCCCCCATGCGCGAAACCATATCGAAAAAATAAGGAAATCTCATGACACAAGGACCAAAACCCAAAAAACAAGGCGGGGTCATCCTCCCACGAAAAGGATACCACCGGCACATAATAAGTCAGGTGGCATCCACGATATCCAACTCAGGTTAATGATGGTGGCGGGAAATTTCATGCAACATCTTGTATAATGCCTTGACAGTAATATATAAAATCTTATATATTATTACCCATGAAACACATTGTTTTCAAATATACAACCCAGAAAGATACCAGGAATTTTCCTGAAGATGCCAAAAGAAAGGCAGGGCACGAATTAATGGCCGTTCAGATGGGTATGGACCCGATTGACTGGAAGCCGATGCCGTCAATCGGGGCTGGTGTAAAAGAGGTCAGGATACATGAAAACGGGGAGTTTAGAATTATCTATCTTGCCAAGTTCACAGAAGCAGTATATGTGCTTCACGCATTCCAGAAAAAGACGCAGAAAACCCCGAAAAAGGATATATCGTTGGCCCAAGCAAGATTGAAACAGTTACAGCAGGAAAGGAGGAATATATCATGAACACACCATATAAGAATGTATTTGATGCGCTGGAGGATGATTCTGGCACCGCAAAAAACCTTTTCATCAGAAGTCAGTTGATGTTGGAGATTCGCAAATACATCCAGGAAAAAGACATAACACAGAAGGACGCAAGCCTAAAAATGGGAGTAACCCAGCCCCGCATAAGCGACCTTATGAGGGGAAAAATTGACCTGTTCACTATTGACATGCTGGTGTCAATGCTTGAAAAAATAGGGATAGACGTTGAAATATCATTGAACGTGGCTGCTTAGGCATAGCTCCACATCCAGGCCCCAGCTCCGGTGAATGATGGCGGTGCAAAATTTCAGGAATGACCAGGGGTAGATATATATCAAGAGTCATCCCGTAAGGGAGGGCTTGAGATACAACAATCAGTTTTTAAAAATAATACCGATGCGGCGGGGATATCTACTATCCTTCGTCGCATTTTCTGTTTCTGCCCTCCCACGCAAAATTTAAAACACTTTATTGGGGACCTCCGCATGGGTACGTCCGGTACCCCGGAACCCAAATTTCCTATGGTGCTCCCCTTGTTACATAGTTTTCGGTTATGGGAATTTTAAGAATTAAACAATTCCATCATAAATGACCATTTTTTTAGTTTTTGGATAATTGTTTGACTACTTCGGCATCAGAACTATCCGCATGAATAGTTTCAGAAATCACTTTATTTGTAATATCATCCAGATAGGACTCAAGAATTTTATCGAATTCTTCAAACTCCGGCCAAAGAGTTTCATCAACAAAAGTTTTTGATACTTTTGCCATGACAGTTGTATGCCTTTGCCGGTAATACCGAAAAGGTTTGATATCATATCTTCTGAGAAGTGCAACAAATAATTTTCTTGACCACATGTTCGACATGGTAAATTTATATTCAACAGGAGGGTCAATTTCATGAAGCTCTTTTAAACGCTCTTTTATTCTTTGCAGAGCATTAAAGGCAGCATCCTTCTCACCGTCAGTAGTTGCTCCTGCAAAAAGAGCTTCTATCAATTTCAGTTTTTCGATTAACTTTGTTTCGTTCATCCCACATCCTTGATGATATCTGAAAGTTTCTTAATGATATTGGAAAATGGATTGGAAAAATCAATTTCAACTATTATTTTTGTCGGGCCTGATTTCTCAATTAGTTTCACACCTTCATTGGGAATTTGAATGGTTGCCACTGCATCTCTAAATTCAATCCAACTTTTTAAACCAAGCCCCTTGCATGGGTAAAAGTCTTTTCTTTTAATTTGGGCCAACTCAACTAATGAAAGCGGTTCTCCAAAATATTTACGTATGCCATTGGTAAGCTTCTTTGAAAGATTGAATTCATCTGCTATTTCATCAATACTATATTTATCATAAAGGGATAGTTTAGCCATCGGGATAGCCCCTTGTATTCCATACAGTGATGGCTTTTGCCTCAGACTTAAAATCGTTAGTTTCAACAGTTACAAAACACTCGTCGTTTGGGCACCAAATATTCCAAACCATAACACCTCTTAACTTATATTTATCAATTCCCGGTTCTTTTCCACAGAAAGGACAAGGTAACAGTTGCATTGTTGGCCACCTTCTTTATTTCATATTATTTCCAGCTTGAAAAGCAGTAACAGCTATGTTCAAATTTGTAAAGAAATGCTAAAAAGTCAGTAACTATTCAGCAAAAAAAATGCACCGGATTTCATTTTTTACTTGACAAGGGTTTTGGCGACAAAATGGATTTTCTGAGTAAGTTTCAAGGACCTAATATTGATAAGCTTTCAGCACCCTATTTTACCATAGCCAAAATTTAAAATTGAGTTAAAAATCAACGTCGATCGAAAAAATCGACCTCAAAAACCTGTGTTATGAATATCTTCATTCAAAAAGACTGATATTGAGGAAATGAATGAAGATAGAAGCAATAAATGTTGAAAAGACGATTGAGAACACCAGAAAATTGCTGGCTGAAGATTCGAGTGTATCACCTGCCTTGAAAAGCTCCATAGAGCTTTTGTTGGTATTGGTAACTTTATTGCTGAACCAATTGGGACTCAACAGTAGCAACAGCAGCAGCAAGTCACCCTCAACAGATCCGAATCGTAAGAAAAAAAAGAAGAAAACCAACGAGAAGCAACCCGGTGGACAAAAGGGCCATAATGGTACGACCCTGCAAAAATTTCCTGATCCTGATGTTATCGAGAAGATACCGGTTGATAAAACAACCATTCCTGAAGGAGCTTATAAAGATGTCGGCTATGAATCCAGACAGATCGTTGATATTGATATCTCACGGGTTGTAACAGAATACCGGGCTCAGGTTCTTGAGAATGCTAATGGGAACCCTGGCCCTCATGGTCAGGTCAGAGTGCAGAGGCTTTGCCATCTGTACGACTCAATGTTACTCAATGATTATTCTGGTCACCTTAAAGCGCTCTTGACATTGCTTAGAATTATTTTAAGAAAGGTGTTATTCTGAAGTATACGCTCTGAGGGGTGCAAAAATATAAACGGTTGCTGTGTTTTTTATATATTAATTACCTGATTTTGCAGAAACTCTCTACAGGGCGGTAATTAAAGTATAAGTTGACTCCCGGAAAATCAAATCTTTTATCGGATAGATAATATTTTAACCACA
>CAYWNB010000024.1:0-9155 GCA_964459195.1 uncultured Desulfobacula sp.
GGCATGTCGCCAAAATCCCAAGAGATGTACCCTCAATTAAATCAAGAAAGATGGGAACCGTTACTCAGTAAATCCTTTCAATTTCATTATTTCAGCATTGGTAAATAGTGCCATAACTGCATATTTTTATCAAATGCTATAACCACCCAAAGAATTCACAATTGGATTGGTATCGTAAACTATTATAGGTTCCGAATACTTTTGACAGGCTAACAATACTTGAGTACCCCGCAAATATATTGAAAGTAAGTCCCACCTGATGTTTTTATCTTGATCTATACCACGTTGTGATATAATTTATAGTTCGTTGTATGCACAACCGAGCTGATTAAAAAGCCAGCCTAAAAGAGATGTATATCATATCATTTGGATTATCTATGTAAGGTTTGCTTTTTTTCTGCGACTAAGAAAGGGAAATAAGAAAAAAGATAACAGGCAAGAGATTCTCCCATAACAAAAGGAAAAATAATGGGAACAAAGACCAACACATTCTTTACCAAAGCAATTCCCATTGCCTGGGCCATGGGCATCATGCTCTCTCCTGATACCCTGGCTTTGCTGGGAAATATTGTGGGGAAGGCTGGCTGGACAGGGCTGGGCCTGATACTGGGGTCCATGGTTGTTTTTTTCATCCATGCTGAAAATTACCAAACCCTGAACCAAAAAGTTGGAGAAACCGATTTTCTTATGTCACGTTTAGGGCAGCTTGTGGTTTATCTGCCATGGACCATAAGGGGTTTTGCTGCCCCAATGGATCAAGAAACAAGGGGTGGTACCCATATTCTTTGCCCAACCTCACGACATCCATAATTACCCTGACCGGTGTTTGTTTTCTTCTCCCAGGATTAATACTCACATGGAAATCATCAAGACAAAAAGATTAATCTAATCATGACAATTAAACCAAGGAGTTCATTATGAAAAAATTTTTATTTTTGCTTATTCCATTTGCTGCCATGTTGGTTTTCTCTTCGTATTCAGGGGCGGCTTCTGTCTCTGTCATCACCAAGGAGACCCTGAAGAACTGGATGGATAAGGGGGAACTCACCATTCTGGATGCCCGCCAAGGAAGGGACTGGGGATCTTCTGAATTTAAAATCAAGGATGCCCACCGAGCAGATCCTGGGCAATTCATGGCTTGGAAAGATAAATACTCCAAAAACCAAAAACTGGTCTTATACTGCGCCTGACCGAATGAAGCCACCAGTGCCAGTCTGGCACGAAAACTCATGACTGAGGGGTACACGGATGTTCATGCCTTAAAGGGCGGATGGCGGGGATGGTTCCGGGCCGAATACCCAGTGGATGAAAAATAAGTATTCCAAGTAAAAACACACGCCCTGATTTTCTTTTTGTAATTAGGGCGTGTTGCCTTTTTATCTATTATAGATTGAACCGATTCAGGAGGCTTCAGTCTGGTTACAAGATGGCTTTTTATTTGTTCTTCCTGTCAGGCAGGTCTTGCCATGCGAATAAAGGCGGTCACTCGTTTTATATCCTTGAACCCGTGGGTTTTTTCAACCCCGGAAGAGACATCCACTGCCGAAGGATTTGCAAGGCAGATGGCTTGCCGGATGTTTTCACAGGAGAGCCCGCCGGCCAGCATCAGGGGGACCCGGGTGTTCAGCTGGGCTGACACGCCATAATCCCAGGTCTCGGCATTGCCCCCGGGAAGAATCCCTTTACCGTATTCCACCAGACAAAAAGAAGCCGCAGTAAAAAGGCGTGCATCTGAAAAATCTGGTTTTTTGACGGCAAACAGGGCCTTGATCACCAATAGATTTTCTTTTGCCAGTTTTTCCACAAGCTTTGGGGATTCCTGGCCATGGAGTTGAACCGCTGTGAGATGACAACGTTCAGCCCGCTCCATGATAAAATCAAAGGATTCATTCACAAAGACCCCGCAGGTCAGGACATGGCCGGGCAGCACCCTTGTGATGGCCCGGGCTTTTTCCGTGGAGATGTTTCTCGGGCTTTTGTCAAAAAAAACAAGGCCAATGGCATCTGCCCCGGCACGGACACAGTCCAGGGCATTGTCCGGTTGGGTCAGGCCGCAGATTTTTATCAGGGGCCGGTGGGGAGGAAGGGTAAATTTTGTTCTTTCCATGGTTTCTTTTGCCCAATTATTGTTTTACCGATTATGGTTTGAGTGGGTCAATTGGCATCTGTTGGTTGGCAAAGGCTTTGGATAAAGGCTTTAGTATCTTCTGCCCTGACAATGCTTTCCCCCACCAGGAAATTAAAAATCTTCTCCTCCAGCCCTTTTTCTATGTCCTGCCGGCAAGATATGCCGGATGCTTCCACGGGAATGATATCTTCGGGGAAAATTTTGACCACCCGCTTGGCAATGGTGGGGTCGGTTTCAAGGGTTTGAAGGTTACGATTGTTGATTCCCACCACCCTTGCCCCCGAGGTGTAGGCCTGTTCAAATTCCCACTCGGAATTGATTTCCACCAGAGGTTCCATACCAAGATCCCGGATAAGGCTTGTGTAGTCAGCCTGCTGTCTGGGGGAGAGCAGGGTGGTGATGAGCAGTATGGAGGCTGCCCCGGATCGTTTGGCCTCAAAAATCTGGTAGTCGTTGATGATGAAATCTTTTCTCAATACGGGCAAATCCGTGGCCTTGCAGGCAAGTGTAAGGTCTGTGAGGCTGCCCTTGAAATAAACGGATTCCGTGAGCACGGAAATGGCACTGGCCCCGGCCGTGGTATATTTTTTCACATAGGCTTCCACATCGAGGTCCACTAGGATATCCCCCCGGGAAGGGGAGGCCTTTTTTATTTCCGCAATGATCCCGGCATGATCCCGGGTACTCTCTTGCATGGCGGACAAAAAACTGGTGGGCACCTTTGTCTGTTCTGCGTCCTTGCGAACACTTTTCAGAGGGGTGGCTGATCTGTGGCGGTCAATCTCTTCTTTTTTTATTGCCACCATTTCTTTTAAAAATCCTTCCACTTTCATCTAACCATTCTCCTGAGTGTATTGTGCTAAAAGTTCAAGTTTTTCCAGGGCCTTGCCGGATTCAATGGCCTGCCTAGCAAGAGTGATCCCTTCTTCTATGGTGGCAGCGATATTTACTGCCACAAGACCCACCCCTGAATTGAGCAGGACAATGTCATGTTTGGGGCCTTTTTTGCCTTCCAGGATCGCCCGGGTGATGGCGGCATTTTCCTTAACGTCCCCGCCTTTCAGGTCCTTGGGGTCTGCATAGGCCTCAAAATAATTCAAGGGATCCAGGTCATAGGATTTAATGGCATTGTGCTTAAGTTCCGAAATCCGTGTCATAGCGGTGGTGGTAATTTCGTCCATGCTGTCGTGGCCGTGGACCACAAAGGCGCGTTCCACCCCGAGCAGTTTCAGGGCCCGGGCAAACATTTCGGTCAAGGCCGGGGCATAGACGCCCAGGACCTGGCAGGAGGCAGCCGCCGGGTTGGTAAGGGGCCCCAGCATATTAAAGATGCTGCGGATGCCGCAGTCCTGTCTTGCCTTGCCCGCATATTTCATGGACCCGTGGTACAAGGGGGCAAACATGAAGCCAATGCCGATGTCGTTGATGGCCTCCTCCACAATTTCAGGGTCTGCATTCAAATTTACGCCCAGGGCTTCCAAAACATCAGCACTGCCGCATTTGCTTGAAATTTTTCTGTTGCCGTGTTTGGCAACTGTTGCACCGGCACCGGCAACAACAAAAGCGGTGGTGGTTGAAATATTAAATGATCCAGAGGCATCCCCGCCGGTGCCAACGATATCAATAACGTTTTTAGACAGGGCCTGGATTCGGACTGCCTTTCTGCGCATGGCACGTGCTGCACCTGCCAGTTCTTCAAAGGTTTCCCCCTTGGTGGCCAGGGCTGCCATAAAAGCGCCGATCTGGGCATCTTTTATTTCGCCTGAAAATATGTCGGTGAGCATGGACGCCATTTGATCCTGATCCAGGTCCTGGCCGCCGATGATGGTGTTAAGGTTTTTAGTGAAACTCATGTCATACTCCTTTGATAAAGTTGCGGATCAGCCGTTTCCCCACGGTGGTCATGAAGGATTCCGGGTGAAACTGCACGCCCTGGGTGGGATGGAATTTGTGGCGGATCCCCATGATTTCACCGTCTTCGGTCCTGGCCGTTACCACAAGACATTCGGGCAAATCTTGTTCCCGGACGGCCAGGGAATGATAGCGCATCACGGAAAAGGGGTTTTTCATCCCGGAAAAAATATGCTCTCCGTCGGCCTGGACCATGGAGGTTTTGCCGTGCATAATTTTTTTGGCATGGATGATGGTCCCTCCGAAACTCTGGGCAATGGTCTGGTGGCCCAAACATACCCCGAGAATGGGGATAATACCCGATAAATGTTTGACAATATCCAGGGAAACCCCGGCATCTTCAGGTCTTCCAGGGCCGGGTGAAATCACAATGGCCTGCGGGTTTAGCGCTTTAAGTTCTTCCACACTGATCTTGTCATTTCTGAAAACTTCCACCTTGGCCCCGGTGTGGAGAATATAGTGGACCAGATTAAAGGTAAAAGAATCATAATTGTCAATAATGGCTACCTGCATTTATCTGCCTCCGTTTATGTTTGAAAGGGCAAGCTTTAAGGCCATTTCCACACTCTTTGCCTTGTTTTTGCACTCTTCAAGTTCTGTTTGAGGGTCTGAGTCATGGACAATTCCGGCACCGGCCTGGACGGTGAGGGTGCCTTTTTCCATGACAGCCGTGCGGATGGTAATGGCAAAATCCATGTTGCCGGTAAAGGAAATATATCCGGCCGCACCCCCATAAACCCCTCTGGGATGATTTTCAAGCTCTGAGATGATTTCCATGGCCCGTATTTTTGGGGCCCCGGACAGGGTGCCGGCGGGAAATGTGGCCTTGAACAGATCAAAGGCGTCGCAGTCCTGTTTTAAATCACAGGTGATATTGGAGACCAGGTGCATGACATGGGAATAGCGTTCAATGACCATGGTATCGGTGACCTGGACGGTGCCGGCCTCGGCGATCCTGCCCAGGTCGTTTCTGCCTAGATCAATGAGCATGATATGTTCTGCCCTTTCCTTTTCATCATTCAAGAGTTCATCGGCCAGACGGCGGTCCTGCTGTTCCGTGGCACCGCGTGGCCTTGTACCGGCAATGGGCCGGAGGGTTGCAATTTTGTTTTCCAGACGCACCATGGTTTCAGGGGAAGATCCGGCAATAACGGTATTGGAAAAATTCATGAAAAACATATAGGGGGACGGGTTGATGTACCGCTGGGCCCGGTATATGAGGATGGGATCTATGGAGGACTTGCAGGAGAAGGGCTGGGAATAAACCGCCTGGAAAATATCACCCTCCACAATATGTTCTTTTATGGTTTCAACGCCTTTTAGGTATTGGGCCGCTGGTGTCTGGGGCGTAAAGCTGACATCGGGCACTCGCTCATGAACCGGTTTTTCAAAGGGCTGGTGAAGGGTCTCCACAAGGGTGGCAAGATCCTCTTTCGCGCTGTCATAGGCTTTGCCCGGATTATATGGATCAGATTTATCGGGATCAGATTCTCCTGATGCCCCGAGCAGGTAGCAGATTTTCACACAGGTAAGGGTTTGTTTCACGTTATCAAAAATGACCATAAGATTCGGAATAATAAAATGCCCGTAGGGAGTGTCTTCGGGCAAGCTTACCGGGATATCTTCAAAAAAAGAGACCATTTCATAGGTGAAATATCCGGTGAGCCCGCTCCAGAACCTGGGAAGGTCGGGGATATCAGCAGGGGTGTATCCATTGATCAGTTCGCGCATCACCCCTAAAGGATCATTCTTATGAAGGATCTTCTCCTGATTGTTCCGGGTAGCAATTTCTACATGGTCTTTGAATATTTTGACGGTGCCAAAGGCAGAAACGCCTAAAAAGCTGTACCTGGCCCATCTTTCCCCGCCTTCCACACTTTCCAGTAAAAAGCATTCTTTGTTTTTGTTATAGCATTTTTGCAGAATAGAAACCGGGGTGTCTGTATCGGCTAACACCCGGGTGCACACAGGAATAACATTGGCGGACTTGGCAAGTTCGATGAATTTCTCTTTGTTGGGAAATTGTTCTAAAATCATGGTCTCGTTCCTAGGGGTCTTGTTTCTAATTGGGCCAAAATAAAAAAAGGCATGCATCTTGTGTTTATATGCAGCCTTTTATGGAATAGATTTAAATGATTTGAGATAATTTGTCAATACAAATGTTTCTATCAGTAGAAACAAAAAGCCAGGGGAAAAGGATTTTGTGTTGTGAGGTATTGGCAAAATTCCCAGTGTGGATTTAGTGCAAATATGATACGTTCTAAGAAATTTAACCCATTATTACGGATAAAACCTTTATGTTGCTCATTTTTCCCCCGGTTGCAAAACCCTGTGAGCCACCGGCCGGGGTGGCCTTGTTGGCGGCTGCTTTAAAAACCCATGGACTGCCATGTACAGTTTATGATGCCAGTATTGAAGGACTGTTGTATTTAATTCAATCAGACCTGGATGCCCGGGACTCCTGGTCTCGGCGGGCATTGAAAAACAGGAATACCCTTTTATCGGATCTGAAAACCACTGGCTTATATACAAATGTGGACCGGTATCACCAGCGGGTCTATGATTTGAACAAACTGTTGTCCATATCCGTGGACCAGAGCAGGTATAAGATCAGCCTGAGCGATTATTCCGATAACCAGCTTTCTTCTGTTGCAAGCAAGGATCTTTTGACGAGTGCTGCCGCCTTTAACCAAAATCCGTTTTTCCCGTTTTTTGAACAGGAGATTCGACCCCAGATTCTTGCATCTGATTCAAAGTTTGTAGGGATTTCCCTTTGTTATTTGAACCAGGCCCTTGTCAGTTTTGCCCTGGCTGGCTGGATAAGGGCAAATTTTAGGGACAAAAAACTGGTCATGGGCGGAGGGCTGGTCTCTTCCTGGATGAGTCGGCCTAATTTTGGTGATTCGTCTTCTAATCCGTTTTCTGACTTGATAGATGTAATGATAAAAGGGGAGGGGGAGCAGCCCCTGTTGGCGCTTTTCGGGGTGCCTGGCACCCGTAAAAAACATTATGTCCCGGACTATGGATTTGCAAAGAATCACGCCTACCTGGCGCCGGGAACCATTCTTCCCTTCAGGGCATCCATCGGCTGCTATTGGAGTAAATGCCGCTTTTGTCCTGAACGGGCGGAAACCCGCCCCTATTCAACCCAGCGGGCGGCAAAGACCCTGGAAGATTTAAAAAAAATGAACCGTCAATATTCTCCTGACACGGTTCATTTTATCGACAATGCCGTTACCCCGGCATTTTTAAGGGCATTGTCCACAACCCAGCTGGGCTTTAAATGGTATGGGTTTGTGCGCTTTGAAAAGGAATTTTTAAGCCTTGATTTTTGCCGGTCCCTTAAAAAAAGCGGATGCGAAATGCTCAAGCTGGGTCTTGAATCCGGGGACCAGAAGGTGCTCGAACTGATGAACAAGGGGACGGATCTTGGGATGGCCTCCATCACCTTGAAAAATCTTAAGCGAGCTGGGATTTTAACCTATGTTTATCTTTTGTTCGGCACCAGTTTTGAGGATGAAGCAGCTGCCCGGAAAACCCTTGATTATACTAAGCTTCACAAGGATTATATAGATTATTTGAACCTGGCGGTATTTAATTTGCCCAAATTCAGCGAAGATGCCGATGGATTGGAGACCCGGGAATTTTATCACGGAGACCTGTCCCTGTATTCGAATTTTGTCCATCCAAAGGGCTGGGAGCGGAGAAAAGTGAAAAATTTTTTGAACAAGGAATTTAAAAAAGAGCTGGCCATTGGATCGGAATTCAGGAAAAATCCAGCCTATTTTTCCTCCAACCATGCCATTTTTTTTAATCAGCTGGAGGAACAAAAATGATGGCTGAAATTCTGTCCACCGGTGATGAAGTTTTGCTGGGGGATATCGTTGATACCAATAGTGGGTATTTATGTGAACAACTCAAAGAAATGGGGATTTTGGTTCAACAGATCACGGCTGTGGGAGACTCGGTAACCGGGATACGCCATGCCCTTGAAAAAATTGCCCAAAGAGCAGATCTTTGTATGGTTACAGGCGGGCTCGGTCCTACCCAGGATGACCTGACCGCAAAGGCCTGTGCCGGGGCTGCAAAAGAAGAGTTGGTGTTAAACTCCAAGGCCCTTGAAACCATGGTTGCCTATTTTGAGAAAAGGGGGTTTGAAATTACCCGGGACAATAAAAAACAGGCCATCCTGCCTTCATCGGCAGGGGTTCTGGTCAATCGGAACGGAACTGCTCCCGGATTTACCTTGTCCCTGGATCAATGTACCTTCTATTTTATGCCCGGGGTGCCCTCGGAAATGAAGGCGATGTTTGAAGAGGAGGTCAAACCAAAACTGTCCGATATCTTTGGCCTTACAAGAAAAATTTTTATTGAGAGACTTACGATTTTCGGGTTGCCGGAATCTCGGGTGGGAGCACTTTTGAAAGGGTTTGACGCAAAATTCCCCTGGATGAACCTGGGATTTCGGGCAAAATTTCCCTTCATTGAGGTCAAGATCGTTTGTCCCTTGGAGGGGGAGGGCTGCCGTGATACCATGGTCGAGCAGATGGACGCTGCCCGGGAATGGGCCATTTCGCGCCTTGAGAACAAGGTGATTTCCTCCAGTGGGCAAAGCCTTGAACAGGAGGTGGGAAGGCTTTTAAAAGAAAAAAAATTCACCCTTGCCATTGCCGAATCCTGCACAGGCGGTCTGATTTCAAATCTTGTCACCGATGTCGCCGGCAGTTCAGACTATTTTCTCTTTTCGGCCATCACCTATTCCAATGATGCCAAAATGGATATTCTCGGTGTTGCACAAAATACCCTTGAGACCCATGGTGCCGTCCATGAACAGACCGCCCTTGAAATGGCTGTGGGTGTAAAAAAAGCAGGTAATACAGATTGGGGTATTTCAACCACCGGCATTGCAGGTCCCACAGGCGGCACCGTTGATAAGCCCGTGGGAACGGTCTGCATCGGTATTGCAGGGCCCGGGGTTGAAACGGCCAGGCAATATATTTTTAATTTTGGGAACAGGGCAAGGAACAAGCGGATGTTTGCTGCCACTGCCCTGGAAGTGTTGATGCGTAGATTAATGGATCATTAAATTTTTTTTAATTGTACCGGGGACTTGGCT
>CAYWNB010000024.1:9255-27389 GCA_964459195.1 uncultured Desulfobacula sp.
CTTTGAAAATGCCTGTAAACCACTCCACAACTTGACTTGCAAACTGTGCCTGGTGTTGTTTTGATGTCATCTGGTGATCTCCGCCCTTGTGGATGATCTTTTGTTTGGGAGACTGCATCCGGGTGTATATATCATGGGCATTGGAAACCGGTACCACCTCATCGGCATCTCCGTGGAAAATCAATACATTGTGGAGGAATTTTGTTTTTTCCAGGAGATTAAAGAGAAGGTTTTGTTCAAAAAAACTTAAGGGCAGGGCAGGCCTTTTCCCATTGGATTGAACAGGAATGTTTTCGATGGTCCGGCTTTGGACCGGGGCTGAACATAAAACACCTCCGCAAATTTTTACATCAAGGTGATTCAGCCTTTCCCAGGCATTGATGCAGGTGGCGCCTCCCATGCTGGATCCAAAGAGCCCAAGCTGCCTGGATGTGAGGTTTAAATTTATAATATGGCGGACCGCCATTAGATAGTCCCGGGTTCTTTTTTCAAGGGAGGTGTCTGTTAAAAAATTGCCCTGGCTCTGGCCGCAGCCCCTATGGTCAAACCGGAAAAATGCCACGCCGTTTTTCGGCAGGAGATGGGACAAAACCATTTGCTTGGCAGAGGATTTACTGCCTTCCAGACCGTGGGATCCCACCACGATGGGGGGATTTAAAATTTTTGGAAGGTGCAGCATTCCTTTGAGGATAAGCCCTTCTACCTGGAAATCAATTTCTTTTATCCTTTTTTCTACCATTGTTTTCATCCTTGTCTTTATGTCATTAAACCCGTATAATATCAAGTTTTTGAAAGCAGATTAACCCTAATAATTTTAAAAGAATGAAATTTTATATGTCTATAAGCAAACGAAAAACCTATGAACTTGAGATCATTGACCTTGCCTTTGGGGGCAAGGGGCTTGCAAAACCCGATGGATTTCCCGTGTTTATTGATCGGTGTGTGCCCGGTGATACCGTCTTTGTGAAAATAACCAAAAAGAAAAAATCCTGGGCCGAAGGGAAGTTGATCCAGATTTTGAAACCCTCTGAACTCAGACAAAAGGGCCGATGCCAATATTGTAATTTTTGCGGCGGGTGCAAATGGCAGGAGTTGCCCTATGATCTACAGCTTGAGTATAAAAAAAGGCATGTAACCGAATCCATTGAGCACATCGGCAGGTTAAAAGGCGTTCCTGTCATGGATGTTATCCCTTCCGATCCGATATTCGGGTATCGGAACAAGATGGAGTTTTCCTGTTCTTCCCAGCGATGGCTCATGCCCGAAGAACTTGCGGATGAGACCATTAAAAAAGGATTTGGCATCGGCCTCCATGTGCCAGGCACCTTTGATAAGGTTATTGATATCAAGCAATGCGAGATTATGCCAGCCCTGGGAAATGAGATATTAGACGATGTTCGGACCTTTATCAAAGAATCCGGACTGCCCGCCTATCATCTCAGAAGCCATGAAGGATTCTGGCGCTTTCTCATGTTGCGCCATTCCGTGGCCCATGACCAGTGGATGGTGAATATTGTGACCCGGGATAAAAACCTTGACGTGGTATCCGCTTTAGGGAAACTGCTGGCAGAAAAATATCCCAACATTCACTCCATTCTCAATAATATAACCGATTCTTTATCCGGGGTGGCTCGGGATAAAGAAGAGATCCTGATCCATGGTGAAAATTTTATTACGGAAAAGCTCGGGGATTTTAGTTTTAAGATATCGGCCAACTCCTTTTTCCAGACCAATACAAGGGCGTGTAAAAAACTCTATGCCAAGGTGGCGCAATATGCCGATCTTAAAGGCCAGGAGACGGTTCTGGATCTTTATTCCGGAACCGGGACCATTCCCATCTGGCTGTCCCGGGATGCAAAACAGGTCTATGGCATTGAGATTGTCACCTCGGCTGTCATTGATGCCCGAAAGAATGCTCAATTGAATGGCATTGAAAATTGTGAGTTTTATGAAGGGGATATTAAGGATGTGCTGCCCAATCTCGCCCAGATACCGGATGTGGTTATTATTGATCCGCCCCGGGTGGGAATGCACAAGGATGTGGTCAGCCAGGTACTGGCCATCCATGCCCCAAAAATTGTGTATGTTTCTTGTAATCCCGCCACCCTGGCCCGTGACCTTGAAATGCTCTCCACCCGGTATGAGGTGGTGGAAATCACCCCTGTGGACATGTTCCCCCACACCTATCACATAGAATCCGTGGCCCTGTTGAAGCGAAAATTATAGCGAAAATAAGCCATTAGCCCATGGAGGCCTCTGAATCTTTGGTCGCCTTATCCTTATCCGCTGGCTCTGCAAACAGACAATTGAGGATAATCATGTCATCATCCTTTTCTGAACTGATGCTGTAGGGCAGCTTGTTAAAAAGCCGGATCATTCCCTTGTTCTGGGGGGAGGTATAGGCGATCAGGCCTTTGATGCCATTGTCTCGGGCAGCCATAGCAAGTTTAGCCTGGAGAATCTGGGCAATGCCCATGCTCTGATATTCCCGGGATACGGAAAAGGCAATTTCGGCCATATTAATGATGGTGTTTCTAAAATATTCTCCCACGGCAATAATTTTTTCAAATCCCATTTCTCCGATGGTGGCCACAATGGTCAGGTCATTGACATAGTCAATTTCATAGGTGGTTTCAATCTGATCGTGGACAAAGCTTTTCTTTTCGTGGAAAAAACGGGAGACAATATCCCCCCGGTTCATGGTGTAATAATGCTCCTGGACACTCCTTTGATCCACGGGTTTGGCCGGCCGGAAGGTGATGGGAATTCCGTTGATTTCAATGGTTTGTTCATATTTAACGGGGTATACCCCCTTGGTCGCCTGTTTAAATTTTCGTTCCACATCAATGAGGTTCAGTTCTTTGGCCTTGGTGAACAACTCATCCCTGAAATCGGGGTGAGCAATGCTGATAAGGGCCAGGGCTCTTTCCTGGAGGGTTTTTCCAAACAGGTTTACCACTCCGTATTCTGTGGCAATAAACTGGACATCCCCCCGGGGAACCACCACCGCGTCCGTAAGACAAGGGACGATTCGGCTTTGTCTGCCATGATCAGAGGTGGAGGTCATCATCAAGATCGATTTTCCATTTTCGGACATGGCTGCCCCCCTGGTAAAATCAAGCAACCCGTTTATTCCGGTATAATTATTATAGGGAAGGGCATCTGCTGCCACCTGGCCGGTAAGATCGATGGCCATTGCTGTATTCAAAGAGGTCATGGCATTGTGCCGACCGATAATGGCGGGATTATTGATATAATCTGAAGGGTGAAATTCTATGGAGGGGTTGTCATCGATAAATTCATAGAGCAGGTTGGAACCTACGGCACTTCCTGCCACAAGTTTTCCGTCATTAAATCCCTTTCGTTTGTTGGTGACTACCCCCAGGGAGAAAAGCCGCATGATACTGTCGGTAAGATATTGGGAATGAATGCCGATATCGTTTTTTTCTGCCAGACAGACCATGGTGGCTTCATTGTTGACACCAAGGCTTGTCTGGATTGTGGATCCGTCATCTATGAGCCTTGAAATATGCCGGGCAATGATATTGGCTGTTTCCAGTTCCGGCATGGGCTTGATGGTCAGCAGCTCCTCTTCGTGCTCGACAATATAGTCCACATCATTGACATGGATAAAACTTCTTCCCAACACCCGGGGCATGTTGGGGTTGACCTGGCAGATGACAATGTCTGCAGATTCACAGGCTGCCAGGGTTATATCCACGGAGACCCCAAGACTCATCCAGCCGAAGTCATCCGGGGGCGAGGCTTGAATCAGGGCTGCGTTCAGGGGCATGAGCCCGGATTTAAACAATCGGGGAATCTGGGACAGATTAATGGGGGTAATGAACCGTTGGTTTTTTTTGATGAGTTTTGGGGAGGCCGACCCCAGATAAAAAGACCGGATATTAAATTGCTGGGAATGGGATTGGTTGGCAATAAGGGTCAAAGGTCCGCTTTCAATGCTGAGAAGCCGGACGATTTCAAGATCAGTGAACCTAGCAGATGACTGGGACAGTTCACTGACCAGGTGCTGGGGTTCTCCGCAGGAGGACCCGATAAAGACCCGTTGACCTGGGCGTATACCTTTCAGGGCATCCTTTGCGCTTGAAATTTTTTCCACATAGCTATCGGCCCAGTATGTTGATTTTGACATAATATCGCTCTCCGTTGACTCGAACGGTCAATTGTTTTTAAGGACTATCCTTTTTATGGGACTTGGTTTGCAAGGACATGATAGTAAAAAAAAACATGAATGTGAATACTAAAAGGAAAAAAGCGTCATGAAATAAATCATAAATATGATTAAATTCATCTTTTTTGTATCTTTTCCTTGCGATTCTTTTCAGATTTTTGTATCTATCGGTGCATTTATATAGTTTATGAATCATCTTCAAAAAATAAAGAGGTAAAAATGGGTATACATGAACGTAAGCAGCGGGAAAAAGAGAGAAGAAGAGAAGATATCATTGCTGCGGCCCGGAAGGTGTTCTCTGTAAAGGGATTTAACAGTGCTACGATGGAAGAAATTGCGTCTGCTGCAGAATTGAGCCCGGGCACCCTGTATCTGTATTTTAAAAACAAGGAAGAGCTTCATACCTCTTTGTCCATTAATATCCTGAAACATTTGGGCACTGAAATAAAAAAGGTGGTGCATCAGGATATCTCTGTTGAGGAAAAAATTGAAAGATTTCGGGATGTGTTTATTGATGTCTACGACTATGATGCCAATATTCTGATCAATTTGTTTCATCTTCAGTCCGGAGAAACCCTGCAGAATCTTTCCGATGAAGTCATGGAACAATTAAAAAAATATTCATCCCAGGCACATGGTGCCATCATTGCGGTGGTAAAAGAAGGCATTGATACCGGTATTTTTATTGATGAACATCCTGCGGCCATGGCCGATGTTCTATGGGGCTCCTATGCAGGAGTTGTGCTTTGGGTGGATTCCAAACGGTTGTTAAATGACCAGAAAGATTTTGTCAGGTCCACACTGAGAACCACATTTAAAATAATAATTCAGGGCATGAAGGTGAAGTAAGTTTATTTACAAAGTCTGTGGATCGTCTGGGCATGCCATTCTCCTCTGCCAGAAAAGGTTGGTATGCCTTTCTTTTGTAAGTAATCGGCAATGATGGAGAAGGTGGCTCCCTGGTCTCGCATGTTCTGAATGATGGACAGAATGTCGTCTTTGGTGTAGTGGGTTCCCGATGCATAACTGGTGGTGATTTCCTGAGGCTGGTCTTTGGACATGTTTGTTTCGGTGTTTTCTGTTAGCAGTTTGTTCAGGGAGTTGAAAAAATCGGCAACGGCATTATGCTGGCGGACTTTTGATTCTGCTGTCAATTCGTTGGTGGCGGCTATTCTTTCTACTTGTTCTGCCAGGGTGGTCATGTTTTCGAGGGTCTCAGGCAGTGCATCCCCTAAGCGTTGAGTAAGGGTATCAATCGTGTCGAAATCAGTGACATTTCTTCTGTCACTGAGTGTCCTTCGTTCGGTCTTCGGATAATAATTGCCATCAGGATTTTTTCTTTGCAGAGGGGCCTCCTTTTTATGGGAGCTTCTCAGGTTTCTTAAAAAATCACTCATGATACCTCCTTGTGATGGGTTATTATAGGGTTAATATCCTGTTAAATATCCGGGTAAATATGATTTTTGCAATAATTATCATATCCTATAGATGAACAGGGAATAAATTTAAAAAAAATTGAACAGGATTTATATTATGATGCATGTTAATATAATTTTACTTTCCAAGTCAAGCACATGGATAAATTATAAGCGTTTAAAATGATTTAATTAGTAAATTTTTTTAAATAATAGAATATTGATCCGAAATTTTTCTTTTTTTCTTCCTTGTCTCTTTGGTTGATTTTGTATGGGTTTTAAAAAAAACGGACAATGGAATTGGGTGATGTTATTTGACTTTTTAGATAAATAGTTTTAGAAGAAACCCATATGGAATGTACTAAAAACCCAAAGTATCGGAGGAAAAATATGAAATCCAATCATCGAATGCGCTTGATTTTACTTGGACTGGGATTTTTACTGGCCATGAGTGTTTATGGCTGTTTTGGAAATACAGATTCTGCAACACCAGAAACATCTCCATCTTTTACACAAGCATCGGAAAAACCAAAGGAAATAACGGCTGTTTACTATGATTTTGAAGATGTCCTGGTGCCATTGGAACTTAAGGTGAATAAAGATAGAACCGTTGTGGTCTCCACTCCTGGCTTCAGATCCGGGATTCTTGCCTTAAAGGGAAGGGTGGATTCCTCCTCCCTGTTCAATTTTTTCAGCAACAACATGATTAAAGATAATTGGAGTGTGGTCAGCAAAATAAAATCACCGGGAACCATTATTATGGTGTTTGAAAAAACATCCCGGTGTGCCGTTATAACCATCAGGGATTCTCAGGTCTATACCTATGTTGAAATTGGGGTGGCTCCCACAATGGGGGGAAATACAGGCACAGTAATGACCCCGACGGATTTATCCGAATAATGGTTCTAAAGAACGCCCATATTCTTCTCGGGGTTACCGGCGGTATTGCCGCTTACAAATCCGTGGAATTGTTACGACTGCTCAAAAAGGCCGGGGCCAATGTCCATGTGGCAATGACTCGTGCAGCCCTGGAATTTGTCGGGAAAACCACCTTTGAGGTTTTGAGTGAAAATCCGGTGCTCACAGATTTGTGGAAGGAACCCCAGTCTTCGGTCACCCACATCGATATTGCCACAAGTGTTGATGCGGCCCTGGTTGCACCGGCCACTGCCAATTTTATTGGAAAACTGGCTTGCGGCATTGCCGATGATGCGCTTTTAACGACCCTGCTGGCGGTCACAAGTCCTGTCATGATTTGTCCTTCCATGAATACGGACATGTACCAGAATATACGGGTTCAACGAAACCTGGACATTCTGGAACAAGATGGCATTCATATCATTGATCCCGATGCCGGGGTATTGGCGTGTAAAACCGTTGGAACGGGTCGGCTGCCCGAACCCTGGTTTATTTTTGACAGGCTTTGCGCAGTGTTGACCCCAAAAGATCTTTTGGGTAAAAAAGTTCTTATAACCGCCGGCCCCACCCTTGAAGCCATCGATCCTGTCCGGTACGTCAGCAATCATTCTTCTGGTAAAATGGGGTATGCCATTGCCAGGGCTGCTGAAAAAAGGGGGGCTATTGTCACCCTGGTCTCAGGGCCTGTCAGCCTTGATCCACCGGTGGACGTGGAATTCATCCCTGTTCAAAGTTGTGATGAAATGGCCCGGGCTGTTTTTTCACACCTTGACGTTGCCGACATCATCATCAAGGTGGCGGCTGTGGCAGATTATAAACCTGTGGACCCCGGTGTTCTCAAAATTAAAAAGCGTCAAAACTCAAAGGAGTTGAGCATCTCCATGACAGAGAATATGGATATTCTCAAACAGGTTGGTAAACTCAAAACCAAGGACCAGTTTTTGGTCGGATTTGCCGCAGAAACCAATGATCTTGAACGACATGCCCTGCTCAAAATGGAAAAAAAGAACCTGGATATGATCGCTGCCAACCTTGTGGGAACCGCTGATTCAGGGTTTAAAACCGATACCAACAAGGTCAAGCTCTTCTTAAAAGACGGAAGTTCAAAGGATATCCCCCTGATGGACAAGGAAAAGGTTGCCCACATTCTGTTGGATACCATTATTGAACAAACAGGATAGGTCCATGGGGAAAATCAATACCATTCAGTCTGTTTCCTCTGAGTTTATCAGAACCCTCCAGGATTTTTCTCAGTATCTTTCCCATCAAGCTTCATTGGGCAATGCGAGTTTTACCCTTTCCCAAGCGAGCCAAGACACCATGGACAGGTGGGGCAGGCCAAGGAAAAAGGTCCCCCCGTTTTTGTTTCAGGGCCCGAAAAATGCAGACCTGTTTTTTGTTGACAGTGAAGGCTCTTTTTTTAGCGGGAAAAGAGGAGAGCTGCTTGGCAAAATTTTAAATGCCATGCATTTGACACCTGAATCGGTGTTTATTTGCAACGCATCGGATGCGGTTTCCATCCATACAAAGATTAAAGAAACAGTCCCCAAAGTGTTGATTACCCTGGGGCCACAGGCTGGCCACCTATTGTTAAATATTACCTCCCCCATGGAACAATTCCAGGGAAAGCTTCATACTTATAATGGGATTTCGGTGATGCCCACTCTCCATCCGTCGGCTCTTTTAGCACAGCCTGGTTTAAAACGAAAGGTGTGGGAAGACATGCAGCAGGTGATGCAGTTGATAGGACTTTTTCCATGATCCCACTCAAGAGATCTGACGGGATACTGGATTCCTTTATTGAGATTCTTGATGCGGAAAAAGGATATTCGCCCCATACCCTGAGGGCGTATCGGTCTGATATTCTGAATTTTATCGGTTTTTTTCTGGATTACCAGACGGATCCGAAAGATACTGACGGTCTGGATACCCTGGAGAATCAGCACCTGTTTTTTGCCAGAATTCTGGAACTGGACAAAAACTGGATCCGGAAATATTTGTCCTGCCAGGTACGGGCCAAAAAAAGTAAACGCACCCTATCCAGACGATTATCCTCTTTGAAATCTTTTTTTGATTTTCTTGTCAGGGCAGGGCATATAAAGATGAATCCGGCCGATACCATCCCTTTTCCCAAGTTGGAAAAAACTATTCCCAGGTTCTTGAACATTGATGATCTGTTTCGGTTATTAGATTCCATTAAAACCGATACCTGGCAGGATAAGCGAAATCTGGCCATGTTTGAAACCTTTTATTCCACCGGCATGAGAATTTCGGAAATATATGGTTTGGAAATGAATGATGTTGACTTTAAAAACCAAATGATTAGAGTTTTTGGGAAAGGCAGCAAGGAGCGGGTGGTCCCTGTGGGGAAAAGGGCCCTTGATGCCATTTGTGCGTATCGGGAAACGATTGATCAAGCCGTTGCGGCGGTATTTTTGAACAAGCAGTATTTAAGGCTGAGCATCCGGTCCATAGGGCGGATACTGGCTAAAATTGTAAATGAATGCGGGCTGAATGTTCCGGTTTCCCCCCACACCCTGCGCCATTCCTTTGCAACCCATATGCTGGATTCCGGTGCCGATTTGCGGGGAATCCAGGAAATATTGGGCCATGCCAGCCTGTCAACCACCCAGGTGTATACCCATGTGAGTATGGACCGGTTGATGCAGGTATATGACAAGGCACATCCAAGGAGTTAAAATAGTATGAGTATAGAAATATTTCATGGTACCACCATCCTGGCATTGCGCGGGAAGGATACCGTTGTTGTGGCTGGAGACGGCCAGGTGACCCTGGGGACTATTGTGACAAAGCACAAGGCCAAAAAGGTCCGGCGAATATATCACGATCAGATTATCACCGGTTTTGCCGGCGCCACCGCCGACGCCCTGACCCTTTCGGAAAAACTGGAAGAAAAATTGGAGCGGTATAACGGGAGTCTGACCCGGGCCTGTGTGGAATTGGCAAGGGACTGGCGAACCGATAAATATTTGCGCCGGCTTGAGGCCATGATGATTGCAGCGGACAAGGAAAATACCTATCTATTGTCCGGGAACGGGGATGTGATTGAGCCCGATGACGGTGTCATCAGTATTGGATCCGGCAGCACATCTGCCCAGTCAGCCGCCATTGCACTGATGGAAAATACAGATTATTCTCCTGTAAAAATTGTTGAGAAGGCCATGAAAATAGCAGGAGACCTGTGCATTTACACCAATCACCATGTTACCATTGAAGAAATCAAAAACGAGACCCCCATATGAAAGATTTAAAACCCAAAGAGATTGTCACGGAGTTGGATAAATATATCATCGGTCAGAAAGATGCCAAAAAATCGGTGGCTATTGCCCTTCGAAACAGGTGGAGAAGACGCCAGCTGGATCGAGATTTACAAGAAGAGATTGCCCCGAAAAATATCATTCTCATCGGGCCCACCGGGGTGGGTAAAACGGAAATTGCCCGGCGGCTGGCCAATTTAACCGACTCTCCGTTTTATAAGGTAGAGGCATCTAAATTTACCGAGGTCGGGTATGTGGGACGGGATGTTGAATCCATGATACGGGACATTGTGGAATTGACGGTGAACAATCTTCGGGTAAAGCAGCAGGATGCGGTCCAGGAAAAGGCAGCAAGGATGGCTGAAGAACGGGTTTTGGATATTCTTCTGCCGCCCTCTGCACCATCGCCTGCTTTTGCGGCTGATGGTTGTCCTACTGGCGATTGCCCGACTGATGGCAGCACGACTGATGGTAGCTCACCGTCGGCAACGGGTGACTCTGATTTTGTCCCGGTGGCATCCACCCGGGAAAAGCTTCGAACCATGCTTCACAAGGGAAAATTAGATGCCAGGAAGATTGATCTGGATGTAACGGCCCAATCCTCGCCCATGGTGGAAATTTTTTCCAACAGCGGTATTGAGGAGATGGGCATCAATGTCAAGGATATGCTGGGCAATTTGATGCCAAAAAATACCAAGCGCCGCAGGGTCAGCGTGCGGGAGGCCATGGGGATTCTTACCCAGGAAGAGGCTGCCCATCTCGTGGATATGGAACAGGTAAAAACCGATGCGGTCAGTCTGGTCGAGCAGTCCGGTATTATTTTTATCGATGAGATCGATAAGATTGCGGGCAAGGGACAAAGTCACGGCCCCGAGGTGTCCAAGGAGGGGGTGCAGCGGGATCTTTTACCCATTGTAGAGGGCAGTTCCGTCCCCACCAAATACGGCACGGTCAAAACCGATCACATCCTGTTCATAGCTTCCGGGGCCTTCCATGTGTCAAAACCCTCGGACCTGATCCCGGAACTTCAGGGTCGGTTTCCCATCCGTGTGGAACTGCATTCTCTGGGTGCCGAAGAATTCACCCGGATTTTGACGGAACCCAAAAATGCCCTGATGCTCCAATACATTGCCCTGCTAAGGACTGAGGGGGTGGTGATTTCATTTACCCAGGATGCCGTGGAGAAAATTGCGGATATTGCCGTGGAAGTCAATTCCACCACGGAGAATATCGGGGCCAGAAGACTTCACACCCTCATGGAAAAATTGCTGGAAGAGATATTATTTGCAGCGCCTGACATTGAAGAAAAAAACATTACCATTGATGCCGGATTTGTCACCAAACAGCTGATGGATATTGTTGAAGATCAGGATTTAAGCCGGTATATCCTATGACCCACACTGTTGCAGACATATTGATCGAGGCCCTTCCCTATATTCAAAAGTTCTCCACCAAGACCGTTGTGATAAAATACGGGGGACACGCCATGGTGGACGAAGGCTTGAAACGCGATTTTGCTAATGATATTACCCTGTTGAAATACGTCGGAATAAACCCGGTTGTGGTCCATGGCGGCGGTCCTCAGATAAACAAGGTGCTTTTGGCCATGGGTATTACCTCAACCTTTATCCGGGGGATGCGCTACACCGATGATGCCACCATGGATGTGGTGGAAATGGTGCTGGGCGGAAAGGTGAACAAGGATATCGTGGCCAGGATCAACCGGGAAGGGGGGAGAGCTGTGGGGCTTACCGGAAAGGACGGGGGGCTTATCACGGCAGAAAAAATGAAAATTTACCTTCAGGCGGATGAAAATAAACCGCCGGAGATCATCGATCCGGGCATGGTCGGCAGTGTGACGAAGGTGGATCCCCATATCATTCATACCCTGACAGCCCAAGGGTTTATTCCCATTATTGCACCGGTGGGCTTAGGCAAAAACGGGGAAACCTATAATATCAATGCCGATGTGGTGGCGTCAAAAATTGCCTCGGCCCTGGGGGCTGAACGCCTTGTCCTGGTCACCGATGTGGACGGGGTCCTGGATGGGGATCACCGATTGATTTCTTCCATTACAGACAGGGAAATCAATGAACAGATTGCCGATGGCCGTATCAAAGGGGGCATGATCCCCAAGGTGGAATGCGCTCTTGAGGCCCTGAAAAATGGGGTGAAAAAATCACATATTATCAATGGTAAAACACCCCATGCCGTGCTTTTGGAGTTGTTCACAGATTCAGGTATCGGAACCCAGGTATTCACCGATTAAGGATAAATTGGTTTAATAAAAAGGCAGTTTAATGAATATAAAGAATGAAGACGATCCTATGAATCCTATCGAAAAGACCACTGAATTTGTGTTCCAAACCTATCTTCGCCAGGGAAAGGCCTTTGTCCGGGGGGAAGGGACCACCCTCATTGACGAAGCGGGAAAGACCTATACTGATTTTCTGGCGGGCATTGCCGTGTGTAATCTGGGGCATTGTCATCCTATCATCACCCAGGCCATTGAACGTCAGGCCAGAACCCTGGTCCATGTTTCCAATCTTTTTTATACTGTTCCCCAGGCCAGCCTTGCTGCAGCACTTGTGGAAAAATCTTTTGCGGATCGGGTTTTTTTTTCCAATTCCGGGGCAGAAGCCAATGAGGCAGCTATAAAGCTTGCCCGGCGGTATTTTCAGTCAAAGGGAAATAAGAACCGGTACAAGATTATTACCATGGAACAATCCTTCCATGGAAGGACCATGGCCACATTGTCGGCGACGGGTCAGGACAAGATCAAAGAGGGGTTTTATCCCCTGCTGGAAGGATTTATCCATGTGCCCTTTAATGATATTGATGCCCTGAAAGCCGCCATGGATGACACCGTTGCTGCCGTGATGCTCGAACCCATCCAGGGGGAGGGCGGGGTTATCCCTGCTGACCCCGATTACCTGGTTAAGGTCAGGGCCCTTTGCAACGAAACCGGCACTCTGCTCATATTTGATGAAATTCAGACAGGTATGGGACGGTGCGGCACCCTGTTTGCCCATGAAGGTTACAAGATTACTCCGGATATAATGACCCTTGCAAAGGCCCTTGCCAACGGGATTCCCATTGGGGCCATGCTGGCCACACAAGATGCGGCAAAGGGGTTTGATTTGGGCAGCCATGGCACCACCTTTGGGGGAAGCCCGCTTGCCACGGCCGCAGCCCTGGAAGTGGTCAATATCATATCCGACGAAGCATTTCTTTCCGGGGTGAATGAAAAGGGGGCATATCTTCGTGGAAAACTGCTTGAACTCAAGGAAAAACACTCCCGGATTCTTGATGTCAGGGGTAAAGGGCTTCTGGTTGGAATGGAAATTGACATTGACACTAGCACTGATACTGGGGTTGATGAAGATAAGGATGCGGGGTTCTTTGTGGCAAGCTGTTTTGAACGAGGCTTTATTATTAACGGGATTCAGGGTAAGATTTTAAGATTTGCACCCCCTTTAATTATTGATAAAACTGATATTGACAGGCTTGTGGCTGTTTTAGACAGCCTGTTCTAGGCCAGATCAGAAAATTTAGGAGATCACTATTGAAAAAAGACATATTATCGTTGCTGGATCTTGAACAAGAGGATTTTGAACATCTTTTCAAGCGGGCCATGAAACTTAAGGAACGGTATGGAAAGGGCATTTTTGATTCCCTGTTGACCGGCAAAACCTTGGGATTAATTTTTGATAAAAAATCCACCCGAACCCGGATTTCCTTTGAAACAGCCATGATTCAGCTGGGGGGGCATCCCATTTATATGAGCACCCGAGATACCCAGATTTCAAGGAATGAGCCGGCAAAGGACACGGCCCGGGTACTCTCCCGGTACATTGACTGTCTGGCCATGAGAACCTTTGACCATGAACTGGTTGAAGAGTTTGCCCAAAGCTCGAGTATTCCCGTGATCAATGCCCTGACCGATTCCTTTCATCCCTGCCAGATTTTAAGCGATCTCATGACCATTATTGAGCACAAGGGCGGATATGAACGGGTAAAAATTGCCTGGGTGGGAGATGGCAATAATGTGGCAAATTCCTGGGTGAATGCCGCCAGTGTTCTGGGTTTTGATTTGCGGCTTGCCTGCCCGGATGGCCATGCTATTCGCCAGGATATTATTGCCAATTCAGGAGCCGACACCATGGCCAATATTGAGTTTACAAATGACCCCAGAGAAGCGGTGAAAAATGCCGATGTGGTCTACACCGATGTGTGGGCCAGTATGGGGGAGGAAGCTGAACTTGAAGGCCGTCTTGCAGCCTTTGAAGGCTTTCAGGTGAATGAGAACCTGTTGGCAGGTGCCAAGTCCGATGTACTGGTTCTCCATTGCCTGCCGGCACACAGGGGAGAAGAAATTTCAGAACAGGTCCTTGAGGCAAAAGGGGCGGCTTTCTGGGACCAGGCCGAGAACAAACGGCATATGCACAAAGCCATTTTGGAAAGCTTAATCCTGGGGTAGACGTATCCTTTTTTATAATTTTCATAAAGATAAAAAGAAAGACAGGCATGATATGAGTGAAAAACTTTGGGGGGGTCGGTTTTCCCAGGCCACGGACGAACTGGTTGAAAAATTTAATGCATCCATTGACGTGGATAAACGGCTTTATGACAGTGATATCCAAGGCAGTATTGCCCATTTGAAGATGATGGCAAATGAATCCATTATACCCGAGGATGAGGCCGAAACCCTTATAAAAGGGCTTGGCCGGGTCAAATCCAAGATGGATAACAATAAAATTGCTTTCACTGACAGCTTGGAAGATATCCACATGCATGTGGAAGATGCTCTGGGCAAAGAAAGCGGGGATGTGGCTAAAAAACTTCATACAGGGCGAAGCCGCAATGACCAGGTTGCCCTTGATGTCCGGATTTACCTGAAGGAAGAAACCCACCAGGTCATCCAGATGCTGACAGATTTTCAAAGGGCATTGGTGACCATGGCAAAAAAACACCTGAGGGTTATCATGCCGGGCTATACCCATATGCAGCGGGCCCAGCCCGTGCTGTTCGCCCATCATTTGATGGCCTATTATGAGATGATAAAGCGAGATGTACAGCGGTTTGATGATTCGCTTAAGCGGGTGGATGTCATGCCCCTTGGTGCTGCCGCCCTTGCCGGTACCACCTATCCTCTGAATCGGGAGTACACAAGACAGGTGCTCGGGTTTGGCAAAGTCTCTGAGAACAGCATGGATTCTGTGTCAGACCGGGATTTTGTCATGGAATTTATCGCCCATGCCAGCATTTGCATGATTCATCTGTCAAGGCTTTCCGAGGAATTGATTCTCTGGTCATCCGCTGAATTCTCCTTTATCACGATTTCCGATGCCTTTACCACAGGTTCCAGTATCATGCCCCAGAAAAAAAACCCGGATGTGGCAGAACTTGTGAGGGGCAAAACCGGGCGGGTTGTGGGGAACCTTGTGGCCATTCTTACCACCATGAAATCCCTTCCCATGGCCTATAATAAAGACATGCAAGAAGACAAGGAACCGCTGTTTGATACCGTTGATACCCTGAAAATCTGTACGGCGGTTTATACCCGGATGCTGCCCAATATTGAGGTCCATGAAGCCAGGATGAAAGCTGCCTGCAAAAAGGGATTTTTAAATGCCACTGATTTTGCAGATTATCTTGTCAACAGAGGAATGGCCTTTCGTCAGGCCCACTCAGTGGCCGGAAAAGCCGTGGCCTATGGCTTGAGCCAGGACAAGGAACTGGATGAGTTAAGCCTGGAAAAATTACAATCGTTTAGTGAGTTGATTGAACAAGATATCTATCATTTCATTTCCCTTGATCAAATGATCTCTCGTCGCATATCATACGGAGGCACAAGCTTTGATAATGTGGCCCAGGCGGTGCAAGGAGCGGAAAAGGAGCTTGACCCGTCATGAAACTGAAAAAAAAACATGGTTTTTCCTATTTTTTCCCCTATTTTTTACACATAGGGGGGGGACTTTTTCTGACGGTCTTGTTTTTGACGGTCTTGTTTCTGGCGCCTTCCTGCGGCAAGAAAGGACCGCCCATACCCCCTGTCATTGAGGGGAATGTTCTGGCTGCGCCGGATAATCTGGCGGCATCTTTGGAAGAAAACCGGTTAACCTTGACATGGACCCATACCATTGATCCGAAAACGGCCAAACTATCCCCCGAGGCTTTTGAGGTTTATATGGCCACCAAGGATGTTGCTGCCTGTGAAGGCTGTCCCTTTGTTTTTAAATCAATGGGGGTGGTTCCCCTTCCGGACAGGGTCTATCACGGATCCTTGGTGCCGGGATTTCATTATTATTTCAGGGTCCAGGCCATTGGAAAAGATGAGATGAAAAGCGGTTACTCAAAAACAAGTTATGTTGATTTTACAAAATGATGGGAACCTTGTTTACAGCCTATCTGAGTATCGGCTCAAATAAAGGGGATAAGCGGGAGAATCTAAACCAGGCTATTGACTGCCTGAACCATCATAAACAGATCCATGTGACAGGAGTCTCTTCTTTTTACAGGACACAACCCCAGAATTTTGAAGATCAGGATTGGTTTGTTAACGCCGCCTTAAAAATTGAAACTCCTGCTGAACCCTTGGAATTGCTTAACATTTTAAAACTGGTTGAAATTTCTCTGGATAAAGAGGGAAAAGCTTTTCGATTTGGACCCAGAATCATTGATCTGGATATTATTCTTTTTCAAGGCATGATTTTTAAAACAGATACGCTTGAAATCCCTCATCCCAGGATGCAGGAAAGATGTTTTGTCCTCAGACCCATGTGTGATATAGGTGGTGATGCAATCCATCCGGTGTTAAAGAAAACACCGGGTCAACTGTTAAAGCGAATAGAAAAACAAACGAGCCAGGAGGTCATTCTTCTGGATTAGGAGGTGTTAGGTGAAGTTTTTTATCGATACAGCCAATATTGATCAGATCAAAGATGCCAGCAACATGGGCATGGTGGATGGGGTTACGACCAACCCGTCCCTGATTGCCAGAGAAGAAGGCGAGTTCAAACAGATCATCGCCAATATATGCAAAGTTGTTGACGGCCCTGTCAGTGCCGAAGTCATCAGCCTTGAGTATGACGGCATGGTAACCGAAGCAAGGGAGCTTGCTCAAATTGCCGATAATATTACGGTTAAGATTCCCATGACCATTGAAGGACTCAAAGCGGTTAAAACATTGTCTTCCGAAGGAATAAAGACCAATGTTACCCTGGTTTTCTCTGCATTGCAGGCCCTGATGGCTGCAAAGGCGGGTGCCACATATGTATCCCCATTTGTGGGACGCATTGACGACCTGGCCCAGGAAGGCATGGACCTGATTGAAGAGATAGTTCAGATTTTTGACAATTATGATTTTGATACCCAGATTATTGTGGCCAGTGTGAGAAACCCTTTGCATGTCTTAAAGACCGCCCTGATCGGGGCGGATATCGCCACCATCCCCCATGGGGTATTAAAAAAGCTTGCCGCCCATCATATGACCGATAAGGGGATTGAAGCATTCATGTCGGATTGGAATAAAAAAAAGGGATAAGGTATAGATGGGGCTAGAAAAAATAACAGCGGTGGTGCTGACCCCCAATTTTATGACGGTTTCCAGAATTGTAGCGGTTCCTATCATTGTGGTGCTCCTGATGTCAGACACCAGGAGCACCACGTTTATCGCAGCCGCTCTTTTTTCCCTGGCCTCCATCACGGACTATTTTGACGGATATCTGGCAAGAACCCGGGGTCTTGAAACAAAACTGGGTAAAATAATAGATCCCCTTGCCGACAAACTATTGGTCTCTTCCTCTTTGGTGATGTTGGCATCCTTGGGGTTTATGCAAGGTTGGATTGCCTGTGTCATCATTGGCAGGGAATTGGCTGTCACCGGCTTGCGGTGTGTACTCATTGAAAATGGTCAGGATGTGGCAGCCTCCTGGCTGGGAAAGTATAAGGTCGGGTTCCAGATAGCTGCCATTATCCCCTTGATGCTGCATTATTCTTATCTGGGGATCAATTTTAATGGTATCGGGGAATTCTTTCTCTGGGGTGCCGTGTTATTTACGATCTGGTCTGGGTTTGATTATTTTATTAAGGCAAGAAAGTTTTTATTTTAAGCAATTTTTTATTGACAAAATAACGGCATCCGTATATAAATTCTTTCTGTTTGCTGAGCGGGAATAACTCAGTGGTAGAGTGCGACCTTGCCAAGGTCGAAGTCGCGGGTTCAACTCCCGTTTCCCGCTCCATACATTGGCGGCTTGGCCAAGTGGTAAGGCATCGGCCTGCAAAGCCGACATTCTCCAGTTCAAATCTGGAAGCCGCCTCCATAGT